>NZ_JBJMIE010000561.1:0-11617 GCF_045807065.1 Actinophytocola sp. | reverse complement strand
TCTCCTGCACGACGTCCTCGGCGGCGTGCCGGTCGCCGCCGGTGGCCCGGGTGGCGTAGGCGAGCAGGGCGGCGCCGTGCGCCTGGACGACACTCTCCATGGTGGTCATTCCGGTTCCTCTCCCCAGCCTGCGGGTGCTGAGGACGACTCTGCCGGCGGTGGAAGCGGAAGTCGTTGGGTCTGTCCCTCCGCCCGCGGGGGGTGAGCCATCGACCGCGGGTAGGGATGTCCCCCGAATGCCTCGGCGACCCCGGGGGAAGGCAACCTCCGCCGCGGCCACACGTCGGCGGGGGCAGGGTCACGGACTGAGCATGCCCTCGGCCGTGCGGGCCAGGACCTCGCACGCCGCCCGGTCGCGGCCACCCGTCCCCGGGCGTTCGGCATGCGCACGCCACCGCCGCACGGCGAGGTCGGCCGCCTCCCGGACCTGCTCCTCACGAGCGTCCGCGGACAGCCCGAGTCGGGCACGCGGGTCCGTGCCGCGTGCCCCGAGCAACCGGACGGCGTCGACGACCGCGCCCCAGCCGGCGCCCCGCAGCAGGCGGGTGTCGCCGCGTTCCAGGTCGTCCAGGAGGTCCAGTTCGGCGATCTCGTGGGTGCCGGCGCCGATCCGGTCGATCCCCCAGCGCAGGGGGTGGTCCAGCGGCAGCACGGACGTCAGCTCCCGGACCGTCACGATGGCGCGGCGGGCGGCGATGACCGGGCTCCAGGAGATCACCGTGCGGGCCAGGTCGGCGAGGCTCATCGACTCGCTCAGGGCCACCCGCTGGCGGCCCCAGCGCAGGGCGGCGCGGAACGCGGGCGTGGGCGGCACCAGGCACAGCACCGCGTCGATCGAGCCGCGGGGGCCGCTGTCGGCCAGGAACTCCTCCGCGAGGGCCTGGTCCGGCTGGCCCTCGACGTCCACCACCACGACGCCCACCGCGGACTCGCGGGGCATGCCCGGCGCGCGCACCACGGCCACGCGGGGCGGGCTGGCCAGGCGTTCGGCCACGGCGGCCCACCGCGCGCGGTCGGGGCCGTCGGTGGCGACGCCCTGCCGGACCAGGTCGCTCACCCGCCGGTAGAGGCCGTTGTGGCCGAACCTCGGTGAGTCGAACAGCACCGGGTCGACCCGCTCGGACAGCCTGATGCTCACCACCGCCGCGCCACCCGTCACCGCCGAGCGCATCGAGCCGCCCAGGACGGCCAGGCGTTCGGCGTCGTGGTCCAGGGCCGTGCGCAGGTCGGCCAGGGACAGCTCGACGGCCGGGGCGGTCACCAGCACCCGCAGCGCGTCCTCGCGGCTGAAGTCCACCGCCACCGCCGACTCGCGGTCGCTGCCCGCCAGCACGGTCAGCACGGCGGCCACCGCGTGGTACAGGCCCGACTCGACCTCCCAGCCGACGCGCCTGCCCAGGTCGCCGTCGAACCGCACCGGGCGCGGCAGCGTGGCCGCCAGCTCCTCCAGGGCCGCGCGCGGGCCGCGGTCCGGCAGGATCGACGGGTACACCCCGCGCACGACCGTGCGGAACTCGTCCAGCAGCTCGTCCAGCGCGTCCCGCACCTCCTCCAGCTCCTGGGCGCTCGAGGTCGCCTCGGTCAGCGACTCGTCGAGGTGCCGCAGCCGGCGGCGCACGTCGTCGAGGTCCCTCAGCGTCGTCGTGGTGATCGCCTTGACGAGGCGGCGGCGCTCCAGCTCACGGACCTGCGCGAACCGCTCCCGGGCGGTGCGCACCTCGACGCGCAGCGCCGTGGCGCGGGCCTCCGCGCGGTCCCGGTCGGCACGCAGGCGGTCCAGCCGGGCGGCCATACCGAGCCAGCCGGCGGTCTCGCGGAGCACGGCCTGCTCCCGCTCGCCCCACCGCTTCGGCCCGGCGACCAGCACGACCCCGTCCTCGGCCACCGGCTCGCGCGCGGTCTCGGTGACGCCGGTCAGGGTCGGCGCCGGCCACGCCGCGATGACGGCCAACTCCGGGCCCACGCAGTAGGCCGCCTGCCCGCCGACGACCCCGGCCAGGTTGCGGACGAGTGCGGCGACCAGGTTCTCGGGCGGTACAGTCGCCGCGATCTCGTGCGGACGCTGGCCCTTCCTCAGCAATGCGTCACCGGCGGCCACCGGGCAAGCCTGCTGGCCGGGCAGTGAACTCACAAGGGTGCCGGCCCCGTGACCGGGTAGGGATATCCCGACAGCATCGAATGTTATTGTAGCTTTGTTTGCTTGGTTTTGAGTTTGCTTGACGACCAGCAGCGCGGAGGCCTCGTGAGATACGGCGTGGGGATCGATCTCGGTACCTCGTTCACCTCGGCCGCCATCAGCGGTCCACCCGGGACGCGCATGGTTCCGCTGTCCCCCGGCGTGGTCGTGCCGTCGGTGGCCTATCCGGCCCCGGACGGCACGGTGCTGACCGGACCAGCGGCGTTGGCGGCCGCGGCGGACCCGGCCCGCGTCGCGCGGGGCTTCAAGCGACGGCTCGGGGACCCGACCCCGCTGGTGCTCGGCGGCGCCGCGTACTCCCCCGCCACGCTGATGGCGGCGCAGCTGCGCGACGTGCTCGCGACGGTGACCAGGACCGTGGGCCTGCCACCCGCGTCGATCGTGCTGACCTGCCCGGCGATCTGGGGACCGTACCGGCGCGAGCAGTTCGCGGAGGTGCCCAAGCTGGCGGGCGTGCACGAGTTCCGGCTGCTCACCGAGCCGGAGGCGGCCGCGACGCACTACTCGGCGGAGCGCCGGCTCGGCGACGGCGAGGTGGTGGCCGTCTACGACCTCGGCGGCGGCACGTTCGACACGACCATCCTGCGGATGCGCTCGGGTGACATGGAGATCCTCGGTGTCCCGGAAGGCATCGAGCACATGGGCGGCACCGACTTCGACGAGACGCTGCTCGCGCACATCGACGACCGGTTCGACGGGGCGATCGGCGCGCTGGACGCCGCGGACCCCGCGGTGGCGACCGTGCTGGCGGAGATCCGCGCGATGTGCGTGCGCGCCAAGGAGGAGCTGTCGATCGAGCCGGACGTCACGCTGACCGTGCCGCTGCCGTCCGGGCCGCGGGAGCTGACGATCACGCGGCTGCAGTTCAACGACATGATCAGACCGTCGGTGAAGCTGACCACCGACGCGTTGCGCCGCACCATCTCCTCGGCCGGCCTGCGGCCCGACGACCTGTCCGCGGTGCTGCTGGCGGGCGGCTCCTCACGCATCCCGCTGGTGTCGCAGCTGGTGTCGCAGGAGTTCGGCAAGCCGGTGCGGGTGACGCTGCACCCGAAGTTCACCGTGGCGCTCGGCGCGGCCGCCGTCGCCACGCGCGCCGCCACCCCGGCCGCCCCGCTGATGACGGCCCCGGCCCCGCCACCCGTTGTCCCGTTCCCGGAACCCGGTGACCAGCGCCCCGCGTCCGGCCCGCGCTCGCCGCGCAGGTGGCTGGTGCCGGCGATCGCCGCGGGCGTCGCCCTGGTCGTCGCGGCGGTCACCACGATCCTGCTCGTCTCCAGCGGCCCGGCACCGAACGACACCGCGTCCCCGGCCACCACGCTGCGGGTGTTCGACAACGGCGTGGTCAAGCCGTGGGTCGGCCTCATCGCCTCGCAGGAGAACTGGGGCGGCACCGAGATCGGCGCGGCGGGCGCCCAACAGGGCCCGATCGCCGCGGCACTCGTCGGCAAGGGGTTGCGGGTGACCTGGCGCGGCGCGCCCGGGGAGGTGTACCTGCAGAGCGACACGGGCACCCGCGACCTGTCGTCCTATGCGGACAAGGGTGCGCTGGTGTTCGACGTGGTGGTGCACGAACCGCCGACCGCCAAGACGACGGTCGCCGTGCACTGCGTCTACCCGTGCGGCGCCGAGGTCGCGGTGACGAGGCTGCTGCGGGACCTCAAGCCGGAGAAGAAATCGACGGTCAAGATCCCGGTGGCCTGCTTCACCGCGGCCGGGCTGGACCCGAAGCGGGTCAACACGCCGTTCCTCGTCTACACCGAGCAGCCGTTCGACGCCACGTTCTCCGCCGTCCGCTGGGAGGCGGACGCCGCATCGGACGACGACGCCATCCCCTGCGGCAACCTCCACTGAGGCTTGACGCGACGATGGCCTCGACGCCATCGTCGCGTCAGGGGTTTCGTGCTCCTCAGGCCGCCGTGAGGGAGTCGCGCAGGGCGACGAACGCGTCGTACTCGGCCTTCTGGTCGACCGGCAGCTGATAGGCCGCGGCCATGATCTTCGGCACGGACGGGATGATGCTCAGGCGGAACGTCTGCCCGTCCGTCGTCTTGATGACGAAGCGCCCCTGGAGGTCGCGCTTCTTCACCGAGGCGCGGTTGGCGTCCGTGATGGTCAGCGGGCTGCCGGCCGTCACGTTCCCGTTGTTCTCGTCGAGCGGGACGATGACCAGGTCGGTGCTGCCCGGCCGGAAACCGATGGCGAAGTTGCTGATGGTGGTCCTGCGGAAAATCACGTAGTTCTTCTGCTTGATCTCGGCGCCGTACACCTTGGTGTAGCTCGGACCGTTCTCGACCACCGAGTCGAAAGCGGCGTGGATGGCCGCCTTCAGCGCTTCCTTGCTCGCCACTGCCAGTCCTCCCAGACGTGCTCAAATACGTGAGGTAATTTCACGTGTGGGAGCGCACCCTACACCCGGGCGCCACCGGCCCTCGGCCGGCCTACTGTGACGAAACTAGGCGGATTGTCCCGCGGCGACCGCGCGGACGGCGTCGGCCAACACCCGCATGGACGTTGGCGCGCCGGGGTTGAGCAGGACGTCGACGCCCCGCGCCGGCAGGGCTTCGGCCAGTTGGGTCAGTGTGACGTTGCGCCATCCGGCGGCGTCGATCCGAAGGCGGTGGCCGTAGGAGGTCGTCACCAGCACCGCGGGCACGCCGTCCGGTGCGTGGCGCACGATCGCGACGCCCTGTTCGTCGAGCGCGATGCCGAGCATGACGTCGCTCAGCACCTCGGGCAGCTGGTCGGGGTCGAACTCGCCGCGGGCGAGCAGGCGCAGGACCGCGTCGACCGGGTCCAGCGGGGAGTCCTTCGTGGACGGCAGGTAGAGCGGGTTCGGCTGGAACCGGCCCCGGCCCGCCTCGGTCACCGGCCACGCGCCGATGACCGACGTCACGGGCGTGGCCTCGCCCTCCTCGGTCGGTTGCCACGCGGGGTCGATCAGGAAGAAGACGCCGCCGCCGGTCGACTCATCGGCTTCCACGGTCATCGTGACGCTCCACTTCGGACGGACGGACGGGTACCGGCATCGACATGGTCTCCATGAGGCGCGAGAGCCACGGCAGGTCGGTCTCGGTGAGGTCCTCCTCCTCGAGATCCTCTTCCGTCGCAACGGGTTCCTCGGGCACGGGCGCCGGTGGAGGCACGGGCTCGGGCACGGGCTCGGCCTCCAGCGGCGGCGCGGGCTTCAGCGCGACCGTGGGCTCCGGTGGAAGCGGGTCCTCCAGCGGCGGCGCGGACTCCAGCACCGTCGTCGGCTCCGACCGAGGCGGGATCTCCAACGGTGGCGCGGACTTCAGCACGGCCGTCGGCGCCGGCGGAGGAGGGACCTCCAACGGAGACGCGGGATTCAACGCGGCCGTGGGCTCCGGTGAAGACGGGATCTCCAGCGATGGCGCGGAGTTCAGGACGGTCGTCGGCGCCGACGGAGGCGGGGCCTGCGGTGTGGAGGCAGGCACGGGCGTCGGTTCGGCGGGCGGTCGTGCCCGCTCGGTGGTGCGGGTGACAGCGGCCAGGTCGACACCGGCCAGGGCGGTGCTGGGCATGAGCCTGGTCGCCACCCGGGTCGCGTCGTCGAGGCGGTTCACGAGGCCCTCGGCCACCTCGCGGAGCAGCTCGGCCGCGGCGGGTTCGGTCGCCTCGTACAGGAGCAGGTTGTGCACCGGGTCCAGCGGGGCGTTCCGGACACCGGCCGGGTCCGCGATCTGTTCCGCCGGCCGGATCCACAGCCCGGCGCGGACGACCTCGAGCACCACGTCCCGGGTGTACCAGTAGACGCCCGGCGAGACCTCGCCGAGCCCGTCGACCGGTGGGCGGTGGACGGTCAGCCGGGCGCCGCCGCCCGGCCGGTAGGTGAACGCCTGGGCGAAGGTGTTCCAGCCGAGCGAGCCGTCCGTGCGCAGCGTCAGCACGTCGGGTGGATCGGCGGGGATACCGTTGTAGCAGCACAGCTCCACGCCGAGCAGGTCCGCGAGCTCCTGGCCGACCGCGCTGTTCGTGACCGCCACGCCGCCGTACAGAACGAAGCGGGGCGCGGTCGGCAGCGTCCGGCAGAACGCGGCGATGTCGGCCGGTTCGAGGTCCGCGGCGTCCCGCGCCCCGAGGACCAGCAGCGGCGCGTCGGGTTGGCACGGCAGCGCCCGCAGCCTGGTGCGCCCGGTGGTGAGCGCGCCGTCGCCGATGTCCGGCCGGACCCACATGCCGGCGGGCAACGGCTCGGCGACGCCGCGGAACCCGGCCGCGCGGACCCGGCCGAACTCGACGGAGTCCCAGGCGGGACGCGGGAAGCGCTTGCCCCTCCAGGCGGGTCCCCTGCCCCTCCTGAACTCCACCCAGCCGCTCTGGTCGGCCGAGTGGACGAACAACGCGTTCCCGAGGTGGTGGGTCATGCCGTAGGGCGCCACCACGGTCCGGTTGGTCCGGTCGGCGAGCCACTGCCAGACGTGCGGCGCGACCTCCCGCGGCTGCCGCCCGGGCACGACCCGCACGGGCCGGCGACCCCGCGGCAGCGCGGCCGCGAACGCCTTCCACACCTCGATGGGGGACACGGGCGGCAGGTCCGCGACGACCAGCTCGTGGTCGGGATCCGCGGGCAGCGACTCCGCCAGCGCACCCGCCTCGGCGGTGACACCGTCGGCGTCGTGCACCACCGTCGTCTCTCCGAGCCTGGTCCGGGCGAGACCAGCCCCGGCACGCACGCCGATCCGGGTCAGCAAGGACATCGGCTCCCCCTTCCATTCTCGGCTCACGACACGTTCCCACGCGGGCGCGACACTTCTGGGACGTCCGAACCGCGGGGACCCGTTCACCGGACTTCCCCTCACGAACGCGGCCGGCGCCCCCTTCGGGGCCCGCGAGCCGCCGTCAGCGGGCGGGGCGGGCCACCGAGCGCACGGCGTCGGCCGTCAGGCGGGTCGAGGCCGGTGCGCCGGGGTTGAGGAGCACGTCCACGTCCTGGGGTGGCAGGGCCACGGCCAGCTCGGTGACCGTCACCTCGCGCCAGGCCGGGGTGTCCACCCTGGCCCGGTGCGGCGGGGCGGTGGTCACCAGCACCGACGGCACGCCGTCCGGGGCGGGGACCACGAGAGCGATGCCCTGCTCGTCGACGGCCACGCCGAGCAGGACCTCCGCGAGCGCCGACAGCAGCGCTTCCCCCCGGTCGGTGTCGTTGGCGCCGTCAGTGGCGTCCTCCGCGGCGCCCTCAGTCGCGTCCTCAGTGGCGCCGTCAGTCACGTCCTCAGAGGCGGCGGCGGCCAGGCGTTGCAGGGCCGCGTCCGCCGGGTCCGTCGGCAGGCCGGGGCGGGACGGCTGGTAGCCGGGGTTCGGGCGGAACAGGCTGACCTCGCCGTCATCACGGAGGAACCAGCCGCCGACGACCGCCTCGAACGGTGGCTCGTCGTCCTCGTCGGCCGGCTGCCACGCCGGGTCGATCATGAAGGTCCACTCGCTCATGTCGGCCCCTTTCAGGCGAAGCTGATGACGTGCACGGCCAGCGGGTCCGGCTCCATCGCGGGTTCCGGTGTCCGCGGGTCGACCAGCCGCACCTCGTCGCCGTCCTTCACGGCCACCAGCAGGTTGCCGACGGTCTCGCGGCCCCTGCCGTCCCTGCGCCGCAGCCAGACCAGTGCCTTCGCGCCGTTCGGCAGGTCCGACAGCGCCATCAGCGCGTCGCCCCAGTGCCGGTGGGTGCTGGTGCTCCGCACGGTCCCGAGCTGCCGGGCCGCCGGCTCGAACCAGGCCGCCGCGCCGGGTTCCGGTGGGTCGGGGAGGTCGTCCCGGCCGGCGTCCCAGGCACGCAGCCAGTGCCACGGGTCGTCGTTGGGCAGCCCGAACGGCTCGGCGCCGGCCGCCTTCGGCACGACCAGCGCGGCGTCCAGCAACTGGTCGCGCCAGTCGCCGGTGACCAGGAACCGCTTGGTGGTACAGGCGAACAGCCAGCCGCGTGCGGTCTCGTCGGCGGCGGCCGGGTCGACCAGCGTCACGGCGCCGTCGTAGGTACCGGCCAGCCAACTTGTCGCTTTGTCGACAGCGGCGGCAAGGTCGGGGGCGGCCGCCAGCGCGGGCATGGTCAGGTGCTCGGGGTCCGGGCGGTGGAACCGGGCCACCACGAGCTGGCCGACCTCGCCGTCGTCCAGCCAGGCCGGCTCGCCGCGCTGCCCGTCGATGACCACGGCCTTGCCGTCGGCGTGGCAGGCGTACAGCAGGTGGCCGGTCAACTCCGCGTCCGCGACCCGCCTGCGCAGCCACACCACACCGCGGGTGCCCGGCCCGCCGTCGACGATCGCCGAGGTGACCTCGCTCCAGGTCGCGCAGGTGGCGACCTCGGCGGTCGGGAAGTGCCGGGTGAGCAGCCGGTCCCACCAGCCCGGTGCCTCGTCGGCCGGGCGCCAGGGCAGCGCGGAGGCCGGCCGGTTGTCGACCGCCGCGTCCGTCGCGACCAGGCAGCCGCGGGCGTTGGCCCGCCACTCCCAGCCGTCGGCCGGCTCGTCGGCCAGCGGGTCGGAGTTGGCCAGCGGGAACGGCGCGGAACCGTCCTTCGGCACCGCGAGGGTCGCGGCCAGCGGGACGCCGGGGTCGTCCGCGTACCCGCAGGCCACCAGCCAGTTCCGCTCGGTCTCGAGGATCGGCTGGTCGCCGGCGACGGTGACCAGGCCGCCGTAGGTCCGCTCCAGCCAGCCGGCGGCAACCCGGCTGGTCGCGTCAGTCGCTGAAGTCGCTGTCATCGCCGTGGTGCCTCCGCCGGGCGGCCTGTTGTTGCCGGTGCCAGGTGATCTCTTCCGGGCTGTACCTCGCGCCCTGTGCCCACACCCGTCTGGTCACACCGTAGGCGTCGGGTCGCAGGTAGGTGTCGTAGCCCGCGTTGTTCGGCACGGCGACCGCCGGGCCGGCCGGGTGGTTGATGGTGGCCACGGAGTCGTTCGCGAAGTGCGCCTCCTGGAGGAAACCCGCCGCCCGCATGGCCGCGACGAACTGGTCCGACCAGGTGCCCTTCGCCACGTAGCAGATGATCCCGGCCACGGAGCTGTACCGGTTGTTCGCGAGGAGGGCCTGGAAGGTCCGCACGTGCCGCAGCAGGTCCCAGGACGAGGTGCCGTCCAGGTAGCTGTCGAGGCGGGCGGCGCGCACCGCGTACTGGCCGTCCCAGATGGTGGCGCCCGCCTCGACCTCGGCCGCCAGCCAGTCGGCCAACCCGTGCCCGACCAGGAAGATCGGGCCGGGGCCGCCGTTCGCGTAGTCCGCGAACCACGGCGCCATCATCAGCGAGTCGGCACGGTTGGCGGCCAGCGCGTCACTGGTGGACTCCCGTGGCATCGAACGCAGGTTCAGGTCGAGCCGGTGTGCGGACGCCGCCCAGTCGGCGTCGTGCCGCTGCAGGCTGTCGCGGTCCGGGACGAACGTGACACCGATGGTCCGGCCGTCCCGTCCCACGAAGGGCCGGCGCTGGAACGAGTCGGGGTGGACGTAGACGGTTCGGCCGCGCCTCACGGCCGTCCGCACGGGGATCCAGCCGGCCGGCGGTCCGGAGTCCATCGGCGGGGTCGGGCCGGCGCTCGGCTGGCCCCACGTCTGCGCCCCGGGCTGCTGCCCCCACTGCTGGTTCGACTGCTGGTTCCACTGCTGACCCCAGGTCCGCGGACCCGGTCGGCTCGACTGCTGGCCCCACGTCTGCGGATCCGGCTGGCCCCACTGCTGACCCCACGACTGCGAGCCCGGCTGCCCCCACTGCTGACCCCACGACTGCGGACCCGGCTGACCCCAGCTCTGCGCACCGGGCTGGGTGGACGGGCCGGGCCGGGTTGACGGACCCGGCTGGGTGGAGGGACCCGGCTGGGTGGACGGGCCGGGCCGCGCGTTCGACGACTGCGCCGCCTGGGCCGCCGCGGCCTTGCTGATGCTCCGGAGCGCGTCGTACTGCTTGCGCTTCTGCGGATCCGACAGCTCGTCGAAGGCCTCCTGTACCGCCTGCATCTTGGCGGTGGTGTCCACACCCGGGTTCTTGTCCGGATGGTACTTGAGCGCCAGCTTTCGGTAGCTCTTCCTGATCTCCTCCGCGCTCGCGTCCGGCTTGACCTCCAGGGTGGCGTAGTACCCCTTCGGGTCGTCGGGGTTCTCGGTCTCCTCCGACGGCTGCTCCTGCTGGGGCTGTTCCTGGTTCGGCTGCTCGGGCCGGGGCTGCTGCCGGCGCGCTTCCTCCTCGCGGGCCTGCCGCTGACGCTCCTGCTCCTGACGGCGTTGCCGTTGCTGCTCCTCCCGCTGGGCGCGAGCGGCTTCCTCGCGGCGCTCGGCCTCCTCCTGCCGCTGCCGTTCCTCCTCGCGGGCCTTCTCCGCGTCCTCGCGGCGCTTCGCCTCCTCGCGGGCCTGCTGCTGGCGGCGGGCCTCCTCGCGGGCCTCGGCACGCCGGTCACGCCACGCCTCGGGGTTGTCCCGCATCTCCTGGCGCCACGACGCGTCGCGGTTGCGGGCCCTGGCCTCCTCGCGGGCCTTGTCGCGGGCCTCGCGCCAGCCCTCGGGGTTCATGCCCTGCGTCCGCGCCTCGCTGGCCATCCGCTCCGCGCGCAACCGGGCCTCGTACGCCGCCTCCCACTGCGCGTCGGAGCGGCGCTGGCTCTCACGGGCCCGGCGGTCCGCCTCTTCGCGGTCCGCACGTGCCTTGCGGACTTCCTCCGCGAGCCGGCGGGCTTCCGCCAGCTCCTCCTCACGACGCCGCGCCTCCGCCGCCTCCCGCTGCCGGCGGGCCTCGGCCGCCTCCTCCTCGCGACGCCTGTCCTTCCGGCGGCGCTCCTCCGCCATCTCCTCGACGAAACGGTCGAGGTCCGCCGTCGCCTCCTCGGCACGACGCTTGGCCTCGGCGTACGCCCGCCGAGCGGCCATCACGGTGGGATCGTTGTCGACGGCTTCCTGCAGCCGTGCCTCACGCTCGGCCCTTTCCCGGGCCTCCCGCTCCAACGCCTCGCGGACCTCGCGCTCGATCCGCTCGCGCGTCTCCCGTTCGGCCCTCTCGCGGGCTTCCCGCTCGGCCTGCTCACGAGCCACCCGTTCGGCCTGCTCGCGGGCAACCCGCTCGGCCTCCTCGCGAGCCTCCCGCTCACGGGCCTCCCGTTCGGCCTGCTCCCGAGCCTCGCGCTGTGCCTCACGCTCACGCTCCGCCTGCCGGCGTGCCTCCGCGCGCCGCTCCTCATCCGCCCGACGCCGAACCTCCGCCTCACGCGCCAACTCCGCCTCGCGGAGGGCTGCCGCCTCCCGCTCACGAGCCTCACGCAGGTCCCGCTCCTGAGCCTCCCGCTCCAACCGCGCCTGTCGGCGTGCTTCCTCGCGGCGTGCCTCATCCGCCCGGCGCCGGACCTCGGCCTCAGGTTCCTGCCCGCCCCGCCGCGCGGCTTCCGCCGTCCGCGACGACCCGGCCCGCGCCCTCGCTCCGGA
>NZ_JBJMIE010000560.1:0-3477 GCF_045807065.1 Actinophytocola sp. | reverse complement strand
GCCGGTACCCGACGACGCGCCGCCGCAGGACAGGCTCGTGGCGCTACTCGGTCGCCAGCCATAGGCGGTCACGGACCTTTACACTGGTCACATCCCCAGTGAGACAGGAGTGACCGGATACCGTGCCCGAAGCACAGTCCCCCAGCGACAGTAGCCAGCCGGGAGAGCCCGGCTGCCATACGAGTCCGGCCCTCGGCGGTGTGCGTCGATGACCGGACCTCTGCTGGAAATACTCGGCATCCTCGCCGTCCTCGCACTGACCTTCGGCACGGCGGTCTTCGTCGCGGCCGAGTTCTCCCTCACGGCACTGGAACGCAGTCAGGTCGAGCACCACCTGCGCACCGTCGGTGACGCGCGCGCCAAGCGCGTCGCACAGGCGCACCAGTCGCTGTCGTTCCAGCTCTCCGGTGCCCAGGTCGGCATCACGATCACGACGCTGACCATGGGTTACCTGGCCGAGCCGATCATCGCCGGCTGGATCGAGCCGGTGCTGGACGCGGTCGGCCTCCCACACGGCGTCTCGGTCGCGGTGGCGGTCGTGCTGGCGCTGGTCCTCGCGAACGTCATCTCGATGCTGTTCGGCGAGCTGGTGCCGAAGAACCTGGCCATCTCGAAACCGATGGCCACCGCCCGTGCCGTCGCCGGCACCCAGACCCGGTTCTCGGCGGCGCTCCGCTGGTTCATCAACGCGCTCAACGCCTGCGCGAACTGGCTGGTCCGCCGACTGGGCATCGAGCCGGCCGACGAGCTGGCCTCGGCCCGCTCGCCCCAGGAGCTCGGCTCACTGGTCCGCACCAGCGCCGCGCACGGCACGATCGACCCGGGCACGGCGACGCTGCTCGACCGTTCGCTGCGCTTCGGCGACCGGTCGGCCGACGAGCTGATGACCCCGCGCGTGCAGGTCGAGTCGCTGCCGGCGGACGCGACCGTGCTCAACCTGGTCGAGCTGGCCCGCCGCACCGGCTACTCGCGGTTCCCGGTCATCGAGGGCGACCTGGACGACGTGCGCGGAGTCGTGCACGTCAAGCAGGCGTTCAGCGTGCCGGTGGACAAGCGCGCGGCGACGCCGGTCAGCGAGCTGATGCTGCCGGTGCAGACCGTGCCGGAGAGCCTGGACGGCGACACGCTGCTCGACCGGCTGCGTGAGTCCGGGCTGCAGCTCGCGGTGGTCGTCGACGAGTACGGCGGCACGGCCGGGCTGGTGACGCTGGAGGACCTGGTCGAGGAGATCGTCGGCGACGTGCGCGACGAGCACGACCGCGGCGAGATCAACCCGGTGCGCCCGCTGGGCCGGGACAGCTGGATGGTGTCCGGCCGGCTGCGCGACGACGAGCTGGCCGACGCCACCGGGTTCCGCATGCCGCCGGGCGACTACGAGACGCTGGCCGGGCTGGTGCTGGCCAGGCTCGGCCGGATCCCCGAGGTCAACGACGAGGTCCAGGTGGGCGGCTGGCGGATCACGGTGATGGCCATGGACCGCCATCGCGTCGCCGAGCTGCGGGTGGCGCGGATGTCCGAGGTGGGGGCCCGATGACCGGCGGTGGCGCGATCCTGGTCGCGGTTCTGTTGCTGATACTGAACGCGTTCTTCGTCGGTGCCGAGTTCGCCCTGGTCAGCGCGCGGCGCGACCGGCTGGAGGCGATGGCGGACCGGGGTGTGGACCGGGCGCGCATGGTGATGCGCGCGGCCGAGCACACGTCGATGATGATGGCCGGCGCGCAGCTGGGCATCACGCTGTGCACCATCGGCCTCGGCGCGCTCGGCGAGCCGACGGTGGCGCACTTCCTGGAGGTCCTGCTCGGGCCGCTGGCCCTGCCGGCCGCGGTGCTGCACACGCTGGCCTTCGCGATCGCGCTGGTGTTCGTGTCGATCCTGCACATCGTGCTGGGCGAGATGGTCACCAAGAACATCGCGATCGCCGCGCCGGAGCGGACCGCCGTGTGGCTGACGCCCGTGCTGGTCGGCTGGGTCCGGCTGACCCGCCCGGTGATCGCGCTGCTGAACGCGGTCGCGAACGGCACCTTGCGGTTGCTGAAGGTCGAGCCGAAGGACGAGATCGAGAGCGCGCACACGCCGGAGGAGCTGGCCAACATGATCGCCGACTCGCGGCGTGAGGGCCTGCTCGACCAGGCGGAGCACCGCAGGCTCACACAGACGCTGTCGTCGGCGGAGCGGACGGTCGCGGAGGTGCTGGTGCCACTCGACGAGATCGAGACCGTGCCGTACCCGCCGACCGTCGGGGACGTCGAGGCGGCGGTCAACCGCACCGGCTTCTCGCGGTTCCCCGTCCGGATGTCGAGCGGCCGGCTGAACGGGTACCTGCACGTCAAGGACGTGCTGGACCTCGCGGACCAGGACCCGTCGAGCCCGGTGCCCACGCACCGGATCCGCGGCCTGCCGGAGCTCCCGGCCGACTCGCGGCTCGACGAGGCGCTCGCGGCGTTGCGGCGGGCCCGCAGTCACGTCGCGAAGGCGGTGTCGGCGGACCGCACGGTGCTCGGCGTGGTGGCGCTGGAGGACCTGGTCGAGGAGTACGTCGGTACCGTCCGGGACGCCACGCACACCGATCCCGACACGTGACCAAGGACGCCTGCCGGCGGTGCCATGCTGATGCGATGGTGTCCCGGCAGGCGTCGCTGGCCATCGTGGTGACGGTGGTCGCGCTCGGCGCGGTCGTGGCCGTCCTGCTGTCGTCGCCCGCGGTGGACCCGCGCCCGGTCGCGGAGCCGGTGGGACGCGCGAGCGCCCGGCTCGGCTCACCGGACCTCGACGAGCGGGTGGCCGGGATCCACGAGCTGGAAGGGCTGATGCGGCGGTACGAGTCGCCGCACCAGCCGGCGGTCATGAGGGAGCTGTCGGCGTTCGTGCGGAACCGCACCGCGGACTGCGGTCGGGGCGGGCCGCCCGAGGACGTGGAGGTCGCGCTGTCCGTGCTGCGGCACCGGGATCCCGGCAGGGACGGCGGCACGGTCATGAACCTGCGCGGCGCCTGTCTCGCCGGGATCGTCGTGACGTACACGAACCTGGCGCACGCGAACCTGCGGGACGCCGACCTCGACGGGGCCACCGTGGCGGGCATGGCGCTGACCGGGGCGAACCTGACCGGCGCCCGCCTCACCGGGGCGAACCTGCGCCAGTCGGACCTGGTGGACGCCGACCTGACGGGCGCCGACCTCGACGGCGCGGACCTGTCCAGGGTCCACTGGTCGGACGACACCCGGTGGCCGCCGGAGTACGAGCAGCTCGTCCTGGCCGCGTCGAGTGTGGACACGAGCGACTACGTGATCGGCGAGCTGCGGTTGCCGGACCGCAAGTAATGTGATCGGCGTGCACCGGACCCTCCTCGCTCCCGCGGACTGGCACGCGCGGCGTGCCGCGCACGTCGCCGGCGTGCGGCGGTGGACGGATCCGTTGCGGGAACGGCGATCGCGCGGCGAGCGGCACCCGGTGCTCGACTTCCTGTTCACGTACTACTCG
>NZ_JBJMIE010000559.1:0-21825 GCF_045807065.1 Actinophytocola sp. | reverse complement strand
GGCCAAGCAGATCACCCTGCCGGGCGGCTACGCGATCACCCCGACGGTGGTCGTCGCGCTGCTCGCCGTGGCGGTCGCGGCCTGGGTGCTGGCCCGGACGCGCTTCGGCCGCACGGTCTACGCGATCGGCGGCAGCGAGTCGTCCGCCACGCTCATGGGGCTGCGGACCGGCCGGGTGAAGGTCGGTGTGTACGTGATCAGCGGCTTCTGCTCGGCGCTGGGTGGCCTGCTGTTCGGGTTCTACATGCTGTCGGGCTACAGCCTGCACGCGGTCGGCATGGAGCTGGACGCCATCGCGGCGGTGGTCGTCGGCGGCACGCTCCTCGCGGGCGGCGTCGGCTACGTGGTCGGCTCGGTGTTCGGCGTGCTCGTCCTCGGCACGGTCCAGACGCTCATCTCGTTCCAGGGCACGCTCAGCTCCTGGTGGACGAAGATCGTCATCGGCGTGCTGCTACTGGTGTTCATCGCCTTGCAACGGTTGATCGTGCACCGCCGGCCACTTCGCCCGCGCCTGAGCGCCGCGGCCACTCCCGTCTAGCCCACCGCCGCGGGATCAACGGGTGTGCCCGGGATCCCGCGGCGGAACTAACGCGCCGTCCAGCCGCCGTCGATCTTCATGGACGAGCCCGTGATCGCCGCGGCCGAGTTCCCGCACAGGAAGGTGACGAGGTCGGCGACCTCGTGCGGTTCGATCAGGCGCTTCACCGCGGCGGGTGAGAGCATGACCTCGTCGAGGACCCGGTCGGCGTCGATGCCGAGCGTCTTCGCCTGCGCGTCGACCTGGTTCGCGACGAGGGGGGTGTTGACGTAGGAGGGGTTGACGCAGTTCGAGGTGACCCCGTGCTCGGCGCCCTCCAGCGCGATGACCTTCGACAGCCCTTCGAGCCCGTGCTTGGCCGCGACGTACGCGGACTTGTACGGCGAGGCGACCAACCCGTGCACGCTGGAGATGTTGACGATCCGGCCCCAGCCTTGGCCGTACATGTGCGGCAGCGCCCCGCGCACGATCCGGAACGGCGCCTCCAGCATCACCCGCAGCAGGTGGGAGAACCGCTCCGGCGGGAACTCCTCGACGGGCGCGACGTGCTGCAACCCGGCGTTGTTCACGACGATGTCGACGGCCAGGTCGAGCCGGTCGACGGCATCGAGATCGGCGAGGTCCACGACCACGGGCTCGACCTCGACCTCGCCGGTGAGCGCCGCGAGCGCGTCGGCGTCCCGGTCGACGGCGACGACGGCCGCCCCCGCCGCCGCGAGCCGCTCGGCACAGGCCCGGCCGATCCCGCCGGCCGCCCCGGTCACAAACGCACGCCGCCCTGCCAGTTCGCCCATACCCGCTGAAGTTACGCCCGGCGCCGCGCCCGTTCCACCGCTGCTCCGGTCACCGGCACGGCGCCCCTGACGACGGTGCGGACACCAACCACTGCCCGATCCCGCTCGGCGAGGACGGCGCCCGTGCGGTGGCGACCGCCCGGCCCCGCGCTAGACCAGGAACGAGAACAGCGGGCTGTCCGGGGGGACGGGTTCGATGCGGTGCGGTGCGGCCCGCATGCGCTTGAGCATGGCCGCGAGGTTCTCCGGCGCGCCCAGTTCGATGCCGACCAGCGCGGGTCCGGTCTCGCGGTTGTTGCGCTTGACGTACTCGAACAGGGTGATGTCGTCGTCCGGGCCGAGGACGTCGTCCAGGAAGCGGCGCAGGGCGCCCGGTTCCTGTGGGAACTCGACCAGGAAGTAGTGCTTGCGGCCTTCGAAGATCAGCGCCCGTTCGACGATCTCCGCGTAGCGGCTCACGTCGTTGTTGCCGCCGGACAGGACGCACACGGCCGTGGCGCCGGGCGGCAGGTCGAGCATGCCGAGCGAGGCCGGGGCGAGCGCACCGGCGGGCTCGCTGATGATCCCGTCGGACTGGTACAGGTCCAGGATCTCCACGCAGACCTGGCCCTCCGGCACGGCGACCAGCCGGGGCCGGTGCTCGGCGGCGAGCGCGTGGGTGTGCGTGCCCACCTGGCGGACCGCGGCGCCGTCCACGAACGGGTCCAGCTCGGCCAGCGGCGCCGGTCCGCCGGCGGCCAGCGCGTGGGCCATGCTCGCCGCGCCGGCGGGCTCCGCGCCGATCACGTGCGTGCCCGACTCCAGCCAGGCGAGCGTGCCGGCGAGCAGGCCGCCGCCACCCACCGGCACGACCAGCGCGTCCGGCACCCGGCCCAGCTGGGTCACGATCTCGGCCACCACGGTGCCCTGTCCGGCGATCGTCCGCGGATCGTCGAAGGCCGGGATGAGGGTGCTGCCGGTCGAGGCGGCGTACGCGGTCGCCGCGAGCGCCGCCTCGTCGTAGGTGTCCCCCTCGACGACGATCTCGACGTGCCGGCCGCCGAGCGCGGCCACCCGGTCACGCTTCTGGCGCGGGGTCGTGCGCGGCAGGTACACCCGCGCCCGCACCCCGAGCGACGCGCACGCGAACGCGACACCCTGCCCGTGGTTGCCGGCGCTCGCGCAGACCACGCCGCGCTCGCGGTCCGCCTGGCCGAGAACGCTCACGAAGTTGAACGCGCCGCGGCCCTTGTAGGACCGGACCGCGTTCAGGTCCTCACGCTTGAGCCATACGTCCAGGTCGTGCCGCGCGGAGAGCCGCTCGTTGCGCTGCAGCGGGCTCGGCGGGATCACCCCCGCGAACCGCTCCGCCGCCAGTGCGACGTCCACCTTGGAAACCACCGGTCGGACCCTACCTAGACTCGGGTGCGTGCTTCCCGCCGACCTGCCCGACCTGCCGGTGCGCGCGGTCCTCGACGACGTGACCGCCGCCCTGGACCGGCACGGGACCGCCGTCCTGGTCGCGCCACCCGGCACCGGCAAGACGACGATCGTGCCGTTGGCGCTCACAGGGCGGGTCGTGGTCGCCGAGCCGCGGCGGCTCGCGGCGCGGGCGGCGGCCACCCGGATGGCGGCGCTGCTGGGCGAACCGGTCGGCCGCACGGTCGGCTACGCGGTGCGCGGTGACCGCAGGACGTCGAAGGACACCAGGATCGAGGTCGTCACCACGGGCCTGCTCGTGCGGCGGCTGCAACACGACCCGGGCCTGCCGGACGTGGCCGCGGTCGTGCTCGACGAGATCCACGAGCGCCACCTCGACGCGGACCTGTTGTTGGCGCTCATCCTCGACGCGCGGGCGGGCCTGCGGCCGGACCTGCGGCTGCTCGCCACCTCGGCGACCGTCGCCACCGACCGGATCGCGGCGCTCCTCGGCGCGGACACCCCGGTCATCGAGGCACACGTCCGCACCTACCCGGTCACCGTCACCTACCACCCGCCGGCGCGGGGCGAGCGGATCGAGCACCACGTCGCCCGCACCGTCCACCTCGCGCTGTCCGAGTCGGACGGTGACGTGCTGGTGTTCCTGCCCGGTGCCGGGGAGATCGCCCGGGTGTCGAGCCTGATCCGCGACGAGGTCGAGGTGGTGCCGCTCCACGGCCGGCTGCCGGCGGCACGGCAGGACGCGGCGCTGCGCCCGGGCGACCGGCGCCGGGTCGTGCTCGCCACCGCGGTGGCCGAGTCCAGCCTGACCGTGCCGGGCGTCCGCGCGGTGGTCGACTCCGGGCTGGCGCGGGTGCCCCGGATGGACCACCGGCGCGGGCTGTCGGGCCTGGTCACGACCCGGGTGTCGGCGTCGGTGGCCGAGCAGCGCGCGGGCCGGGCAGGCCGGGAGGCACCAGGCCGGGTGTACCGGTGCTGGCCGGAGCACGAGCACGCGACGCTGCCCGCGCAGCCGGAACCGGAGATCCGCACGGCGGACCTGACGCGGCTCGCGCTGGAGCTGGCGTGCTGGGGCACGCCGGACGGCACCGGCCTGGACTGGTGGGATCCGCCGCCACCGGGTGCGCTCACGGCCGGCCGCGCGGTGCTCACCGCCCTGGGCGCGCTCGACGCGACGGGCGCGGTGACCGGCCGCGGCCGCGAGATCGCCGGCGTGGGGCTCCACCCGAGGCTGGCCAGGGCCCTGCTCGACGGCGCACGGGCCGTCGGCGCGACGGCCGCGGCCGAGGTGGTCGCCCTGCTGGACGACGACACCCTGGCCACGAGCACGTCCGTGGAGGACACCCTGCGCCGCCTCCGGGCCGAGGGGTCCTCGCGGTGGGCACGCGAGGTCCGGAGGCTGGCCGCACTGGTGCCCGGTCGGCCACCGGGGACACCGGACCCGGCGCTGGTGGTGGCGCTGGCGTACCCGGAACGGTTGGCACGGCGGCGTTCCCCGGGCGCGCCGGTGTACCTGATGGCGGGCGGCACGGCCGCGGAGCTGGCGGACGCGGGCGAGTGGCTGGCGGTCGCGAGCGCGGACCGGCAGCCGGGCCGCGCGCAGGGCAAGATCCGGCTGGCGGCCCGCGCGGACCAGGCGCTGGCGGAACGGGCCGCGCCCGCGCTGCTGTCCGAGGCGGACGAGATCGCCTGGCTCGACGGCGACGTGGTGGCGCGCCACGTCCGCCGCCTGGGCGCCATAGTCCTGCGGGAGCGCCCACTGGCGAACCCGGATCCCGCCCGGGTGCTCGCCGCACTGACCGAGGGCCTGCGCGGCGCTGGTCTGGGTCTGCTGACCTGGACCGACGCCGCCACCCGCCTGCGCCGCCGCCTGGCACTGCTGCACCGGGTCCTGGGTCCCCCGTGGCCGGACATGTCCGACGAGGCACTGCTCGACGCGGTGCCGAGGTGGCTGGGCCCATCGCTGGCGAAGGCCCGCCGCCGAGCCGACCTGGCGAGGACCGACGTCCACGCGGCGCTGTCCCTGCTGCTGCCGTGGCCGGCGGCGGCCCGCCTCGACGAGCTGGCACCGGACCGCCTGGAAGTCCCGTCGGGCGCCCGGATCCGCGTGGACTACTCGGCCGACGAGCCGGTCCTACCGGTGAAACTGCAGGAGACCTTCGGCTGGACGAGGACCCCGACGATCGCCGACGGTCGAGTGCCGGTACTCCTGCACCTGCTCTCCCCGGCCGGTCACCCGGTAGCGGTGACGAGCGACCTCGAGACCTTCTGGCGCGACGGCTACCGCCAGGTCCGCGCCGAACTCCGCGGCCGGTACCCGAAACACCCGTGGCCGGAGGACCCGCTGACCGCCACCCCGACGGCCCGCACCACCCGCCGCCACTGACCGTTCCGCGACGCGACCGGGCCGTGCGCACACGTGATCCGCGGTTCTCGACAATTCTACCCACTCGGGCAGACGTAACAGTCGGTCTCCGACAACATCATCGACCTGTGAGCTGCGAACATAATTCGATCAATCGCCCGAATGGGCAGATGGTGTACTGCGTTCGGCGCTTACGGTGTTGCACCACATGCACCAACGGTGGAGGATGAACAATCCACCATCCAACAAACATCGAGGAGCAAGTCATGAATGACAGTGTCAATGCGGACGACCAGGTTGCCCGCTCAGCGGACGAGGCCGCCGAGATCAAGACCCAAATCGGCACTCAGTCCACCGAATGGCATGGCAACCTGTGGGCGGACGTACCGGCGGCCATCGCGTTCGCGAACTCTCCTCCGCTTTCGCAGGCGGGCACGATCGTGTTCAACATCCGCGACAACGGCCAGGTGTGGACCTACGATCTTCACTGACGATGGGGTAGCAGGTGCCATGAGCAACAGTCCGATGCCACCGGAGCAGCCAACGACCAGCACCGAGGAGACGTACCTGGAGCTCGCGTTGAACCCGACGCCCTCGGTCGGCGAGAGCAGGACCCACTACCTCGCACCGACGACCTCTCCGCACAGCGGCGAAGTGGCAGGGAAGGTCGCCCGTCGGCGAGCGCAGCCCAAGTAGGAGGTGTTCACGGATGATCACTGTCTACAACAACTTCAGAACAACTATTTGGGCGACGATCGAGTGGTTTCACCCGAACTGCCCCGACGGGGGCGACTGGGAAAAGAAGGGATGGTGGAGGATCGAACCCCAGCAGACCGCAATCGTCTGGCCCGGCGATCACAATGCCGTCAACCCTTTCTGGTATGCCTACGTTCATTCCGCGGACGGCACTCAATGGGTAGGGGATTTTCCGGAGACAGTTCCGACGCACGCGTTCCAATGGTGTGAACATGTCGCGGACACGACATCTCGAACAGTTCGCATGCACGAACTCGATGCTCGAGGCTCTGGTCCCAACTGGGTGTGGATGTACGGACACGAGGTGCAATGACGTCACGTTGGACGGGGACCGAACGCCGCGGCGGTCACCCGTCCAGCGCGGATCGGACCTCGTCGCTCACCCTGATCTCCCCCACCGGTTTTCCGCCACCCAGGACCTGGGCTTCCGCCTGGCGCAAGCCCTCCGCCGCGGAGACGTCCACGCCCAGGGCGCCCAGCACGGCGAGCGCGAGAACCGTCGTGGCGCGGGGGCTGCCGTCGGTCACCTTCATCGCGACCGCCTCGCCGGTGGCGCTCGCCGCCATCAGGACGCCTTCCGCACCGCCCTTGCAGACCGTGCCCGGGACCAGGCGCATGACGTCGCTGTTCTGGTGACCCCTGCCGCCCACGTACTCGGGTTCCGCGCGCATCGCTGCCGCCACCGCGTGTTCCGGGGAGCCCGGTGGGGCGAGCACCAGCGACCGTGCCGCGCGCGCCAGGCCCAGCACCGTCGTCGAGAAGACGGGGGCGCCGCAGCCGTCCACCGCCACGTGTTCCGCCGGGCCGGCCGCGGCCTCCAGGCGCGTGCGGATCGCCTTCTGCACCGGGTGGTCCGGAGACAGGTAGTCCTCTATAGACCATCCATTATAGACACTGCATGCCAGCATGGCCGCGTGTTTGCCGGAGCAGTTCATCCGTTCGCGGCTCGGGCCCGCGCCCTCGCGGACGAGCCGCTGGCGGGTGGGCTCGTCCTCTGGCCAGGCGGCCACGCAACGGAGGTCCGCCACGGACAGGCCGGCCTCCGCCAGGATCGCGCGGACCTCCTCGACGTGGCGGTCCTCGCCGGTGTGGCTGCCGGCCGACAGCGCGGTGCCGGCCGTCGACAGGGTCAGGCCCGCGGCCCGGCAACCCGCGGCCTGCCACGGTTTCGTCGTCGACCGTGGCAGGATCGTCGCGTGTGGGCGGCCCAGGGAGACCGCCACCGAGCCGTCGGCCGCCAGCGCCACGAGCGTGCCGAAGTGGCGGCTCTCCACGAAACCCGACCGCGTCACCACCGCCAGCTCAGCCATGCGCCTTCTCCGACCGGCGCAACCGGTGCGCCACGAACGACAGGGAACCGTTGCACACCAGGTAGATGAACGTCACGACCAGGAACGTCGGCACCAGCAGGTGGTTGTACGCCGACAGGACCTGCGCGCGGTACAGCAACTCGGTGAACGCCACGACATAGCCCAGCGACGTGTCCTTCAGCAGGCTCACGAGCTGGCTCACCAGGGACGGCGTCACGTGCCGGACCGCCTGCGGCAGCACGACGTACCGCATCGACTGCGCCCCGGTCATGCCCAGCGACAGCGCCGCCTCCGACTGACCGCGGGGCAGGCTCAGGATGCCGGCGCGGAAGATCTCCGCGAAGGCCGCCGCGTTCGCCACCGTCAGCGGGAGCGCCAGCTTCCACAGCAGCGGCAGGTTGACGCCGACACCGGGGAGCGCGAACAACGTCACGTAGATCATCAGCAGCACGGGCAGCGTGCGGGCGATCTCGATGTAGCCGGTGGCCAGCCAGCGCACCGGCCGCACACCGGAGAGCCGGCCCAGCGCGAGGAACACCCCGGCGATCGCGCTGAGCACGCTCACATACGCCGCGGCCTCGAGGGTGCCCAACAGTCCGACGAGCAGGTACCGCCAGATCGGCCACTGCGTGAACGGCGCCCACTTCGCGGCGTCGAGCTGGCCGTGCCGCGCGAACTGCCACAGCCCCACCCCGAGCAGGCCGGCCAGCACGAGCGCGCTGACCACCGACCAGACGAGGATCCGGCGGCGGCTGCGCGGGCCCGGCACGTCGTAGAGCACGCTCACCGCACGATCGCCACCCTTCGTTCGAGCCAGCCGGTGCCGAGGCCGATCAGCAGGGCCAGTGCCATGTACGCCAGGCCCGCACCCACGAAGATCGGGATCGGCCGGGCGTGGACCAGGTTGGTCTTGTTGGCGGCCGCGGTCAGCTCGACGATGCCCACGGCCGCGAACAGGGACGTGTTCATGACCAGGGCGATCATCACGTTGCCGACCGGTTGCACCACCGCGCGCAGTGCCTGCGGCAGGATCACCGAGCCCAGCGTCTGACGGAACGTCAGCCCGAGTGCCCGCGCCGCCTCCGCCTGGCCCAGCGCCACGGTGTTCACCCCGCTGCGCACCGCCTCCGCCACGTACGCGGCCTCGTAGACCACCAGCACGACCACCGCCGTCATCGGCAGCGGCATCAGCAGGCCGGCGTCCGGCAGCGCGAACACGAACAGCACCAACAGCGCGAGCAGCGGCACGTTCAGGAACAGCTGCACGTACGCGAAGGCGACGCCCCGCAGCACCGGGATCGGGCTCACCCGCATCGCCGTCACGACCACGCCGAGGACCAGCGCGCCGACCGCCGACAGGGCCGCCATCCACAGCGTGGTCAGCAGGCCGGCCAGCAGTGGGCCGAGGTCGGCGAGCAGCGCCTGCATCAGGAGCCGGGTGCCGACCCGATCGCGGGCGGGGTCGGCGGCGCGGAGTCGACGACCGTGCCGAGCGAGTTCTTCCAGGCCGCCGCCCACTGGCCGCCGTCCTGGATCTTCTTCAGCCAGTCGTTGACGAACTTTTTGAACTCGTCGTCCCCGTGCTTGAGACCGATGCCGTACGGCTCCTTGGTGAACGGGTTGCCGACCACGGTGAGCTGCGGGTTGGCCTTCGCGTCACTCGCCAGGATGGTGAGGTCCTGGACGTAGGCGTCGCCCCGGCCCTGCAGCAGCGCGGTCACCGCCTGCGGGTCGGTGCCGAACGTGACGACCTCCGCCGACGGCTGCTTCTTCGGCACCTCGGTGACGGCCGGGGTGTTGGCGCCGACGATCACCTTCTTGCCGCCGAGGTCGTCGATGCCCTTGATGTCGGTGTTGCCGGACTTCACGGCCACGGCCAGACCGGACTCGAAGTACGGACCCGCGAAGGAGACCTGCTGGGCCCGTTCCTCGGTGATCGTGTAGGTGTTGAACACGACGTCGACCGTGCCGTTGGCGAGCAGCGCCTCGCGGGTCTCCGTGGCGGGCGGCACGATCTCGACCGCCGGCTTGCCCAGGATGTACACCGCCAGCAGCTTGGCCAGGTCGGCGTCGAAGCCCGTCACCTCGTCGGGGTTGCTCGGGTTCTGCTGGGACAGCAGGGGCGCGTCGAGCGCCTCGGCCACGACCAGCTTGCCCCGCTGCTTGATCCGTTCCATGGTCGAGCCGGGCAGGATCGCGGCCGCGGCGGCGACCGGCGCGTTCTTCAGCAGGTCGGGACTGCTGGTGGCACCGCCCTGCGGTGGCACCGCCGAGTCACCCCCGCTCCCGCAGCCCGCGAGCACCACGGCCAGAGCGCCGGCGACAGCCAGCAACGCACGACCCTTCATTCGACTTTCCTCCACCTTTGTTCGATCGTCGAAACGATATGTGCGAGAATCGAAGTAAGTCAAGTGAAAATCGAAGCAAGGTGCGCCTATGACCAGCCACCGCGTCGCTCCTGACTCCCCCGGCGCCGTGCTGCAGCTCATCCGGTCCGGCGTGGTGTCCTCGCGCGCCACGCTCGCGAAGCTCCTCGGGGTGTCCGCGTCGACGGCCGGGCTGCGCGTCCAGGCGCTGATCGACCACGGCTACGTGCAGGAGCGCGACGACGGGCTGTCCCAGGGCGGGCGCCGTCCCCGGCACATCGTGCTGCGGCCGGACTACGGCGAGGTGATCGCGGTCGACCTCGGCAGCCACCACGCCACGATGGGGCAGTTCGACATGAGCGGGCGGCTGATCGAGGAGCACCAGAGCGTGCCCGTGCGGATCGAGGAAGGCCCGGACAGCGTGCTCGACTGGGTCACCGAGCTGGTCGGGCACCAGTCCAACCCGCCCCGGCGGCTGCGGGGCATCACCCTCGGCCTCCCCGGTCCGGTGGACGCCAGAACCGGCAGGGTGGTGTCACCGTCCCGGATGCCGGGCTGGCACGGGGTGGACGTGCGACAGCGGATGATTGGTCGCGGCCCCGGGGTGCCGGTGCTCGCCGACAACGACGCGAACCTGGCGGCGCTCGGCGAGCACGCCGCCGACCCGGTCGAGCACATGGTGTACCTGAAGGCGGGCACCGGCATCGGGTGCGGCGTGATCGCGTCCGGCCGGCCGCACCGCGGCGCGGCCGGCGCGGCCGGCGACATCAGCCACCTGCCGGTGCCCGGCCGCGCGGACGTGCAGTGCTCCTGCGGGCGCAACGGCTGCCTGGACGCGGTGGCGAGTGGCGCCGCGCTCGTCCGTGACCTCACCGCGGCCGGCGCGGGGGTGCGCAGTCCCGGCGACGTGGTCGCGCTCGCCGTGGACGCCGACCCCGCGGCCACCCGACTGCTGCGGGAGGCGGGCCGGGCGACCGGCGAGCTGATCGCGACGGTCGTCAACTTCTTCAACCCGGACACGCTGGTGATCGGCGGCCAGCTGAGCCGCGCGGAGCCGTTCGTCGCCAGCGTGCGGGCGGCGGTGTTCGAGCGCTGCCTACCGATGGCGACGGAGAACCTGCAGGTCCGCGCCAGTCGAACGGGACACCGGGCGGGCATCCGGGGCGGCGCGCGACTCATGGTCGAACACCTGCTGGCCCCCGAGCGCGTCAACGAGACGATCGAGAACGGATCATGAGTGGCGCACGCCACAACGATCTTGGACAGCGGCGGTAACGCCGCACTCCGGTGCGGCGATGACACAGGTGACCCCGCGGTGCTGGCGGACCCCCGACCTGGCAGCACCGCGGGGTGTCGTCGTGTCTAGGCTCTCCTGCGGTGAGCGCAACATTGGTCGCCAAGGGGCTGGCCGCAGGATTCGGGGAACGCGTGCTGTTCTCCGGCTTGGACCTCGTCGTGGCGCCGGGCGACGTGGTGGGCCTGGTCGGCGTGAACGGGGCCGGGAAGTCGACGCTGCTGCGGATCCTCGGCGGGGTCGCCGCGCCGGACGAGGGCAGCGTGCGGCTCAACCCGCCGACGGCGAACGTGGGTTACCTGCCGCAGGAGCCGGACCGCCGGCCGGGTGAGACCGTGCGGGCGTTCCTCGGGCGCCGCACCGGCGTGACCGCCGCCCAGGCGGCGATGGACGAGGCGACGGCCGCGCTGGCCGAGGAGAAACCGGGCGCCGACGAGACCTACACGGTCGCGCTCGAGCGCTGGCTCGCGCTCGGCGGGGCCGACCTGGACGAGCGCGTCGCCGAGGTGGTGACCGACCTCGGGCTGACCGTCGACCTCGACGCGCACATGACGTCCCTGTCCGGCGGGCAGGCTGCCCGCGCCGGCATGGCGTCGCTGCTGCTGTCGCGGTACGACGTGTTCCTGCTCGACGAGCCGACGAACGACCTGGACCTCGACGGGTTGGCGCGGCTGGAGGCGTTCGTGACCGGCCTGCGCGCGGGCACCGTCGTGGTGAGCCACGACCGCGAGTTCCTGGCGCGCACGGTGACCGAGGTGGTCGAGCTGGACCTGCACCAACAGCAGGTCAACACCTACGGCGGCGGCTACGAGGCCTACCTGGCCGAGCGGGAGGTGGCCCGCCGGCACGCGCGGGAGCGGTACGACGAGTACGCCGACACGAAGGCCGGGCTGCAGCTGCGGGCGCGGACGCAGCGGGCGTGGATGGACAAGGGCGTGCGCAACGCGCGGCGCAAGGCGCCCGACAACGACAAGATCGGCCGCAACAAGCGCGTCGAGGCCACCGAGAAGCAGGCCGCCAAGGCACGGCAGACGGACCGGATGATCGAGCGGCTGGACGCCGTCGAGGAGCCGCGCAAGGAGTGGGAGCTGCGGATGGAGATCGCCGCCGCACCCAGGGCGGGCGCGGTGGTCGCGGTGCTGCGCGGCGCGGTGGTGCGGCACGGGTCGTTCACCCTGGGCCCGGTCGACCTGCAGATCGACTGGGCGGACAAGGTCGCCATCACCGGCGCGAACGGCGCGGGCAAGTCGACGCTGCTGGCCGCGTTGCTGGGCCGCGCGGAGCTGGCGGCGGGGACGTCTGCGCTCGGGCCGGGCGTGCGGGTGGGCGAGGTCGACCAGGCCCGGGCGCTGTTCACCGGGCAGGAGACGCTGCTGGCGGCGTTCGAGGCGCAACTTCCCGACGTGCCGCCGACGGAGCTGCGCACGCTGCTCGCGAAGTTCGGCCTGACGGCGGCGCACGTGCGCAGGCCGGAGGACAGCCTCTCCCCCGGCGAACGCACCCGGGCGGCACTGGCACTGCTACAGGCCCGCGGGGTGAACCTCCTCGTACTCGACGAGCCGACGAACCACCTGGACCTCCCGGCGATCGAGCAGCTGGAGTCGGCCCTGGCGAACTACCCGGGCACCCTGCTGCTCGTGACCCATGACCGCCGCATGCTGGCCGCCGTGCACACGAACCGCCACCTGGACGTGGTGAACGGCAGGGTGACCGACCGCTAACCCACCCCCACAGTCCCTCACCTCCGCCTGGCGGCGCTCGAAGAGGGGGTCCCGCCGCTAGCCCAGCGCATCGCCGACCCACGAGTCCTTCACCGTCACGTGCCGCAGGCCGCCGGACTCGGCGATGTGGCGGAACCACTCCCGGGCCTCCGGCACGGTGTCCACCAGCTCCGCGGCCTCCTGCGCCTCGGCTCGGCCGCGCCACAGGAGCACGTCCAGCCAGCCGCCGTCGTCCTGCCTGGTCAGGAACGCGGCAAGGCAGGCGGGGAACCGCCGGCGCAGGGCCTGGATCATCGCCGGGCGCTCGGCCAGCAGCTTGTCCTCGGCGTCCTCGTGGATCCTGAAGCTGGCCAGTTCCATCACCATGGTCATGATCGGCACGGTAGCCAGGGGCACCGACAAACTCGGTAGGCTTGCCCTGTGCTGCGGGTCTGGCTGATCCGGCACGGCGAGAGCGAGACCAACGCCGGTGCCGCGTCCGGCGACCCCGGCGTGAGCCCGCTCACCGCTCGCGGCCGGGCGCAGGCCGACCGGCTCGCCGGCGCGTTCCCCGAGGCGCCCGCGCTGATCGTCCACTCGCCCTACGTGCGGGCGGTCCGGACCGCCGAGCCCCTGGCCGACCGGTTCCCGGACGTCCCGCGCGAGGAGTGGCCGGTCCAGGAGTTCAGCTACCTCGGCATGTTCCACGACCGGCTCAGCACCAGCGAGGAACGCCAGCCCTACGTCCTCGACTACTGGGACCGGGCCGATCCGCACCTGTCGCTGGGGGGCGCCGAGTCGTTCGCCGCTCTCCTCGACCGGGCTCGCCACTGCCTCGACCGTCTCGCACGGCAACCGACCGGCCCGGTCGCGGTGTTCACGCACGGGACGTTCATCCGGGCGGTGGCCTGGACGCTGCTCACCGCCGACCCGCTGGACATGCGTGCGTTCCACCGCTTCGCCACCGGCCTGGTCATCGACAACGGCACCGTCGTCGGGCTGCGGTTCCCGGCCGGCGCGCCGCCAGCCGTCGCCCTCGGTGTGGATCCTGGGAGTTTCCTGGGAACGTGACGGCGTTCGCCGAGGAAGAGGTGTGCGTTCCCAGGAACCCGTCACCTCGCGGCGACAGCCTTGCGCCATGAGCGACACGATCGAGGCAGTCGGCCTCACCAAACGCTACGGCGACCAGCTCGCCGTCGACGGGCTCACGTTCACCGTCCAGCCGGGGCGGGTCACCGGCTTCCTCGGGCCGAACGGGGCCGGCAAGTCCACCACCATGCGGCTCGTCCTCGGGCTCGACGCGCCGACGGCGGGCACCGTCACCGTCGCGGGACGGCGCTACGCCGACCTGCCGCGGCCGCTGCACACGGTCGGCGCGCTGCTCGACGCCCGCGCGGTCCACCCCGGCCGCAGCGCCGCCAACCACCTGCGCGCGCTCGCGGAGACCGCCGGGATCCCCCGCGGACGCGTCGACGAGGTGCTCGGGATCGTCGGGTTGGCCGGCGTCGCCGGCCGGCGGGCGGGCACGTTCTCGCTCGGCATGAGCCAGCGGCTCGGCATCGCGGCGGCGTTGCTCGGGGATCCGCCGGTGCTGATGTTCGACGAGCCCGTCAACGGTCTCGACCCGGAGGGCATCCGCTGGATCCGGACCCTCATGCGCGGCCTCGCCGAGGAGGGGCGGACCGTGCTGGTGTCGAGCCACCTCATGAGCGAGATGGCGCTCACCGCCCAGCACCTGCTGGTCATCGGGCGCGGCCGGTTGCTGGCCGACGCGAGCGTCGAGGAGTTCCTCCACCGGCACGGCACCGAGACCGTGCTGGTCCGCGCCGGCGAACAGGACGGGCTCGCGCGGCTGCTGCGGCGGGCCGGCGCCCAACTCGACACCGAGGACGACGCGCTGCTGGTCCACGGGCTGACGGCCGCCGAGGTCGGCAAGCTCGCCGCCGCCGACGGGATCGCGCTGTCCGAGCTGACCCCGCGGCGCGGCTCACTCGAGGACGTGTTCATGGCGCTCACCGCCGACGCCGTCGAGTACGGGGTGGGCGCGTGAACACCCTGCGTTCCGAGTGGACGAAGTTCCGCAGCCTGCGCTCGACCTGGCTGACCACGGCGGTCACCGCCGTCCTCGCGCTGTCCGTCGGCGCGCTGGCCGCCTCGGGGCAGGCCCGCGGCTACGCCCGCCTGTCCGCCGCCGAGCGCGCCGCGTGGGATCCGACCGCGGCAAGCCTGACCGCCATCACCGTCGCGCAGCTCGCGATCGGCGTGCTCGGCGTGCTGGTGATCACCGCCGAGTACGCGACCGGCTCGATCCAGCCCAGCCTGCTCGCGGTGCCGCGGCGCGGCCGGCTCCTCGCGGCGAAGGCCGGGGTGTTCACGCTGGCCGCCGTGCTGCTCGGCCAGCTCATCGGCTTCACGTCGTTCTTCCTCGGGCAGGCGATCTTCGCCGGCCAGGGCGTCCCGCACGCGACGCTCGGGCCGCCGGAGGTGGTCCGCGCGGTCATCGGCGGCGGCCTGTACCTCGCGGCGCTGGGCCTGCTCGGCCTCGGCCTGGGCACGGCACTCCGGTCGACGGCGGGTGCGATCGGCACGTTGGTAGCGATCACACTGCTCGTGCGGGCGGTCGCGCAGGCACTGCCGGACGGGTGGCGGGACTGGGTGAACACCTACTGGCCGACGGCGGCCGGCGAGCAGATCGTCACGGTCGTGCCGGTGGACGGCGCGCTCACCCCGTGGGCGGGGTTCGGGGTGCTGTGCGGGTCCGTGGCCCTGGTGGGCGCGGGCGGGTACCTGGTGCTGCGCACGAAGGACGCGTGATGGCCGGGCACCGGGTCACCGCGGTCACCGCGCCGGCACCGGCGACGCGGCGCGACGTGCTCGTCGGCGTCGCGGCGGGTCTCGCCGCCTGGCTCGGGATGGCCGGCTGGGGTTTGCTGGGGGCGGCGCTCGCCGGGTTCGGCGCCGCGGCCACGCCCGCCGCCGTGGCACTCGCCGTCGGCGGTTCCGCCGGGATCACCGAGGGCATGGGCCCGGTGGCGGTCAGCGGCTCGATCTCCGTGCTGCCGCTGGGAGTCTCGCTCGTCGGCGCCGTGCTGCTGGCCGTCCCGCTCACGTCCTGGCACCGCGTCGCCGGCGCGGCGGCCGTGTTCACCGCCGGGCTCGTCGTGTTGCCGTTCCTGCCCGCCGGGCGGCTCGAGGTCCGGTTCTGGCCGACCGTCCTCGGCGGTCTGCTGTGGCTCGCCGTCGTGCTCGGCATCCGGGTCGCCCTGTGGTGGCAGCCGAAGGTCCGCCAAGTGGTCACGGTCCTGCTGGGCGCCGCGGGACTCGCGTCGGTCGTCGGCGCACTCGCGTCCGTCGCCGGCGGCGCTCGGGTGCTCGGCACGATGGTGCTCGCGGCGCCCAACCTGCTGTGCATCGCGTTGACCAGAGGACTCGGCACCCCGTGGACGGTGCGTGGCCCGAACCTGCCACTGCCCACTGTGGACACCGGGGGGCTCGGTCCGATCGCCGCGCCCGTCTGGCCGCTCGTCGTGGTGAGCGCTGCCATCGCCGTGCTCATCGCGGTGTTCGCCGGCTGGCACGCGCCGTGGGTCACCGCGCTGTGCTTCGGCGCCATGGCGGTGCTCGGCGGCGCGCACGTGGCCTTCCACGCGGGGTTCTTCGACATCGACCTGGGCGTCAGCGGGAACGTGCTCGACGCCGCCGGCGGCGGGCTGCTGGCGGGGGCGGCGGCGGGCCTGCTCGTCCAGGGCGTCCGGTACTGGCATCGTCAGCGCACATGAGTGACTGCCTGCTCGTGGTGGAGGACGACCCGACGCTGCGGGAGCTGCTGGCGGCGAGCCTGCGCTTCGCCGGGTTCGCGGTGTCCACCACCGCGAGCGGGGCCGAGGCGCTGCGGATCGCCGCCGGCCGACCGCCCGACCTGGTCGTGCTCGACGTCATGCTGCCCGACCTCGACGGGTTCGAGGTGCTGCGCCGGCTGCGCGGCGGGGGTCAGCAGGTGCCGGTGCTGTTCCTCACCGCACGCGACGCCGGCGAGGACAAGGTGACCGGACTGACCGCGGGCGGCGACGACTACGTGACCAAGCCGTTCCGGCTCGAGGAGCTGATCGCCCGCATTCGCGCCATCCTGCGGCGGACCGCGGGCGCCGCGCGCGAGGTGCTCGTCGCCGGCGACCTCGAGCTGGACCCGGCGGCCCGGCTCGTCACCCGGGGCGGCACGGCGATCACCCTGTCCCCCACCGAGTTCACGCTGCTGCGGTTCCTCATGGAGAACGCCGACCGGGTGCTCGAGCGGGGGCGGATCCTGCACCACGTGTGGCGCTACGACTTCGGCGGCGACGCCAGCATCGTCGAGTCGTACATCAGCTACCTGCGGCGCAAGGTCGACAACCGGGAACCCAGGCTGATCCACACCGTCCGCGGCGTCGGCTACGTGCTGCGCAGGCCGCGGTGAGGCGGCTGTCGCTGCGGGCGCGGGTCCTGCTCGTCGCACTGACCCTGCTGACCGCCGGCATGGTCGCGAGCGACGCGGTGGTGCTGGTCGCGCTGCGCAAGCCACTGGTGGACCGGGTGGACCTGCAGGTGACCGTCGGGGCGGGCGTGCTGGCGATCCTGCCCCAGCCGCTCCTGGCCGGGCTGGCCGCGGACCAGCCGGCCGGGCGGACGCCGTCGACGCGGATCGAGGACTTCTACGTCGCCTACCTCGACGCGGACGGGCGGCCCACGCTGTCCCTGCACGGCGACGCGGTGCCCGAACTGCCCCGGCTGGACCACGACTCGGTGCGGGCACGGGGCGGCGCGGCGTTCGAGGTGCCCGGCTGGCGGGTGCTCGCGCTGCCGGCGCGGTCCGGCGACGGGAGCGTGGTCGTCGCCGGCTCACTGTCGCAGGTGGACGAGGCGATGAACCAGGTGCTGCTGCTGTGCGTGCTGGTCGGCGCCGGGTTGCTGGTCGTGCTCGCCGCCGCCGGCTGGTTCTGGGTGCGGGCCGGGTTGCGTCCGTTGCGCCGCATCGAGGAGACGGCGGCGGCCATCGCGGGTGGCGACCTGTCGCGGCGCGTGCCGTTCACGATGTCCCCGGCGACCGAGGTCGGCCGGTTGACCGCGGCACTCAACGGGATGCTCACGCAGATCGAGAAGGCGGTCTCCGCACGGGCCCGGTCCGAGGAACGGCTGCGCCGGTTCGTGGCCGACGCGAGCCACGAGCTGCGCACTCCCCTGGCGGGCATCAGCGGCTTCACCCAGCTCTACCGCATGGGCGGGGCCGAGATCGAGGCGACGATGGACCGCATCGAACGGGAGTCGCTGCGGTTGACCGGTCTGGTGGACGACCTGTTGTTGCTGGCGCAGCTGGACGGGCGGGGACTGGAGCTGCGCCGCGCGCCGATGGACCTGCGCACCCTCGCCGCGGACGCGCTCCACGACCTGCGCGCCCTCGACCCGACCCGACCCGTGCGGCTGACCGGGCCAGGCGCGGCGCCGGACCCCGCACCGGCACCGGTCGTCGGCGACGAGTCCCGGCTGCGGCAGGTGGTCAGCAACCTGGTGGGCAACGCGATCGCGCACACCCCGGCCGGCAGCGCGGTACGGGTGGGCGTCGGCACCGCCGATGGCGAGGCGGTGCTGGAGATCGCCGACACCGGCCCGGGCCTGCCCGCCGACCAGGCCCGGCTGGTGTTCGAACGCTTCTACCGCGCGGACACCTCCCGGGCCCGGGACGGGGCCGGCGGCGCGGGTCTCGGCCTCGCGATCGTGTGGTCGCTGGTCACCGCCCACGGCGGCACGGTCGAGCTGGACACGGCACCGGGCGAGGGCGCGACCTTCCGGCTCCGGCTGTCGACGGCCTGACTGGTTCGGTGGTCGATCCGCGTGCGGGGTGGAGTCTTCTCCCGCGGCCGCGACGGCGCGCCTCCGCGGCCGTGGACGGACTACTTGTCCCGCATCGCGCGGCGGATCGCCTCCAGTCTGTCCTGGCCCGCCTTCTTCCGCGCCTCGAACTGGTCCTCGACGGACTTGCCCTCCGGGGTCGCGCCGGCCAGCTCCTGGGTGCCGATGCCGGTGGCGACGCGGTTCTCGATCCGGTCGCGCACGTAGTCGAAGGTCGGCACCCCCGCCTCGGTGTAGTCCCCGGCCGGCACCACGGGCGGCGCGGTGGTCAGGTCCTTGCTCTCCTCGACGATCTCGGCGTCGACCACCGGCTCGTCCTCGGCTGCGCTCATGGCACGACCATAGCCCCGTCTTGCCACCGACATTTCGAAACGCTACCGTTTCGTTGATGGCGGCACGGGCACGCAGCGAGGTCCGCGAGGAGGCCATCCTCCTCGCGGCGATGGCGTTGCTCGGCGAGGTCGGCTACGACCGGATGTCCGTCGAGGCGGTCGCCGAGCGGGCGAAGGCCAGCAAGGCCACCGTGTACCGGCGGTGGGCCGGCAAGGCCGAGCTGGTCGCGACGGCCGTGCGCCGGTACGCGGGCACCACGCCCGAGCCGCGCAGGAGATCCGGTGACCTCCGCGCCGACCTGCTGACCCTGCTCGACGACCTGTGTAGCAGCCTGCTGGGCCAGGACGCCGCGCTCATCCTCGGCCTGCTCGGCGCCATGCGGCACGACGCCGAGCTGGCGCGGACCGTGCGGCAGGCCGTCCTGTCAGAGAAGCACCACGCGTTCGCCGCGTTGCTGCCGGACGCCGACCACGCGTGGCTCGCCGAGCTGACCTCCGCCGCCCTGCTCTCCCGGCTGCTCGTCACCGGCGAGCCGCTCGACGACGAGTTCCTCGCCAAGCTCGTCGACACCGTCCTGCTCCCCCAGCTGGAGGAACCTCCGTGTGGCACGTGATCCTGCTCGGCTTCCTGGGCGGCCTGGTCGGCGGCAACGCACTCCCGCACTTCATCCGCGGTATCACCCGGCAGAGCTACCCGAACGTCCTCGGCAGTGGGCCGGTCACCAACCTCGTCGGCGGCTGGGCCGCGCTGGTCGTCGCGGCGCTGTGCCTGTGGTGGGCGGACCTGCCGAGCCACCCGGCCGCGGCGTTCGCCTCCGTCAGCGTCGGCGTGCTGCTGATCGGGCTGTTCCACGCCGGCCCGGGCGCCTTCGGCAGGGCTACGCGCGAACCGACGTCGACGCGGGGGTGAGCACGGTGACGTCACCGGTGGCGCCGTCGACCCGCACGGTCGTGCCGGCCGCGAGGCGTGCGGTGGCGTCGCGGGTGCCGGTCACGCACGGCACGCCCAGCTCCCGCGCCACGACCGCCGCCCGGCACAGCGGGCCGCCGAGGTCGGTGACGATCGCGGCGGCGGCGCCGAGCAGTGCCGCGTGCCCGACGTCCGCGGCACGCAGGACCACCACGTCACCCGGTTCGACGTCGGCCCTGTCGTCGGACAGCACGCGGACGGGGCCCTCCACCACCCCGGCCGACACGCCGATCCCGTGCAGCTGCTTGCCTTCCGGGGTCGGGTAGTCGACGACCTCGGGTCGCCACGACCCGCTGATCACCGCCGGCATGCGCACCCCGGCCAGCCGTTCGGCGTCGGCGCGGCGGCGCTCCACCCGTGTCAGCACGTCGCCCGGCATGCCGAGCAGCTCGTCGAGCGTGAGGTAGAAGGCGTCGTCGACCTCCACGAGGCGACCGTTGTGCACCTGCCGGCGGCCCCACTCCCGGATCAGCCGGCGCAGCTCACCGGTGTAGCGGATGGTGGCGTCGATGGCCAGCTCCCGCTGCCGCTGCCCGGCGACGGCGAGCTTCTCGGCGAACTTCCGCTTCGCGCGCGGCGCGGCGGCCGGCTTGTCCACGGCGGACTCCTCCGAAGTGGACTCGTCCGATGTGGACTTCTCCGGTGTGGACGCCTCCTGTGTGGACGCTTCCGCGGTGGACGCCTGGGACTCCACCAGCGGTTCCTCGGCCGGCCACTCGGGCTCGCCGACCGCGGTCGGCCACGCCGGCTCGGTGGCCGCCGGCTCGGTGGGCACCGGCACGATCTCGGTGGCCGGCGCTTCGGTCGGCGCCTGTGCGGCGGCGGGTTTGCGGGACGCGCTGAGCGCGGCCAGGAACAGCAGCTCCGGCCGCTCCCCGAACGGCGCGGCCGACAGCTCCGTCTCGTTCGGACCGCGGTGGGCCACCCGGGCCAGCGCCCTGTCGAAGGCCGCCGTGAACTCGGCCGACTTCTCCCGCACCGGGCCGAGGTCACCCCACTCCGCCAGCGCGCGCAGGTCGTCGTCCGCCCGCAGCAGCTCGGCCAGCTCCGCGACCGCCGGGAACGTCGGCTCGTGCGCCACGTCGACGCCCCGGCCGAGCGCGTCGACGTCGCCCTTGGCGCGCCTGCGCAACGGCCCCGCGGCCACGTGCGCGAAGTGCTCGCCCAGCCGGGTCAGCGTCCAGCCCTCGGCCAGCCGGTCGGCGAGCAGCCGCGCCCGCACCGCCAGCTCCGCGTCCGGCCGGGTCTCGAAGCCGTCCGCGAGGCGCTCATTGTCGGCCGCGGCCGTGAAGTCCCGCACGGCGGCCCGGTACCGGCGCGCGATCCTGGCGAACCGGGACCAGGCGGCCCACCGTGTCGCGAGCCCCTTCGGGCCGCCCGGCACCGCGGGTCGCCCCTCGGGGAACAGGTCGACGTCCGCGCGCCGGCCGAGGTGGGCGTCGGTGACGGCCTTCTCCGTCCAGCCGGGCAGCGGCGCCGCCGCGGCCGCGGACACCCCGGCGTACAGGTGGTGCCCGAACACCGCGTGGCCCCGGCTCTCCCACTCGTCCGCGACCGGCGCCGGCACCCCCGCCACCCGCGCCAGGGTGCGCCCGGCCGCCCGCAGCCCGGCGGTGTGCACGTCGATCGACAGCGGCGTCAGTCCCGAGGGGAACAGCTCGGCGGTCTGTTGCATGCTGAACACCGGGTACCGCGTGTCGATCCGGTCGTCCAGCTCCACCGCCACGCTCGGCAGCGCGACCGACACGAGCGAGGCGCCGTCGGCCGGGGGCCGGCGGCGGGGCAGCGGCTCGGCCGGGATCGGCAGCCGGGTCAGGTCCTCCTCGGCGCCGTCCCTGGTGAGCTGCCGGCCGCGCGCGCCGCGTGCCAGGTCCGTCACCACCTCCGCGGACGTCCAGCCGCACTCGAAGCCCCAGTCCCGCGCGGTGCCGCGGCGTTCCGACGTGGACATGACGGGCCAGCTCGGGATGCCGCGGGTGGAGACGCCGCGCAACACCTCCCGCGCGGCGCCGGCGAGGACGATGTCCTGCGCGGCGAGCGCCACGACCCCGGTGCGGTCGGAGGTCAGGGCGTACAGCAGGAAGCGGACGAGGTCGTC
>NZ_JBJMIE010000558.1:0-35478 GCF_045807065.1 Actinophytocola sp. | reverse complement strand
GACCGCATGATCAGCCCCATGGTGTCCCGCATCTCCGAGAGGCACGTGACCTTGCCCTTGAGGTCGGGCCGGGTCAGTAGCTCGTCGACGGTGCGGACCTCCTTGGTCACGTTCCCGTTGAACGCGAGGCCGGCCAGGCCGGTCTGCCAGGGCACGGCGTACTCGGTCTTCCTGTCCCACGGACGGCCGCGCAGCGCGGGCAGCAGGTTCGCCTCGACGTTGGGGATCTTGTCCTTCTGGAGCGGCTGCACCCAGCCGAGCCGGATCATCCGCGCGGCCATCCAGTCGGTGAGGACGACGATGTCCCGGTCGACGGGCTGACAGGTGGAGAGCTGGTTGCGGATCTTGCCGAAGAACTCGTTGTTGTCGTTGACGTCCTCCTGGTACGTCACCTGTATGCCGGTCTCGGCCATGAAGGCGTCGAGGGTGGGCCGCTTCGACTCGTCGTTCTCGTCGACGTCGATGTACAGGGGCCAGTTGGAGACGACGAGCTTCCTGTCGGTGCTCGACACGTCCGCGCTGCGACACGCGGCGGGGTCCTGCCGGGTGCCCGGCATGCCGCAGCCCGTGACCACCAGCCCGGTGGCGGCCACGAGACCACGCAGAACGCTTCTGCGGGACGTGGGTCGCATGGCGACTGATACTGACACGCAGTAGGTCAGTGGACAAGGGATTCCGTTGTCACAGTCGCACTACGCAACGAAATGCGACAGACTCATGGTCCTACCAGGGAGGATGCATGGCGGATCTCGACGAGGTCTCGAAGGCGATCATCGAACAGCTGCAGGAGGACGGGCGCCGTCCGTACGCCACGATCGGGCGCGCGGTCGGGTTGTCCGAGGCGGCCGTGCGGCAGCGGGTGCAGCGGCTGCTCGACGCCGGCGTGATGCAGATCGTCGCGGTCACCGACCCGCTCCAGCTCGGGTTCCCGCGCCAGGCGATGGTCGGCATCCGCACGTCGGGGGACCTGGAGGCGACCTCGGACCAGCTGGCCGACATACCCGCGGTCGACTACGTGGTGATCACCGCGGGCTCCTTCGACCTCCTCGCCGAGGTGGTCGCCCGCAACGACGACCACCTGATGGAGATCCTCAAGGAGATCCGCGCGGTGGACGGCGTCACGACCACCGAGACGTTCGTGTACCTGAAGCTGCGGAAGCAGACGTACTCGTGGGGCACGGCCTAGCTACGGATTCCGTAGCTCCTGCCCGCGAGCACAACGTTTCTCGCTTGCCCATGACCGGATTCTGTGCGGTAATCGAAGCATGGCCGACAACCTCTGGATGCACTTCACCCGCATGTCGTCCTACGCGGACGCCTCCGTGCCGACCATCGCGCGCGGCGAGGGTCCCTACATCTGGGACACGAACGGCAAGCGCTACCTCGACGGGCTGTCGGGGCTGTTCGTCGTGCAGGTCGGGCACGGGCGCGAGGAGCTGGCGGACGCGGCGGCCAAGCAGGCGCGGGAGCTGGCGTACTTCCCGCTCTGGTCCTACGCGCACCCGAAGGCGGTCGAGCTGGCGGAGCGGCTGGCGACGCTGACGCCGGGCGACCTCAACCAGGTGTTCTTCACGACCGGCGGTTCGGAGGCGGTCGAGAGCGCGTGGAAGCTGGCGCGCGCGTACTTCAAGCTGACCGGGAAACCGGGCAAGCACAAGGTCATCTCGCGCGCGATCGCCTACCACGGCACCTCGATGGGGGCGCTGTCGATCACCGGCCTGCCCGGGTTGAAGGCGGACTTCGAGCCCCTGGTGCCCTCGACCATCCGGGTGCCCAACACGAACCTGTACCGGGCGCCGGCGGGGACCGCGGGGCCGGACGGTGCGGACGCGGCCGCTTTCGGCCGGTGGGCGGCGGACCGCATCGAGGAGGCGATCCTCTTCGAGGGGGCGGACACGATCGCGGCGGTCTTCCTGGAGCCGGTGCAGAACGCGGGCGGCTGCTTCCCCCCGCCGCCCGGCTACTTCCAGCGGGTGCGGGAGATCTGCGACCGGCACGACGTGTTGCTGGTGTCGGACGAGGTGATCTGCGCGTTCGGCCGGCTCGGCGAGTACTTCGGCGCCACCCGGTACGGCTACCAGCCGGACATCATCACCTGCGCCAAGGGCCTGACCAGCGGGTACGTCCCGCTGGGTGCGATGGTGGCGAGCGACCGGCTCGCCGCGCCGTTCCGGGAGGGGACGAACTCGTTCGCCCACGGGGTGACCTTCGGCGGGCACCCGGTGGCCTCGGCGGTGGCGCTGGCGAACCTGGACGTGTTCGTCCGCGAGGACCTGAACGCGCACGTGCGGAAGAACTCGCCGCTGTTCCGGTCCTACCTGGAGCGGCTGGCGGACCTGCCGATCGTGGGTGAGATCCGCGGGGACGGCTACTTCTTCGGCATCGAGCTGGTGAAGGACAAGGCGACCAGGGAGACGTTCTCCGAAGCGGAGTCGGAGGCGTTGCTGCGTGGTTTCCTGTCGAAGGCGCTGTTCGAGAAGGGCCTGTACTGCCGGGCGGATGACCGCGGGGATCCCGTGGTCCAGCTGGCCCCGCCGTTGATCTGCGAGGAGGCGCAGTTCGCGGAGATCGAGGAGATCCTCCGTGACGTGCTGACCGAGGCGTCCGCTCGGCTCTGAGGCCGCGGGGCGATCGCGAGGATGGAGATCGAGGGCGCCGCTCAGCCGGCCTCGGCCTCGCCGGCGTTGCCCTCGCCGGCGTTGCCGTGGCCGGGCTTCCCCGACCTGCCGTTCGGCCTGCCCGACTTCCCGGAGCTCGAGCCCTTGCCCGAGTCGTCGCCGTGCTCGGCGCCGGCCGCCTGGCCGGTCGGCGGTGGCTCCGTGGGCTGCTGGGCGGCGGGCGGCGCGGTGTTCGCCGCCTCGGCCGGTCGCTGTACCGGCGCGGGAGTGTGTTGCACGACCTGCGTGGGATCCGCGTTCGGTGCGCCGGTCACCGGCACCGGGCCCCCGCCCAGTGCGATCGCCGCGAGCGCCGCCGCGGCCACCGTCGCCATGCCCGCGTAGACCTTCGGGGACCGGCGGGTGGGGACGGCCATCGGGACCGTCTCGCCGGCCTCCAGCGCGCGGAGCAGGGACACGCACTCCTGCGTCGTCGGCCGTTCCTCCGGGTTCGTGGCGGTCATCGCGGTCAGGACCGCCCGCCACTGCGCACCCCACGTGCCCGGCACCCGGGGCGGGCGGGTCAGCCTGGCCAGTGCCATCTCGACGTCCGTGCCCGTGTACTCCGGCACCCCCGTCATGCATTCGAGCAGTACCAGGCCCAACGCGTACACATCGACCTGCGGTCCGGGTGAGCGGCCCTCCACCTGTTCCGGCGCCAGGTAGGCGGCCGTGCCGACGAACTCCCTGGAGTCCGTGATGTGCGCGGCGCCGATCGCCCGCGCGATGCCGAAGTCACCCAGGTAGCAGTCGCCCTGGTCGTCGAAGAGGATGTTCGACGGCTTGACGTCGCGGTGCACGATGCCCTGCTCGTGCACGTACGCCAGCACCTCCGCCACCGTCGCGCCGATCTCGGCCACCCGCGACTGCGGGAGCGTGCCCGTGTCGAGCCGGTCGCGCAGTGTGCCGCCCGTGGCCAGACTCAGTACCAGGAAAGGATGTTCGCCGTCGAAGCTCATGTCGTACACCGTCAGGAGACCCGGGTGCGACAGGCCGCCGAGCAGCTCCGCCTCCGACATGAACCGCCGCAGGCCGACACCGTGCGGAATCGCGCGGTATCTCTTGATCGCCACCTTCCGCTCGAGGCGGGAGTCCCACGCCTCGAACACGTCAGCCATCCCACCCCGGCCTAGGCGGGGGCCTACTCGGTAGCGGCCGTCGACGATCACGCCCGTGAATACCCTGGCCGTGTGAGCGGGAAACGTAGCCGCTCAGAGCCGGTGCCGAGCACCTGTGGTGGCGGTGGACGCCAGCCGTACGCGTGCACGCCCGGCTCGACGGCCGGCACGTGCTGCTGACTCGGCATGCCGTGTACACGGGCAGGTGCGCCGGCCGGTTCAGTCCGGCGACGCCGCGGGGTGCCGAGTTGGTTTGCTGGCAACGGATCCGCGGGTCTCAGCCGTGGGTCGTGACGCGCTTGAACCCCACCAGGACCCGGTAGCTCGGGCGCGTCGCGAAGGTCGCCAGGTTCCAGAAGGTGGGGCGTCCCACCTCGGCACACAGGTGCAGGATCTTGTCATCGCCGGCCCAGACGCCGACGTGCGCACCCCAGGCGTCCCGGGTCGCGTTCACCAGGACCAGGTCCAGGGGGCGGGGCACGGAGACGCGTTGGGTCGTCGCCGTGTCGGTCCAGAGTTCGCTGGAGCGCAGGTCGGGCGGGTTCAGTCCGAAGTGACGCAGCACCTCGTAGGCGTACAGCTGGCAGTTCGCGCCCTCCGCGAGCCCCGGCCGCTCCCGGACGACCGGGGCACCCGGGTAGCGGGCGCCGACATACCGGACCTCCCAGTAGGCGTCCGGCAGCTCGATCATCCGGGGAGTTTCACCACCGTAACGAAGAAGTCGTCGATCTGGCGGATGACGTCGATGAACCGGTCGAAGTCGACCGGCTTCGAGACGTACGCGTTGGCGTGCAGCGAGTAGCTGCGGAGGATGTCCTCCTCCGCCTCGGAGGTCGTCAGCACCACCACGGGGATCACCCGCAGTTCGGGATCGGCCTTCAGCTCGGCGAGCACCTCGCGGCCGTCACGCCTCGGCAGGTTCAGGTCCAGCAGGATGAGACCCGGCCTCGGCGCGTCCGCGTAGGGTCCCTCGCGGCGCAAGAACTGTAGCGCCTCCTCACCGTCCTGCACGACATGCAGGTTGTTGCGGATCTTGTGGTGCTCGAACGCCTCGCGCGTCATCAGCACGTCGCCGTCGTCGTCCTCGACCAGCAGTACGTCGACGATGTCCAGGGAGGTGGGGTCAGCCATCTGTTTCCTCGTCCTCGTTGATCACCGGCAGGGTGAAGCAGAACCGCGAGCCGGATTCCACCGTCGTGTCCAGCCAAATCCTCCCGCCGTGGAATTCCACGATCTTCCGGCACATCGCCAGGCCGATGCCGGTGCCCGGGTAGTCCGCCTTGTTGTGCAGCCGCTGGAAGATCACGAAGATCCGTTCCGCGTACTCGTCGTCGATGCCGATCCCGTTGTCGGCGACGCCGAACTCCCAGAAGTCGCCGTCCCGGCGGACCGTGACGCGCACGTGCGGCGTTTCGTCGCCGCGGAACTTCAGCGCGTTGCCGATCAGGTTCTGGAACACGGTGGTCAGCAGCGGGACCTCGGCCGACACGTCCGGTAGCGGGTCGGCCTCGATCGTCGCGCCGGTCTGCTCGATGGTGTACGACAGGTTCGCCAGCGCCTGCTCCAGCACGGCGTCGCACGACACCACCACGTGCTCCCGCACGACCCGGCCGACCCGGCTGAACGCCAGCAGGTCGTTGATGAGGATCTGCATGCGCTTCGCGCCGTCGACCGCGAACGCGATGTACTGGTCGGCGCGCTCGTCGAGCTGCCGCTTGTACCGCCGCTCCAACAGCTGGCAGAAGCTCGCCACCTTGCGCAGCGGCTCCTGCAGGTCGTGCGACGCGATGTAGGCGAACTGCTCCAGCTCCGCGTTCGACCGCTCCAGGTCGGTGCTGCGCTTGTCCAGCTCGGCGTGCGCCACCTGCAGCGCGGACAGCTCCTGCAGGATCCGCTCCCGCATGATGTTGACGTCCGTGCCCAGCTCGCGGACCTCGCGCGGCCCGCTCTGCTCGACCGGGTGGTCGAACTCGCCGCGGGCGACGATGCGGACCTCCTCGGCCAGCCGGGAGATCGGCTGGATGGCGGCGCGGCGCAGCCCGAGCGCGAGCGCGGCGACGATCAGCGCGAACCCCACCGCGATGGCGACCAACACGATGTTGGTCGTGGTCGCGGCGCCGTCGAGGGTGTCGCTGGCGTTCACCCGCGCCGTGTTGAGCCTGGTCTGCAGCCCGTCGAGCGCGGCCCGGACCCGGTCGAAGTACGCCTTGCCCTGCTCGACGGACGTGGTCGACGCGGGCTCACCCGTGCGGGCGACCTCGGCGATGGTCGGCTGCGCGTAGACCTTGCGCCACTGGTCGACCCGGTCGTCCACCCGGCGCAGCTGGGCCGCGGCGTCCGGGAGGTCGGTGAGCAGGCCGCCCAGCTGCGCCGCCACCTCGTGCTGCGCGGTGACCCCGGTGATGTACGGGTTGAGCACGTCCTCGTTGGCCCCGAGCGCGTACCCGCGCACGCCCGTCTCCTGGTCGACCAGCGCCGACTGCAGCCGCAACGCCTGCTGCAGCGCGGGGTCGATGCGACCGACCACGGTGGCTCGGGCGTCCCCGAGCCGGCTCAGCGCGAACCCGCCCCCGATGAGCGCGGCCAGCAGGAACGCGGCCAGCACCGCGAGGCTGACGTTGATGATCCGTCGAAGCGGCCAGCGCCGCGTCTCAGCCATGACTCAGGGCCACCACTGCCATGTCGTCGTCGAGCGCGCCACCGTTCAGCTCCTGGACGGCGTTGATCACGTGGTCGAGCAGTTCCTCGTCCCGCAGCCCCTGGCGGGCCGCACCCTCGACCAGCTCGGCCAGCCCGTCGACGTCCAGCCGCCTGCGTTGCGTGCCGACCCGGCCCTCGATGAGGCCGTCGGTGTACATCAGCACGGTCCACCGGTCGCCGAGCTCGACCTCGCTGTTCGGCCAGCGGGTGCCGTCGCCGACGCCGATCGGGGTGCGCACGGGGGCCTTCAGCTCCCGCACCTCCGTGCCGACGACCAGCAGCGGCGGCGGGTGGCCGACGAGGTGCAGCGTGCCGGTCCGGCGGGACGGGTCGACCGACAGCATGCAGAGCGTGGTGAACAGGTTCGACTTGTACCGCTCGTGGGTGAACACCTGGTTCACGACCGTGAGCACCTCCGGCGACGGCCGGGCGGCGAGCACCAGCGAGCGCCAGGCGACCCGCATCGACACGCCCAGCGCGGCCTCGTCCGGGCCGTGCCCGCAGACGTCGCCGACCACCGCGTGCGCGGTGCCGTCGGCGGTCTGGACCACGTCGTAGAAGTCGCCGCCGAGCAGGAGCCGCTGGCCGCCGGGCGAGTACCGCGGGATGACCCGCAGGTCGGCCTCCGGCGGCACGATCGGTGTCGGCAGCAGGCCACGTTCGAGGCGGCCGTTCTCCTCGGCATAGATCTGGGCGTCGCGGAGCTGGCGCTGCAGCGAGTCGGACCGCTCGCGCTCGACGGCGTAGCGGATCACCCGGTCGAGCAGCGGTCCGTCGACCTGGCCCTTGACGAGGTAGTCCTGGGCGCCGAGCCGGACGGCTTCCTCACCGAGGTACTCGTCGGCGAGGCCGGTGAGCACGACGACCGCGATCGAGGGCACGTTGTTCTGGAGCCAGCGCAGGCCGTCGAGCTGGTAGGTGTCGGGGAGGCCGAGGTCGAGGAGCACGCAACCGGCGTCCTGGACGGCCGCCTTCGCCTCGGCGAGCGTACGCACCCGGCGAAGGTCGAAGATCCTCCCGGCCTCGCGCAGCAGCTCTTCGACGAGGAACGCGTCACCGTCGTCGTCCTCGATCAACAGCACCGTGGTCGCGGCCGGGGATTCACGGGTCCCGCTGAACGCACCAACCATGTCCTGGCCCTGTTCGTCCCTCACTCCCCGGGTGCCGACCACGGACGGTCGATACGATTCAGCACATCCTAGTCAGACCTCCGACGACAGGTGCGTGCCGGCACACTCCGATGCGCCGGATCCCGCCGTGGTCATACCACCTGCCCAGGTGTCGTTAGGCCTTGTGGTCGAACGCGCTGGTCAGCTCGGCCAGTGCCATGGTCCACGCCGGCTCCACACAGAACGCCGTGTGCCGGCGCATGGCCTGCCGCGGGGTGAGCACGCCGTCGGACGGGCACGGGTCCAGCAGCCGCCACTCGGCGCCGCAGCGGCGCAGCCCGGTCACCGGGTCCAGCTCGTCGACGCCGACCTCGGCGGAGCCGAGGCGGTAGGACCGGAACTCCGGCCCCTCGGTGCGGCTCCAGCTCAGCACCGGGCCACCGAAGGGGTCCGTCTCCCGGTACAGGGACACCCAGCGGTCCCCGAGCACGTCCTCCTTGAGCCAGCACAGGAAGCGGTAGTTGACGTACGCCGGGAAGGCCCGGGAGTACGCGAGCTGCAGCTGCGAGCCGTACGTGAGCAGCGCGACCTTCGGCCGGTACTCCGGCGCGAGCCGTGTCAGCGCCGCCGCCGCGATCATGCTGCCCTGGCTGTGCCCGGCCAGCACGAGGCACGTGTCCGGCTCGGACACGTGCCACTCGATGCGCCGGCGCAGGTCCTCGATCACCTTCGGCGAGTACGGCGGCGGCACCAGCGGGTGGACGGCGGCGGGCCAGAACGCGATGACGTCCCACACGACGCACGCCGCACGGCGGACCGCGCTGTCCCCCACCGCGCGGCGGCCGAGGTAGACGAGGAAACCGCCCAGCAGCAGCAGGGCCACCGTGCCGACGGTCACCAGGTCGAGGCCGGGCAGGTCGCGGCAGTCGGACAGCCAGGTGCCGCTCGGGTGGCAGACCGACGCGCCCGTGTCCCCGGCCGCCTCGACCACCGCCGCGACGGTGAGCACCGTGCCGGCGCCGGCGAGGACGACCGCGAGCCACTGCACGGAGAACTTCAGCCGCGCCAGCCGCCACGCCAGCGCGACGCCACGCACCTGGTCGTCCGGCAGCAGGTCCGGGCCGGCGGAGGCACGCACCAGGTTCGCGAACCGCTCGGCCCTCAGCAGCACCCACACCGCCACCACCAGCGCGATCAGCACGGTGAGCGCCACCGCCACCCCCGCGGCGAAGGCGATCCTGAGGTAGAACAGGGGCAGCGCCATCGCCGTCGGGTCGTCGGCCGGGCGCAGGAGCCGCAGCACGCCGTAGGCGAGCGCGGACGTGAACCCCACGCCGAGGAACATCCCGAGCGCGGCCACGACCGGACCGGTCATCCCGCCGAGGAACCGCCGGAAAGGCCGTGGAACAGTGCCGGTTCGCGGGCCTGTACCCGGCGTCTTCCCTCCGGTCCAGACGCCGGCGGCCAGCTCGGATTCCCGCGTGCGCCATGCCAGCACCGCCGCCGCGAGGACCAGCACCACGAGCGACACGATCGCGAGCCCGGCCGCCCAGCGCCCGAGGTCGCCGATGCCGGGCAGGATGCCACGCCGGCTCGGCGGGTAGTCCGCCACCGCGACCATCGCGGCCACCGACGCGACCAACAGCACGACGCCGACGCACAGCACGACGACCGGCAGCTGTTCGGCGAAGAACGCCCGCAGGCCACGGCGCCGCCGCGGGTCGCCGAGCAGCATCGTGTGCAGGACGGTCCACGCGAGCAACCCGACCGCGACCCAGTACAGCCAGCCGGCCGCGCCGTACTGCCGCACGAGCGACGCGGCGAGCACGGAGAGGACGGTCAGGCCGGCGGTGAGGTGCAGGTGCCGCAGCGCCGGCATGTCGCGGTCGCCGATGTAGAACTCGCCACCCGCGAGGCCGGTGACCGCCTCGTCCGGCGAGGACGCCGCCGCCGCGCTGCGCGGCGGCCCGACCAGGAACCGGATCACCAGCAGCCCGACCACCACCGCGGCGAACCCCGCGACGAGCCACCAGCGCGGGTCACCGGACCGCCCACCGACGCCGGTCCACTGCCAGGCGAACAGGTCGACCGCCGCCTGCGCCATCGCCAGCACGACCAGCGCGGTGAGGACGATCGCGAGCACCCGCAACGAGGCCCGGGTGACGGCCCGGGGGACGTTGCCCGCCCCGCCGCCCGGCAGCATGAAGTACGCGGCGTTGACCAGGCCGAACGGCACCAGCGCGAGCCACAGCGCCTGCCGCCAGGTGCCGGAGGTCTGCGGGGCCCAGTGGTACCCCTCGAGCACGTGCCCGTCCGCGGCGCGCACCTCGTTGCCGGCCGCGTCCACGGGTCGGAAGAACCGGCCGTCGGTGTCCCCGGCGACCTGCTTCACGAGCGGGTGGTCGAGCAGGTCCACGGGCGGCGTGCCGCTCACCCCGTGCACGCGCAGTTCCACGAACACACCCCGTGGTCGCGACACCCGGGTGAATCGTTACGCCTGGGTCGGGAACTCCACCGCGCCGGCGCACTCTCAGCCCGGCACGTCCCGACGGCGGAAACCGGTGACGCCGGCCGCGGTCACCGCCAGCGCGACGGCCACCAGCAGGATCAGCGGCAGCGCGGTCACGCCGCCGCCGGGCAGCTTCGGCAGGTGGGTGAACGGCGAGATGTCCAGCACCCACTGGGCGAGCCCCGCGGCCTGCCCGACCAGGCTGATCAGCAGGCAGGCCGACAGCGCCGCCCACGCCACCGCCGCGAACCGGGGCAGCAGGCCGAACAGCAGGACCGTCACGGCGGACAGGATCCACACCGCCGGCAGCTGGACCACCGTGCCGGCCAGCAGCCGGGGCAGCTCACCACCGACGTCGCGGACGTTCAGGCCGTGCGTGACGCCCATCGCGAGCCCCGCCGCGACCAGCACGACGGCCGGGCCGAGCAGGGAGAACAGCAGGTGGGACGCGAGCCAGCGCAGCCTGCCGGTCGCCGTGGCCAGCACCGGCTCCACGCGCCCCGCGGTCTCCTCGGCGCGGGCGCGCAGCATGGCCTGGATCGCGTACGCGCCGGCGAGCAGCCCGAAGAAGCCCGCCATGCCGGCCAGGTAGCTGTCGATCAGCCCCTGCGCGCCGCCCAGCCGCGTGAAGACGTCCTTCATGGCCCGGTTGTCGCCGACCAGGTCGCCAACGCCCTCGGCCAGGTACCCCAGCACCACGCCGAGCGCGACGAACCCGCCGGTCCACGCGGTGAGCAGCCCGCGGTGCAGCCGCCACGCCAGCCCGAACGGCGAGCCGAGACCGCCGTCCGCGGGACCGGGTCGGGGCGGCACCAGACCCGCGCCGACGTCCCGCCGGCCGGACAGCACCACCGCGACCGCCGTGAACACCGCCGCCGCCGCGAGGACCACCAGCGCGAGCCAGTACCGGTCGTCACCGTACGGGCGGATCGCCTGCACCCACCCGATCGGGGACAGGCCGGTGACCCAGGTGAGCGGCCCGTCGGTCATGCCGCTGACGTCGCCGACCACGCGCAGGACGTAGGCGACGGCCAGCACGGTCACGGCGATCCCACGCGCGGAGCCCGCGTTGGCGGTCAGCTGCGCGGCCACCGCCGCGATGCCGGCGAACACCCATCCCGTCGCGGCGAACTCCAGTCCGAACGCGAGCGAGCCACCGCCGGGGACGCCCTGCCCGGCCATCGCGGCGGCCAGCACCAGCCCCATGACCAGGCTCGCCCCACACGTGGCGACGAGGGCGGCGGCCAGCCCGGCGTGCCGCCCGACGACGGCCGACCCGAGCAGCTCGCGCCGCCCGGCCTCCTCCTCGGCACGCGTGTGCCGGATGACCGTGAGGATCGCGACCAGCCCGATGATCACCAGGATGAACCCGGCGCGCCACGCGACCAGCTCACCGATGCCGGCGCCGAACAGCCGCCCGTACAGCGCGACGAACCCCGCGCTGTTGGCGCTGACCGTGGCGTAGTGGGCCTTCTCGGCGGCGGCGGGGAAGAGGCCGTCGAGCAGGGACACATAGGACACCGGCACCAGCGCGAGGAGCACCACCCAGATGGGCATGATCAGCCGATCCCGCCGCAGGATCAGCCGGACGAGCTGCCAGGTCCCGGTCATCGGGTCACCTCGTAGTGGCGGAGGAACAGCTCCTCCAGCGTGGGTGGCTGGCTCACGAGGGACCGCACGCCGGCGGCGGTCAGTGCCCGCAACGCCTCCGCCAGGGCAGCGGTGTCGACGTCGAACTTCACGTGGCCCTCGCGGACCAGGAGGTCGTGCACGCCCCGCAGGTCGGCCAGCCCGTTGACCGGGCCGGCGAGGTCGGCCTCGATGGAGGTGCGGGTCAGGTGCCGCAGGTCCGCGAGCGACCCCGTCTCGACGGTGCGGCCCTCGCGGATGATCGTGACCCGGTCGCACAGGGCCTCGACCTCGGCGAGGATGTGGCTGGACAGCAGCACGGTCCGCCGCTCCTCCCGCACGACCCCGCGGAACACCTCCTCCATCAGGGGATCCAGCCCGGAGGTCGGCTCGTCCAGCACGAGCAGCTCCGCGTCGGACGCGAACGCCGCCACCAGCGCCACCTTCTGCCGGTTGCCCTTGGAGTAGGTGCGGGCCTTCTTCCGCGGGTCGAGGTCGAACCGCTCCAGGAGGGCGTCCCGGCGGCCCTTGTCGAGGCCGCCACGCAGTCTCCCCAGCAGGTCGATCACCTCGCCGCCCGTCAGGTTCGGCCACAGCGTCACGTCACCAGGCACGTACGCGAGGCGGCGGTGCAGCTCGACGGCGTCCGTCCACGGGTCGCCGTCGAGCAGGCGGACCGTGCCGGCGTCGGCGCGGAGCAGGCCGAGCAGCACGCGGATGGTGGTGGACTTGCCAGACCCGTTCGGGCCGAGGAAGCCGTGCACCTCACCGGTCCGCACGGACAGGTCGAGCCCGTTCAGCGCCCTGGTCCGGCCGAACTCCTTGACCAGACCGGAAACGCTGATCGCGTCAGTCATCCAAAAGTCCTTTCATTGGTGCCTTGCCTCGCCGGGCTCGCGGGCCTGTGGCCGGCGTCTTCCCCCCTGCGCTGCTCAGCGAGGGTCGCTTCGCTTCCGCTGCTCACTCAGTCCGGACGCCGGCGGCTCGCTCAGGCCGGTGCGCGCGGCGGCCGCCTCCTCCGGGCTCATCAGTGGGATGGAGTGCAGGTCGAGCAGTGCGTGCGCGAGCAGCGAGAAGCCCTGGGGGCTGGACAGGTCGGCCCCCAGGACCCGGGCCAGGTGCTCGGACATCATCGGGATGGCGAGCCCCCAGGCCGCCACCACCGCGGCCCGGACCCTCGCCGAGGTGTGCGGCTCGTGCCCGCTCCGCGCGTCGAAGGTCGCGAGCCATGCCTCGCCCATCCTGGTTATCTCGTCGAACAGCTCGGTCGAGCCGCCGTCGATCAGGGACCGCGCGATGTAGCGGTTGTACGGCCCCAGCGGATCCCGGGCCGACGGCGCCTTGCCGAGGTCGCCCGCCTCGTACGCCGCCCAGGTCTCCTCGTTGAGCTTGCGGACGATCCCGAGCACGTACTCGTCGCAGGCGTCCCGCACGGCTTCCTTGCTGCCGAAGTGGTGCCGGAGCAGCCCGGAGGACACGCCGGCCGTCTTGGCGATGCCGCGGATCGTGGCCTTCTCGAACCCGTGCTCCCCGAAGTGCGCCAGGGCGGCGTCCCGGATGCGGGCGCGAGCGGTCAGATCCTCGGCTGCGCTACTCACGCGTGTAGCCTACTACACGCACGTGTAGTCGGACGCACAACAATCGCACAACGTACATCCGTGCGCGGTTTCCTGGACACCATCGACATTTAGGCTCCTCCGGTTCCACCCGTGCGATGGAGGCCTGAATGCCAAGCAGTAGACGTGTCCGCTTACTACAGGCCGCCGGGGCCGTGACCGCGATAGCCACTGTCGCGTTCGGTGCCTCGACGGCTTCGGCCGCGGAGCCGGACGGACCGTTCATCAGTGAGATCCACTACGACAACGTCGGCGCGGACACCGGTGAGGCGCTGGAGATCGAGGCTCCCGAGGGCTTCGACCTGACCGGCTGGCGGCTCGCCCTGTACAACGGCAGCGGCGGTGGCGTGTACGGCACGACCACGCTGTCCGGCGCGGTCCCCGCCGCGGGCGTGGTCGTGCAGACCTACCCGACCGACGGCCTCCAGAACGGCTCCCCCGACGGCGTCGCCCTCGTGCGCCCGGACGGTACGGTCGCCGAGTTCCTGTCCTACGAGGGTCCCCTCACCGCGACGGGCGGCCCCGCGAACGGCACGACCGCCACGGACATCGGCGTGGCCGAGGGGGCCGCGACGCCGGTCGGCTACTCGCTGCAGAAGGTCGGCGGCGTCTGGCAGGCGGCGGCGCCCAACACGTTCGGCACCCGCAACTCCGGCGGCGGCAACCCGGACCCGGGGTCCGGCGACTGCGCCGCGCTGACCGTGAACCACACGATCGCCGAGGTCCAGGGCACGACCGACACCTCCCCGCTGGCCGGCAGCCAGGTCGTGGTCGAGGGCGTCGAGACCGCGGACCACCGCACCGGCGGCTACAACGGAATCTACGTCCAGACCGCGGGCTCGGGCGGCCACGCGGCCGCCGCGGGCACGCCGTCGGACGGCGTGTTCGTCTACCTGACGTCGAACGCCGCCAACCAGCCGAGCGTCGCGATCGGCGACGACGTGAAGGTGCGCGGCACCGTCAGCGAGTTCAACGGGCTCACCGAGATCAACATCGGCGCCAAGGCCGACGTCGCCGTGTGCGCGAACAACGCGCCGCTGCCCGCGCCGGTCCCGCTGACGCTGCCGCTCGACGCGGCCGGCCGCGAGTCGGTCGAGTCGATGCTCGTCGCGCCGGTCGGCGACTACACGGTCTCCGAGGTCTTCAACACCAACCGCTACGGCGAGGTCGTGCTCGCCGCCGGCGACAGGGCCGCGCCGACGCCGACCGACCTGTTCCGGCCGGGCAGCCCGGAGGCGCTCAACCAGGCCAATGCCAACAAGCTGGGCCGGCTGCTGCTGGACGACGGCTCGACGACGAACCTCTCGACCGCGGGCCAGCTGCCGCCGTACGTGTACCCGGACGCGCCGCTGCGCGTGGGTGACCAGGTGGAGGCGTTCGCGCCGACCGTGCTGTCGTACGGGTTCGACGAGTGGCGGCTCCAGCCGACCACCCCGGTGACCGCGACGACACCCGCCCCGCAGCGCACCACGTTCAAGTCGACCAACCCGCGCACCCCGGCCCCGGAGGACGTGGGCGGCGACATCCGCCTCGCCAGCTTCAACGTGCTGAACTACTTCGTGCACTTCGGCGGCGACGCCCGCGGTGCCGCCGACGAGGCTGGGCTGGCGAAGCAGGAAACCAAGATCGTGTCCGCGATCTCCGCCCTCGGCGCGGACGTCGTGGCCCTGGAGGAGATCGAGAACTCGGTCCGCTTCGAGGCGAACGACCCGCAGAAGGCGTTGAAGCGCCTGGTCGCCGCGCTGAACGCGAAGGACGGCGCGGGCACCTGGGACTACGTGCGCTCCCCCGCCGGCCTGCCACCGGCCGCGCAGCAGGACTTCATCACGACCGCGATCATCTTCAAGCCCGCCTCGGTGACCCCGGTCGGCGACGCGCAGACGATCAACGACGAGTCGGTGTGGTTCAACGCGCGTGAGCCGATCGCGCAGACCTTCACGGCCGGCAGCGAGAAGTTCACGGTGGTGGCCAACCACCTCAAGTCGAAGTCCGCGTCGACCCCGCCGGCCGGCGACAACGTCGACACCGGTGACGGGCAGGGCGCGTACAACGGCGACCGGGTCCGCCAGGCCCAGTCGACGATCGCGTTCGTCAACCGGCTGAAGGCGTCCTCCGGCAGCGACGACGTGTTGCTGCTGGGCGACTTCAACTCCTACACCCAGGAAGACCCGATGAAGGTCTTCTACGACTCGTCGTTCCAGGACCTCAGCAACGGCGAGGCGAGCTACGTGTTCGGCGGCGAGTCCGGCTCGCTCGACCACGCGATCGCGACGCCGTCGCTGGCCTCGCGGGTCACCGGCGTGGACGTGTGGCAGATCAACGCGCACGAGTCGTTCGCGTTCGAGTACGACGGCAACCCGGCGTTCTACCAGCCGAACCCGTACCGCGCGAGCGACCACAACCCGAAGGTGATCGGGCTGTCGACGGGTCCGGTGCGGCTGCAGTTGTTGAACATCAACGACTTCCACGGCCGGCTCGAGTCGCCGGCCACCGGGGCGAACGGCCCGGTCGGGGGCGCGGCACAGCTCGCGGGCCTGGTGGACCAGCTGCGCGGGCAGAACCCGAACACGCTGTTCCTGTCGGCCGGTGACAACATCGGCGCGTCGACGTTCGTCTCGGCGATCGACCAGGACAACCCGACGCTCGACGCGTTGAACCTCATGGGGTTGGACGCCGCGGCGGTCGGCAACCACGAGTTCGACAAGGGCTTCGCGGACCTGACCGGCCGCGTCGTGCCCCGGGCGGACTTCCCGTACCTGGGCGCGAACGTGTACCGGGGCGCGGACCGCGCGTTGCCGCCGTACGAGGTGAAGACGGTGGACGGCGTGCGCGTCGGCATCGTGGGCGTGGTGACCGAGCAGACGGCGTCGCTGGTGAACCCGGACGGGGTCGCCGGGCTGACGTTCAGGGACCCGGTGCCGGAGGCGGAAGCCGTTGCCGCGCAGCTGAAGGACGGCAACGAGGCCAACGGTGAGGCGGACGTCGTGGTCCTGCTGGCGCACGAGGGCGCGGCGACCGAGAACATCGGCTCCGTCGCGGACCTGCAGCGCGACCCGGTGTTCGGGCGGTTCATGAACATGTCCGGCAACGTGGACGTGATCCTCAGTGGACACACGCACCAGCCGTACGCGTTCACCGCACCGATCCCCGGCACGGACCGGCTGCGGCCGGTCGTGCAGGCCGAGGACTACGGCGTGAAGCTGGGCAAGGTCACCCTGTCGATCGACCCGGCGACCAAGCGGGTCATCACCTCCGACGCCGCGCTGCTCAACGTCGAGGGCGTCACCCCGGACCCGGCGGTGGCGGACCTCGTGGCGCGGGCCAAGGCGAACTCCGCGGAGCTGGGCAAGCAGCCGCTCGGCTCGATCACCGCGGACATCAGGCGGGCGGTCACGTCGACCGGCGCCGAGGACCGCGGCAGTGAGTCGGTGCTGGGCAACTTCGTCGCCGACGTGCAGTTGGCCGGTACCCAGGACCCGGGCCGGGGTGGGGCGCAGATCGCGTTCATGAACCCGGGCGGGCTGCGGGCCGACCTGCTGTACGCGCCGGACGGCGTGGTCACCTACGCGGAGGCGTTCTCGGTGCAGCCGTTCGCCAACGACGTCGTGACCAAGACGTACACGGGTGCGCAGATCAAGCAGGTGCTGGAGGAGCAGTGGCAGCCCGCGGGCGCGTCGCGGCCGAAGCTGCACCTGGGCGTCTCCAAGGGGTTCGACTACACCTACCTGCCGGACAACCCGGCGGGGCAGCGGATCACCGGGATGACGCTGAACGGTCAGCCGATCAGTCCCACCGGGACCTACCGGGTCACGGTGAACTCGTTCCTGGCCGCGGGTGGCGACAACTTCCTCACCCTGGGGCAGGGCACGGACCGCGTCACCACCGGCGACAACGACCTGACGATGCTGAACGCCTACCTGGCCGCCCACTCGCCGGTGACGGCGGACCCCGCGCCGAGGTCGTCGATCGGCACGCCGGCCCCGACCTGTGACCGGACGATCACGGGCATGCGGTTCGGCACGGTCGTGGTCTCGGCCGGCCTGACCTGCTTCGAGAACGCGACGCTCTTCGGTGGCGTGACGGTCAAGGCGGGCGCGTCGGTGACCATCACCGGTGGCCTGGTCGTGGGCCCGATCACCGCGGCGAACGCGGGCCAGGTCGCGGTGTCCGGCGCGCAGGTCATCGGCCCGGTGGCGGTCACCGGCTCGACCGGCGCGGTCGCCGTCGACAAGGCCAAGATCACCGGCCCCATCGTGTTGCAGGGCAACAAGAAGGGCGTGAAGCTCGACACCGCGCAGGTGACCGGGCCGATCTCGGTGACGGGCAACACCGGCGGCGCGTCGGTGGTGGCGGGCAACTCGATCGTGGGCCCGCTGGCCTGCTCGGGCAACAACCCGGCCCCGGGCAACGACGGCCGCAAGAACACGGTGTACGGCCCGGCGACGGGACAGTGCGCCAAACTCTGAGTGACTGACGGGGAAGGCCCGCCCGGCGTGTCGCCGGGCGGGCCTTCCCCTTGGCCCCCCGGGGTTACTGGAAGTACCACCTCTGGCTGAGGTACCCCGCCTGGCAGGTCGTGACGGCCACGGGGGTACCCGGCGCGTTCGAACCGATGTCCGCGCACAGGCCGTTGTAGTTGCGGAACGAACGGTCCTCGGAGTAGTTGAACCACCTCTGGCTGGTGTAGCCGGGGTGGCAGGTGGTGATCCCCACCCGGGTGCCGGGCGCGTTGGACCCGATGTCCATGCACAGGCCGTTGTTGACGTTCACGACGGTGTTGTCCCCGTTGAACACCCAGAACTGGCTCAGCAGGCCGGAGTTGCAGTAGGTCATCCCGACCACCGTGCCCGGCGCGTTCGAGCCGATGTCCATGCACAGGCCGTTCTGGTTGCGGATCTGCACGGCCAGTTGGTCCGACTCGGTCACGGGCCGCGGCACCGCCTGCCGCGTCTCGGCGCCGGCCGTCCCCCCAGTGACGCCGACCACCGCGACGGCGGCGAACGCCATCGTGGCCACGGTGGAGATCCATCTTCGAAGCAATACACCCTCCCAGTGACAGCAACTTCAGCTTTGTCAACTTGCGGTTGCTTAAACGTGAGTTGCAACCGGGGCAGTCTCGCGCGGTCGGCGGACGGCTGTCAACGCTGGTTTAGGATCTGCCCGGGAGGCGTCAACGGACCGGAGGTGACCAGCGTGTCCGAGCCCACCCTGGCCGCCAGGCTCGACAGGCTGTTCACCACGATGCGCCGCCACGGGACCGCCGAACCCAGCAACGCCACGGTCGCCGCGGCGATCACCGAGCAGCTCGGCGTGCCGATCTCGCACACCTACATCTGGCAGCTGCGGACCGGCCGCCGGGACAACCCGTCGATCCAGCACCTCACCGCGCTCGCCACCTACTTCGGGGTCCCGGTCGCCTACTTCCTCGACGACGAGGAGAGCGCGCGGATCGAACGCGACCTGGAGCTGCTCTCGACACTGCGCGAGAACGGCGTCACCGACATCGCCCTGCGTGCCGCGGACCTGTCCCAGGAGAGCCGAGACGCGGTGAGCGACCTCATCACGCGACTTCTCCGGCTGGAGAACCGCCGCGACTGACCTGTGCCACCATGATCTCGATGATCTCGAGGTTCTCGGGGGGGTCATGAACCGACTGCTGGACGCCGTCGCGTCCCTGGACGTGCCGGATCCGTTCGACATCGACGAGTTGGTGCGCCGCGTCGCCGTGCGGCGCGGCCGCCCGATCACACTGCGCGCGCTGCGCATCGGGCCGGGTGGACCGAGCGGCCTGTGGCTCGCGGTGCGCGACGCGGACCTGATCTGCTACGAGGCCGGGACGAACGCCGTGCACCAGGCGCACATCGTCCTGCACGAGCTCGGCCACGTGCTGTGCGGCCACGACTCGGCCGGCACCTCCCCGGACAGCGTGCTGCGCTTCCTCCTGCCCACCCTCGACCCGGCCGCGGTCTCGCGGGTGCTCCGCCGCGGGGCCTACCACGACGAGGAGGAACGCGAGGCCGAGCGGTTCGCGACGCTGGTGCGGCAACGCGCCGGACGGCTGCCGGTGCTCGCCCCGACGGCCCTCGCCGCGCGGGACGAGGTCGTGCTGCGGCGCATCGAGGCGGCGCTGCGGCCGTGACGGTCCAGTGGGACTGGCTCGTGCCGCTCGCGCTGTGCTGGCTGGGGCTGCTGACCCGGCTGGCCGGTCCGCGCCGCGGAAGGGCCACCCGCGCCGGACGGTGGATGTCCGTGGCGCTGACCGGGCTGGTCGCGTCGATGACCCTGCAGCTGGCCGTCGTGCACCCGGCCGTCGACGCGTTGACCGCGCCGGGCCTCGCCGCGATGGCGTCGAACTGCCTGACGGTGCTGGCGCTGGCCGCGGCCGGGTGCACCTTCCTGCACCTGGAACTGCCCGCGCCGGTCGCCGCACCGCGGGTCGCGAGGTGGCTGGTCCTCGGGCTCGCCGTGTGCGCCGTGCTGGTCGTGCTGTTCCTGACGGCGCCGTCGAACTACCCCGAGTACGTGGCGAGGAGCCGCGGTGCGGACCCCGTGCCGCTGGTGTCCTGGGAGGGCTACGGCTACGTCGCCTACGTCGCGCCGGCGGCCGTTCTCCTCGGGGCGTCGGCGTGGCGGTGCGCCCGCGTCGCCGACCGGTTCACGCTGCGCCTCGGCCTGCGGATCATGGGTGCGGGCGACGCGGTGGCGGCCGCCTACGCCGTGACCAGGTGCGCGGGAATGGTCGCCTACGACGCCGGCGTGCGCGGGTCGGTGCTCTACGGACCGCTGGTCGGGCTGCTGTTCCGGCTCGCCATCCTGCTGGTGCTGCTGGGCCTCGCGCTGCCGCTGGCCGGCCGGCCCACCGGGATGGACCGGGTCGCGCGCTGGGTCGCGCTCAACCGGCAGTACCGGTTGCTGTTCCCGCTGTGGCACGCGCTCCGGTCGGAGTTCCCGGACATCTCACTCGATCCGTCGCCGCGCCGGCTGCCGTTCGCCGCGCCGGACGGGGTCCTCTACCGTCGGATGATCGAGATCTGGGACGGCCTGCTGTGCCTGCGGCCCTACGTCGACGGCGCCATGGACGCGGTCGCGGTGCACCGGGCGTTGGCGTGCCGGCATGCCGGCGAACGGGCGCGCGGTGGCACCGCGCCCGCCGCACCGGCCGGTGACGAGGTGGCCGAGCTGACCGAACTGGCGAGGCGGTACCGGGTCATCGCCCGAGCGCGCGGTCCGGCGCGCTTGTAGCGTGGGCCTGGTGAGGATCGGACTTGGCGCCCCGGTGTCCGGCGCGTGGGCGACCCCGGAGACGCTGGCCGCGTTCGCGGCGCACGCGGAGGAACTCGGCTACGACTCCCTGTGGACGTTCCAGCGGCTGTTGGTCGGCGTGGACGACCAGCTGGACGCGGTGTACCAGAGCGTGCTGGACCCGTTGCTGGCGCTGACGTTCGCGGCCGCGCACACCTCGCGGATCCGGTTGGGGGTCGCGCTGGTGAACATGCCGTTCATCTCGCCGACCTACCTGGCCAAGCAGGCCGCCACGCTCGACGTGCTCTCCCACGGCCGCCTCGACCTCGGCCTCGGCGTCGGCTGGTCGCGCAGCGAGTTCACCGCGACGGGGGCCGACAGGGCCCGCCGGGGTGCCCGGGCCGAGGAGTACGTACGGGTGCTCCGGACACTGTGGACGGACGATCCGGCGAGCTTCGACGGTGAGTTCTACACGGTGCCGCCCAGCCGGATGGCGCCCCGGCCGGTGCAGCCGGGTGGCCCACCGGTCCTGCTGGGCGGCGTGGTGCGGCCGGCGCTGGAGCGGGCGGGCCGGCTCGCGGCGGGCTGGATGAGCCGCAGCGCCCACGACCTGGACCGGATCGGCGAGGACGTCGCGACCGTCCGCGCCGCCGCGCCCGACCCGGCCGCGGTGCGGGTCGTGGTCCGTGGCGTGGTCCGGCCCGGGACGCGGGACGGCCGCCTGTCCGGCACCTACGACGACATCCGCGCCGACGCCGAGTGGCTCGCCGAACAGGGCGTGACCGAGCTGTACTACGACTTCAACTGGGACGACCGCATCGGCAACCCGGCCGCGGACCCGAAGGCGGCCGCGGCACTGGCGACCGAGATCGCCGAGGCACTCGCGCCGGTCAGCTGAGCGCGCCGGCCAGGATCGCGCCGACCGCCAGGCCACCAGAGCGGCGAGCTGGGCCTGGAAGCCCCTGTTCGCCCAGCGCGCGTTCTCGTCGTTGCCGGCACGCAGCCCGGTGAGGGACTGGATCTTCGCCTTGGCCAGCATGCGGTCCACGTTCTCGCGGCTGTTCGCCCAGTAGCGGTCATCCGCGCGCCACTTCTCCAACTGCTCGAAGTGGACGACGTCCGAGGTCCGCTGCCGGGTGGCCATCAGGCCGCAGAACGCGCTGGCGGCGAAGGCCACGAACGTCACCGCGAGCGCCCACAGGGCCGGCGCGGGCGGGGTGTACCCGGCCGCGCCGGTCACGAGCGCGGAGGCGGCGAAGAGCCGTCTCGCCGCCTCGTCACGCTTCGTTACGGCCGACATCGATGGGCATGCCTCGCGATTCAGTGGTGGCCCGTGATCATCGTGGATTCGAACCCACGGACCGAATGCGGCATTCCGGGCACTGGCGGGGGTTGGGGACGGGTTCCGCAACACCGGGTCGGTGGCGTCCGGCATGCTGTGCCGGGTCAGCAGGGGTGGAAGGGAACTCGCGATGGACGCGGAGACGGGGACGGCCGATCGGCTCGCGGTGCCGGCCAGCGTGGGCAGCCCGGCGAAGGTGACGCAGCCGCACGGGCTCGCCAAGTGGCTGCTGCGACACCAGGTGGCGCCGGTCGGCCCCGAGGCCGCCGAGGGGCACGGCAAGCCGCAGGCCTGGTGGAAGGTCATGTGCCTCACCGGCGTCGACTACTTCTCCACGCTGTCCTACCTGCCCGCCATCGCCGCGCTCGCGGCCGGTGCGCTCTCGCCGCTCGCCACGTTGCTGATCGTGGCGCTCACGCTGTTCGGCATGCTGCCCATGTACCGGCGCGTGTCCCGGGAGTCGCCGCACGGGCAGGGGTCGGTCGCGATGCTGGAGACGCTGCTGCCGTTCTGGCGCGGCAAGCTCTTCGTGCTCGTGCTGCTGGGCTTCGTGGCCACCTCGTGGATCATCACGATCACGCTGTCCGCGGCGGACGCGTCGGTGCACATGGTCGAGAACCCCGCCTTCCCGGGCTTCCTGCACGGGCACGAGGTGCTCATCACCGTCCTGCTGCTGGTCGTCCTCTGCGGCGTCTTCCTGCTCGGCTTCTCCGAGGCGATCAGCGTCGCGATCCCGCTGGTCGCGATCTTCCTGCTGCTCAACGCCGTCATCGTGGTCGTCGGGGTGGTCGAGATCTTCAGCACCCCGGACGCGCTCTCCCGCTGGACCGACCGCCTCACCGAGCACGGGTCCGGGTTCCTCGACATCGCCGGGCCGGCCGTGCTCGCGTTCCCGCTGCTCGTGCTGGGGCTGTCCGGGTTCGAGACCGGTGTCAGCATGATGCCGCTCATCAGGGCCGACGGCCCCGAGCAGAAGGTCCGCAACACCGGCAAGCTGCTCATGACGGCCGCGCTGGTCATGTCGGTGTACCTCATCGCGACGAGCTTCATCACCACCGTGCTCATCCCCGCCAAGGAGTTCGAGGAGGGCGGCGGGGCCAACGGCCGCGCGCTCGCCTACCTCGCGCACGAGCACCTCGGCGCGGTGTTCGGCACGGTCTACGACATCTCCAGCGTCCTGATCCTGTGGTTCGCGGGTGCCTCCGCGATGGCCGGACTGATCAACATCGTGCCGCGGTACCTGCCCGCGTACGGCATGGCGCCGGAGTGGGGCCGGGCCGTGCGCCCGGTCGTGCTCGTGTACACGGTGATCAGCATCGGCATCACCCTCGCGTTCGGCGCGGACGTCAACGCGCAGGCCGGCGCCTACGCGACCGGGATCCTGGCGATGATGGTGTCCGGCGCGGTCGCGGTGACGATCTCCGCGTTCCGCAAGGGGCAGCCGAAGGCCGGCGTCGCGTTCACCGTGCTCACGCTGATCCTGCTGTACGCGCTGGTCGAGAACGTGATCGAGAAGCCGGACGGCATCGCGATCTCCGCCGCGTTCATCGCCGGCATCATCGTGGTGTCGCTGATCTCACGCGTCACCCGCACGACCGAGCTGCGCGTCGACCGCATCGAGTTCGACGAGACCGCCCGTCGCTTCATCACCGAGAACATCGAGCACGACGGCCGCCTCGACCTCGTGGCCAACAAACGCCAGGCGGGCGACGAGGCCGAGTACGCGGACAAGGAGGGCGAGCAGCGCGGCCTGAACCCCCTGCCGGGCGTCGCGGACGTGCTGTTCCTGGAGATCGACGTGGTCGACCCCTCGGAGTTCAGCGACGTCCTCGAGGTGCGCGGCTTCGCCGTCGGCTCGCACCGCATCCTGCGCGCCGGCGCCCCCGCGGCTCCGAACGCCATCGCGTCGATCCTGCTGGCACTGCGGGACACGACCGGGGTGCGGCCGCGCTGCCACTTCGAGTGGTCGGAGGGCAACCCGCTCGGGCACCTGTTCCGCTACCTGATCCTCGGCCGGGGCGACACGCCCCCGGTGGTGCGGGAGATCATCCGCCAGCACGAGCCGGACCCGACGCGACGCCCCCGCATCCACGTCGGCGGCTAGGGCAGCCCGACCACCCACCAGCGGCCGGGCCGGCCGGAACACCCGCACCAACGTCCACGGCCAAGGCGGCTCGACCACCCGCCAGTGACCGGGCCCGGCCACTCCGAATCAACGTCCACGGCCAGGGCGGCTCGGCCACCCGCCGGCGGCCGAGCCGGCCGAACACTCCGCACCAACATCCACGGCCAGGGCAGCCCGACCACCCGCCGGCGGCCGGACGCCTCGCGTCCACGTCCGCGGCCGGGGTGGGGTGCGAGGAAGAGGTCCTTCGGCGCGTCGGCGGCCGGCCGTGGGCGGGCTCAGGGCAGGAGCGCCTCGCCCAGTTCGCGCCACCTCGGTAGCGCGGACCGGCCCGGCTCGATGCCCACCACCTGGATCGCCACGTGGTTGGCGCCCGCTTCGAGGTGGGCGTGGAGCTTCGTGACGATGGTGTCCAGGTCGCCCCAGAAGACGAGGTCGTCGATGATGCGGTCGCTGCCGCCGTGCGCGATCTCCTCCTCGGTGTAGCCCAGGCGGCGGAACTTGGCGACGTTGAACGGGGTCGTCAGGTAGACGTGCAGGTGCTCGCGGGCGACCGCGCGTGCCCTGTCCGGGTCGGTCTCGAACAGGACCGCGTGCTCGACGCCCAGGAAGGCATCCGGCCCCAGGATCTCCCGTGCCTGCGCGGTGTGTCCGGGCGTGACGTGGTAGGTGTGCGCCCCCTGCGCGCGGTCGCGGGCCAGCTCGAGCATCTTCGGGCCGTACGCGGCCAGTACGCGCGGCACGGGCTCGTCGAAGCCGTCCAGCTCGTCGAGGTACTCCGCCATCGCCGTCAGCGGCTTGGTGCCCGGGCGGCCCTGGCCGAGGCCGAGCCCCAGCAGGTGCCGGCCGGGGTAGGCCTCGGCCAGCAGGGCGGCCGCGCCGTGGGCCGCGCGGGCCGAACGCGCGGTGACCTGGGCGATCCCGTTCACCACGTGCAGCCGCTCGGTGCTGGCGAGCAGGAAGCCGGCCAGCGAGAACGCCTCGCGGCCGCCGACCTCCGGGAACCAGAACGCCGGCCAGCCCCGTTCCTCCAGCTCGCGCACCGAGTCCCGGATCAGCGCCGGCGGCTGGCGCTCGAAGTCGAACGTGTAGACCCCGAACCGTCCGAGGTCCTCAAGGGTGGTCAAAGCTCTCCTCCTGGTCAGAGTGTCCGGCCGAGTGTCGCGACGAGCGAGGCGATGCGCTCCTCGTCACGTTTGTAGTGGGTCCACTTGCCCACCCGCGTCGCCCGCACCAGGCCCGCGCGCTGCAGCTCGGCCAGGTACGCCGAGACCGTCGACTGGGCCAGCCCCACCTTCGCCTGGATGTGGGTCACGCACACGCCGACCTCGTGCGGGTCGGCGATGGCGCCGTCGAGCGGGAAGTTGCGCTCCGGGTCGCGCAGCCACGTGAGCAGCTGGAGGCGAACGGGGTTGGACAGCGCTCGCAACGCGCTGACGACCTCGGGATCGGGGACGTCGGTCTCGGTCACACCGCCATAGTAGCGACGTTTCGAAGATTGTCGATATGACAGATGGCTTGACTTCACGTGTGGACGGTGGCTGAGATGGATCAGTGATCGCCGAGACGGAGCCGCAGGTGACCGACGACTCGGTGACGTTCCGAATGCCCGACGCCGACGCCGCGCTGTCCGGCACGCGGTTGCTCCCGGCGCTCTCCCTGCCCGGGACCGACCTCGAGTTCAGCTTCTCGGACGACGTCTGGCACCTCACGCTCCCCCGCCCGCCCGTGCAGCGCATGGAGTACCGGTTCCAGCTGCGCCACCCGGCCGGGGACGCCGAGGAGATCTGCGACCCCGCCAACCCGCGCCGCGCACCCGGCGCGTTCGGCGACAAGTCGGTCATCGAGTTCCCCGGCTACACCGCGCCTGCCTGGCTCACCGCACCCGCTGTGGACGGTGAGACGACCGAGCTGGCGGTCGACGCGCCCCTTCTCGACGGGGCCGTCGCCGTCCGGCTGTGGTCGCCCGCGCCACGCGACGAGCCGCTGCCGCTGCTCGTCGCGCACGACGGGCCCGAGTACGACCGGCTCGCGGGCCTCACCACCTACGCCGGCGCGATGATCGCGAGCGAGGAGCTGCCACCGTTCCGGGTCGCGCTGCTCGCCCCCGGCGACCGCGACGACGAGTACGCGGCCAACCCGAGGTACTCGGCCACCCTGCACCAGCGGATCGTGCCGGCGCTGCGGCAGGCGGTGGCCGTCACCGAACCGGTGGTCGGCATGGGCGCGAGCCTCGGCGGCCTCGCGATGCTGCACGCCCAGCGCGCGCTCCCCGGCCTGTTCGGCGGGTTGTTCCTGCAGTCGGCGTCGTTCCTCACCGTCGACCTCGACCCGCAGGAGCAGCACCGGTTCGACCGGTTCGCCCAGGTCAGCGTGTATGTGGCGGACGTGCTGCGCACGGTGCCGCACGAGACCGTGCCGGTCACGATGACCTGCGGGCTCGCCGAGGAGAACCTGGCCAACAACCGGCAGATGACCGCCACGCTCACCAAGCAGGGCTACGAGGTCCGGCTGGTCGAGGTGCCGGACGCGCACAACTACGTCGGCTGGCGCGACGCGTTCGACCCGTCGCTGACCGCGCTGCTCCGTTCCGTGTGGAGCGCCTGATGCGTCGGGACCAGTACGAGGTCGGCGGCGGCACCGTGATCGCCTACGGACACTACGGGCGGCCGTTCCTGGTGTTCCCCTCCGAGCAGGGCCGGGCGTGGGACTTCGAGACCCACGGCATGATCGAGCCGGTCCGGCCGCTCCTCGAGGAGGGCCGGGCGAAGCTGTACTGCGTGGACTCGTTCGACGAGCACTCCTGGTCCAACCGGTCGGTGTCCCTGGAGGAACGCGCGCGCCGGCACGGCGTGTACGAGTCGTGGGTCCTGAACGACGTCGTGCCGTCGATCCACGCCGACTGCGGCGGTCCACAGGAGATCGCGACGCTCGGCTGCTCACTCGGCGCGTTCCACGCGGTGCTGTTCGCGCTGCGCCGCGCGGACCTGTTCCCCCTGGCCATCGGCATGTCCGGCAACTACGACCCGTCCACGTGGCACGGCTGGGGCGACCGCGGTGACGCCGCGTACTTCGCGAACCCGTTCGACTTCGTGCCCAACCTGCACGGCGACCACCTCGACTGGCTGCGCGGGCGGCTGTCGGTACTGCTGGTCGTGGGACAGGGGCAGTGGGAGGACACCACCGGCTCGCTGCGGTCCACAGTAGATTTCGCCGATGTGCTGCGGGGCAAGGGGTTGCGGTGTGAACTGGACGTGTGGGGCCACGACGTCCCGCACGACTGGCCCTCGTGGCGGGCACAGCTCGCCCATCACCTGCCCCGGTTCTGTTAGGAGGATGCGTGGACCGCACGGAACATCTGCTCGGTCTCCTGTTAGGCACCGAAGAGGACTGGCCGTTGGCCTTCGAGGAACTGGTGCGCCGCCTCGGCCCGGTGCGCCACGGCGACGCGGAACACACCCTGAACACCGAACGGATCACGATCGAGCCGTTCGACCTGCGCGCCAAGCCCCGGTACGACCTGGTGATCGACCGGCTCGCGTACTGGTACTACGTGCCGCGCGAGTGGTTGAAGAAGATCGCGCTGATGGACGACGTGTACCTGCTGAACAGCCCGTTCACGTTCCAGTCCATGGAGAAGCACGCGGCGTACTGCGCGATGATCCGGCTGGGCCTGAAGGTCCCGGACACCTGGCTCGTCCCCTACAAGAACCCGGTCGACAACGCTCGGTACGCCTACACCGCGGCGAAGTACAACCAGGCGTTCGACCTGGACGAGATCGCCGCGCGGATCGGCTACCCGCTCTACATGAAGCCCTACGACGGTGGGGCGTGGCGGGGCGTGTCGCGCATCCGCGACAACCGGACGCTGCACCAGGCCTACGACCAGTCCGGCGAGATGCTGATGCACCTGCAGGCGTCGGTCGAGGGCTATGACGTGTTCGCCCGGTCGCTGACCATCGGCCCGGACAGCATGGTGATGAAGTTCCAGCCGGACCAACCGATGCACAACCGGTACGCGGTGGACCACGCCTTCCTGTCCGAGTCCACGGGTGCCGAGGTGCTGACGATCTCGCGGCTCATCAACGCGTTCTTCCGCTGGGAGTTCAACTCCTGCGAGAGCCTGGTGGTCGGCGAGGCGGTTCACCCGATCGACTACGCCAACGCGTGCCCGGACATCTCGATCACGTCGCTGCACTACTACTTCCCGTGGGCCATCGGCACCCTGCTCAAGTGGTCGGTCTTCTGCGCGGTGACGGGCCGGCGTGCGCGGCTGGACCTGGACACCCGCAACTACTTCGCGGTCGCCGACTCCGACCGCACCTACGACGAGAAGCTGACCGAGTACCGCCGCCTGGCCGACGACTACTTCGAAACCGAGCGCTACCAGGACTTCTGCGCGACCACCCTGTCCGGGGTGGACGGACTGGTCCGCGACTGGGTGACCTCCGCCGCCTTCGACGACCTGCTGGTGTCCACGGTCCGGTCGACGTACCCGGCTCGCGAGCACGACCAGTTCGTCGCGCACTTCCGCGGACTACTCGGCCTCTGGGTCGAGGACAACGCGTAGGGCGTCCCGCGGCGCGGTCATCGGGGTGGCAGCGTGGGCCGGCCGGGCACGGCCAGCCGGTTGTAGCCGTTGATGATCACGATCAGCCACAGCACGGCCTGGTACTGCGCCTCGGTGAACACCTTCGTCGCGTACTCGTACACCTCGTCGGGCACGTCCCGGGTCTCCGAGAGCCGGGTGACCGTCTCGGTCAGCTCCAACGCGGCCCGCTCCTGCTCGCTGTACAGGTCGGTCTCGCGCCACGCGGCCAGCAGGTTGAGCCGGCGGACGTCCTCGCCCTGCCTGAGCGTGTCGGCGGTGTGCATGTCCAGGCAGAACGCGCACGCGTTGAGCTGCGACGCGCGGATCCTGACCAGATCGAGGAGCCTGCGGTCGAGGCCCGCGGCCTCCGCCGCCTTCTCGACCTCGAGCGCGGCCGTGTGGAACGCCTTCCCCGCCGCGGGGATGCTGTTGTGCGACTGGATTCGCTGTGTCACACCAGCAACGTTAGCGACAACCTGTCCACGGGGAGAGTCCACTTTCGGGGCGAAAACGTGAACCTGTTCGTGTGGTGACGCGCACCTCGACCGGCGGGCGCTCGCCGCGTGGGCGCCGCTGACCGGGTACGGCGTACCGTCGCTGGCGGCACGGCCCGCCGTCCTCCGACGTCGGCGTTTAGGCCCTCCCACCACGGGTAGCACGGGCCCATGGCGCAGGTGGTGCTCGAAGCGGGGGGCGTGCGGCTCGACGCGGACGTCGTCGTGCCGGCCGGCGCCGTCGGCGTGTTGCTGATCGCGCACGCCAGCGGCAGCTCGCGGCACAGCCCGCGGAACCAGGCGGTGGCCGGCACGCTGCGGGAGCGCGGTCTGGCGACCGTGCTGGTGGACCTGCTCACCCCCGAGGAGGAGCGCGTCGACGCGGTCGACGGACGACTGCGGTTCGACATCGGCTTGCTGGCGGACCGGTTGACGGGCGTGATGGACGACGCGCCGCCGGCGATCGCCGAGCTGCCGCTCGGGCTGTTCGGGGCCAGCACGGGCGGCGCGGCGGCACTGGTCGCGGCGGCGGGGCGGCCGGAGCGCGTGCGGGCGGTGGTCTCCCGGGGCGGCCGGCCGGACCTGGCCGGCCCGGCACTGACACAGGTACGGGCACCCACGCTGTTGGTCGTGGGCCAGCACGACGCGATGGTGGTGAACCTGAACGAACGCGCCCGGCAGGTGATGACCGCCCCCACCGAACTGCGGATCGTGCCCGGGGCGTCACACCTCTTCGCGGAGCCCGGCGCCCTGGAGGAGGTCGGCGTACTGGCCGCGGACTGGTTCACCGCGACCCTGCCGATCCCCCTCGACGACTGACGCACCCAGCGCGTGATCGACCTGCCGTCCCGACTCGGAGATGGTGCGCATCCCGCCGTCCGCAGTCGTCGAGTCCCGCACGGCGATGACCGCCGCTTGCCTTTGATTTCACGAACGGGTTCCACGACCCCGCCAACGCGATGGCGACGTCCATCGCGACTGGCGCGTTGCCCCCGAAGGTCGCGGTGGGGATCTCCGCGGTCCTGAACCTCGTCGGTGCGTTCATCTCCGTCGAGGTCGCGAAGACCATCAGCAACGGCATCGTCGACGAGAAGCTGATCACGCCGACGGTGATCTTCGGCGGGCTCGTCGGTGCGATCGCCTGGCTACCTGGCTGCTCGGCCTGCCGTCCAGTTCCTCGCATGCGTTGTTCGGTCGTCGTCGCGCTGGTCGCGGTCGCCGTCGGCGCCGGGGTCTACCTGCTGTCGCGGCGCAGCCCGGTCGGCTCGCACAACGTGAACGACGACCCCGACCATGCTCATGACGCTGTGCTTCCTCGGCGCGGCCGCGGTGATCGGCTACGGCCTCTACCTGGTCGCGTTCGCCTGACCCCACTCCTCGCGGGTCACGGCCGCGGACCCGCGTCGCGAACCGTGCCCATGCCAGGAAAGGCGCTTTCGGGACGTCAAGTGTCCCGAAAGCGCCTTTCGCGCCAGCTCACCTCTGCCAGCGGACCGAGGAACTACAGGGTCTTGGCGAGCCTGTTGGCCATCAGCTTGGTGAACCGCGGCGGGTCGGCCAGGTCGCCGCCCTCCGCGAGCAGGGCCATGCCGTACACCAGCTCGGCCGCCTCCTCGAGGTCCGGCTTCTCGGCCGCGTGGGCGTCCCGCAGCGCGACGACCAGGTCGTGCTTCGGGTTCAGCTCCAGGATCCGCTTGATCTGGGGCATGTCCTGGCCCATCGCGCGGTACATCTTCTCCAGCGTCGGCGTCATGTCGTAGCTGTCGCCGACGATGCACGCGGGCGAGGAGGTGAGCCGCGAGGACAGCCGCACGTCCTTGACGTGTTCCTCCAGCGTGGACTTGAGCCAGGTGAGCAGGCCCTCGAACTCCTTCTCCTGCTCGGGGTCCTTGGCCTCGTCGAGGTCGACCTGTCCCTTGGCGATGGACTGGAACTTCTTGCCCTTGAACTCACCCACCGCGTCGACCCACATCTCGTCGATCGGGTCGGTCAGGATCAGGACCTCGAAGCCCTTGTCCTGGAAGGCTTCCAGGTGCGGCGAGTGCTCGACGGCCTGGCGCGTCTCGCCGGTCAGGAAGTAGATGTGCTCCTGGCCTTCCTTCATCCGCTCGATGTAGTCGGCGAGCCTCGTCTGCTCGTCGGTCGCGTGGGTCGAGTCGAACGACGCGATCTCCAGGATCGTCTCCCGGTTGTCGACGTCGTCGAGCAGGCCCTCCTTGAGCGCGCGGCCGAACTCGGCCCAGAACGTCCGGTACTTCTCCTCCGGCAGGCCCTTGACGGTCTGCAGCACCTTCTTGACCAGGCGCCGGCGGATGCGCTCGATCTGGCGATCCTGCTGCAGGATCTCGCGCGAGACGTTCAGCGACAGGTCCTGCGCGTCGACCACGCCCTTGACGAAGCGCAGGTACTCCGGCATCAGCGCTTCGCAGTCATCCATGATGAACACGCGCTTGACGTACAGCTGCACGCCGCGCTTGCGCTCCCGCATGAACAGGTCGAACGGCGCCTTGGCCGGCAGGAACAGCAGTGCCTGGTACTCGAACGTGCCCTCGGCCTGCAGCCGCATCGTCTCCAGCGGCGCCTGCCAGTCGTGGCTGATGTGCTTGTAGAACTCGGCGTACTCCTCCTCGGTCGCGTCCGAGCGCGCCCAGAGGGCCTTCATCGAGTTCAGCGTCTCGTCGCCCAGCTTGATCGGCCAGGTGATGAAGTCGGAGTACTTCTTGACGATCGCGGACAGTGTCGCGGTGTCCGTGTAGTCGAAGAGCTTGTCCTCCTTGTCCTCCGGCTTGAGGTGCAGCGTGACGGACGTGCCCTGCGGCGCGTCCGCGACGGGCTCGATCGTGTACGTGCCCTCGCCGGTGGACTCCCAGCGCACGCCCTCGCTCGTGCCGGCGCGGCGGGTCACCAGCGTGACCTTGTCCGCGACCATGAAACTCGAGTAGAAGCCGACGCCGAACTGGCCGATCAGCTCCTCGTTCTGCTTGGCCTCCTTGAGCTTGGCCAGGAACTCCGCGGTGCCGGACTTGGCGATGGTGCCGATGAGGCTGACGACCTCGTCGCGCGTCATGCCAATACCGTTGTCCCGCACCGTGAGCGTGCGTGCGGCGGCGTCGGTCTCCAGCTCGACGTGCGGATCGTCGGTCTGCGCGTCCAGCTCCTTGTCCCGGAACGCCTCCAGCCGGAGCTTGTCGAGCGCGTCCGACGCGTTCGAGATCAGCTCACGCAGGAAGGTGTCCTTGTTCGAGTACACCGAGTGAATCATCAACTGCAGCAGCTGGCGCGCCTCGGACTGGAACTCGAGCGTCTCGACCTGCGCGGTCACGGCATCCCCCTTTCGACGTGGTGGCCGACTGATTTTACGCAGTGCGGAACGCCGGGTGACGGCGGCCGTGCATGACCGTCAGGGCATCGTTGCCACTTGTTAGTCACTGATCGTGGTAACTCGTTCGCGGTACGGGCATCATGGGCGGCACTCGTGCAACCACACTGGGGAAATGGGGGAAGCACACATGCGAAAACTGCTCGCGATGCTGGCGGGCGCACTGGTGGCCGGCACGGTGGCCGCACCGGCCGCGGCGGCCGAACCGGTGTCGACCATCGACTGGAAACCGTGCGGTGCGGACGCGCCGGGCGTCGACTGCGCCACCATCGAGGTCCCGCTCGACTACGCGCGGCCGAACGGCCAGAAGATCCACATCGGGCTCGCGCGGCGCCCGGCGACGGACCCGGCGAAGCGCATCGGTTCGGTGCTGGTCGACCCGGGTGGCCCGGGTGGTTCCGGCGTCGCCTTCGTCGAGGGCGGCGACACGGTGACCCCGGCGGTCGCCGAGCGCTTCGACCAGATCGGGTTCGACCCGCGCGGCATCAACACCTCCAGTCAGCTGCTGTGCGACGGGGACCTCGCCGAGCGGTCGGACGCCGAGAAGCACCCGGCCAGCCAGGCCGAGTTCGACGAGCTGGCGGCGACCAACCGCGCACTGCACGACAGCTGCCGGGCCAACTCCGGCGGACTGGCGAACCACGTCGACAACCTGCACACCGCCCGCGACATGGACGCGATCCGCGTCGCGCTCGGCGAGCCGAAGCTGACGTTCCTCGGCTACTCGTACGGCAGCCTGATGGGCCAGCAGTACGCGGAGCTGTTCCCGCACAACGTCCGCGCGCTGGTCATGGACGGCAACATGGACCACAGCCTGCGGACCGCGTGGGACTTCGCCCGCACCGAGACCGCGCCGGTCGAGGAGGGGTTCCGGGAGTTCGCCCGGTGGTGTGACGCCACGCCGAGCTGCGCGCTGTACGGCCTGGGTACCACCTCGGTGTACACGCAGCTGAAGGCACGCGCCAAGGCGGGCACGCTCGTCGACCCGGACGGCGCGAAGGTCGACTTCTACGGCCTGGCCGGTGGCACGTTCCCCGTGGTCATCCCGCAGGCGTGGAGCTTCGTGGCGGAGCAGCTGCGGTGGCTGTGGGACGGCACCGGCAGCCAGCCCGCAGCCGACGCGCGACTCGCCGCCGAGATCGACAACATCGCCTACCCGTCCATCTGGTGCAGCGACTGGCGCTACCCGGTGCGCGACTACGCCGAGTACGCCGGGATCCGCGCCGGGCTCGCGCGGCAGTACCCGATCATGGAGTGGTCCCCGTACGTCGACCACCTCATGACGTGCGTGAACAGCGGCCAGAAGACCACGAACCCGCAGCGACCGCTCCGCGTCCACGGCGCGCCGCCGCTGCTGATGGTCGGCAACATCCACGACCCGGCGACGGTGTACCCGTGGAGCCTGGCGGCGTCCCGGCAGAGCGGCGCCCGGCTGCTCACGTACGAGGGCTGGGGCCACACCGCCTACGACTCCGGCCGGCAGTGCGTGGACAACGCGGTCGACGACTACCTGATCAACCTGCGACCGCCACACCGTGGCGCGAGCTGCCCGTCCGAGGACACGCCGAACCCGGCGAAGAAGGCGCTGCGCCCACTGGCCGTGCCGACCGGTTCGTACTGATCCGCACTGAAGGGGCACCCCCGCGACGTTCGGCGTCCGGCGGGTGCCCCTTCAGTGCATGAGGTACGAGCGGACCTGGCGCATCGTGTCGGAGGCGGTGCCGTCGTTGCGGACGAGCAGGCGTGGGCCGTCGCGGACGGTGTCCCAGGGTTCGTAGGCGAGGGCGGTGACCTGGTCCCAGGTGGGCACGACCAGACCCTCGAGGTCGCTCCGCCGGGCCTCGACCCGGCGGCGGTGCTCGGCCGGGTCCGTCACCACGACCTCGACCACCCGCAGGGGCGTGCCGGCGGCCGCGGCGAGCGCCGTCCACCCGGCCCTGGCCTCGGGAACGGCGCTGACGGCGTCGATCACGACGTGCGCGCCCGCGGCCAGGCTGGACGCCGCGATCTCGTGCGCGATGGCGTAACCGACCGGGTTGACCGGTGGCCCGGCCAGACCGTACCGCGCGATCGCCGCCTCGATGGCGTCGATACGCAGGTGAGCGGCGGCCAACTCGGCGGAGGCCAGCCGCGCGAGCGTGGTCTTGCCGGTGCCCGGCCGTCCCACGAACACAACCAGCACTCGGACATCATGCCGTGGCGGTCACCCGCGCGGCTGATTCCGCAAGATCTGTCAACAAAGTTGTCACGTCCATGACCAGTCGGCCATCCCGCTTGACGACCCGCCCGCCGACGATGACGGTGTCCACCGCGCGGGTGTCCATCGACAGCACGACCGAGGCGACCGGGTCGTGCACGGGCGCGGTGCCGGGCAGGTCCGTCCGCAGCAGGACGAGGTCGGCGTGGCTGCCGGGCGCGAGCGTGCCGAGGTCGTCGAGCCCGGCCACCCTCGCACCGTCGACGGTCGCCGCCCGGAGCGCGTCCCGGGTGGTGAAGCCGCCGTCGTCCAGCCGGGCGCAGGCGTAGTCGGCACGCATGAGGCTGAACATGTCCCCGGGGCCGCTGATGACGGTGTCGGCGCCGAGGCCGGTGGGCACGCCCGCGCGCCGCGCGCGGGCGGTGACCGGCGCGCCGATCCCCAGCGCCATCTCGACGACCGGTGAGACGGCGATGGCGCCACCGCTGTCCGCGATCAGCTTCAGGTGTTCGTCGCTGTAGTCGTTGCCGTGGGCGTAGCTGGTGCGCGGGCCGAGGAAACCGTGCCGTACCAGGAAGTCCAGCCCGCGCGCCGCGCTCTCCCGGCCGTGCCCGCCCATGTGGACGGTCACCGCGAGGTCGAGTTCCCCGGCGACCCGCCATTCCGCGAGCGCCCGCTCCTCCCCGGCGATCTCCGGGCCGTACGGCGCCATCGCCATGGTGACCAACCCGCCGGTGGCCGCCAGCACCCGCCGCGCCGCCCCGACCTCG
>NZ_JBJMIE010000557.1:0-18782 GCF_045807065.1 Actinophytocola sp. | reverse complement strand
CGGGCCTCGATCTCGAAGCACCGCGGCGCGGCGATGTCCTCGAGGTTGATGCCGCCGTAGACGGGCGCGACCAGCTGCACCGTGCGGATGATCTCCTCGGTGTCCTGTGTGTCCAGGCAGATCGGCCACGCGTCCACGCCGGCGAACTTCTTGAACAGCGCCGCCTTGCCCTCCATCACCGGCAGCGCGGCGGACGGGCCGATGTTGCCGAGGCCCAGCACGGCCGAGCCGTCCGTGACGACCGCGACCGTGTTGCGCTTGATGGTCAGGCGCCGCGCGTCGTCCGGGGTCTCGGCGATGGCCTGGCAGATGCGGGCGACGCCGGGGGTGTACGCGCGGGACAGGTCGTCGCGGTTGCGGAGCTGGACCTTCGGGCTGACCTCGATCTTGCCGCCGAGGTGGATGAGGAACGTCCGGTCCGACACCTTGCGGACCGCCACCCCCGGCAGCTCCTCGAGCGCCGCGGTGATGTCCTTCGCGTGCGCGGCCGAGTGCGCGTTGGCGGTGATGTCGACGACGACGCGGTCGGTGTGCGACTCGACGACGTCGAAGGCGGTGATCACCGCGCCGGCCCGGCCGGCCGCGCCGGTCAGGTCGCCCGCCGCGCTGGCCGACGGCGGCGCCTCGACGCGGACGGTGATGGAGTAGCCAGGACCTGGAACCGGCATGTGGCTCGACCTACTTGTTGATCTCGGTGACCGGGTGCTCGTACGGCACGGACTCGAGGGGGAAGACCAGATCGCCGTACGGGGACAGCGCGCCCTGGCGGTCGGCGGCGAGCTCGCTGACCGGGTGGTGGCCGTTGTCGTCCTCCCCGGGCCAGTACGGGTCGATGCGACCGTCGTCGCCCTTCTTGGCCACGGATCCTCCTTCAACTCGGGTGAGCAGAGGTTACCGCCGACACGCGTATAACGTGGTAGGGGTGCCCGGTTCGACCCTCATCGAGTGGCTGCGTGCTCAGGACGACCAGACGCTGGCCGCCCTTCTCACAGCGCGTCCAGACCTGGCCACGCCACCGCCCGCCGACACGACCGTGCTGGCCGCGCGCGCCGCGACCAGGGCTTCGGTGACCAGGGCCGCGGAGGGCCTCGACACGTTCACGCTCGCGGTGCTCGACGCGCTGGTCGTCGCCGACGCGGACAAGGCACCCGTACCGGTTGCCCGGGTGGTGGAGATCGTCGGTCCTGACGCGACCGAGGCTCGAGTGCGCGACGGACTGGACACGCTCGTGCGGCTGGCGCTGGCCTGGGGCCCCACCGACGGCTCGGGCGAGATCTCCGTGGTGCCGGCCGCGCGTGAGGCCGGCGGCCTGTTCCCCGCGGGGCTGGGCCGGCCCTCGTCCGGACTGGACGGAGTGGACGTGTCCACGCTGCTCGCGGAGCTGTCCGAGGCCGAGCGGCGCATGCTCAACACGCTCGCGCACGGCTCCCCCCTCGGCCGCACGAAGGACGCGGACGTCCTGGTGCCGCTCGACCAGGCCCGCACGCCCGTGCAGCGGCTGCTCGCCATGGGCCTGCTGCTGCGCCGCGACGCGGAGACGGTCGAGCTGCCGCGCCAGGTGGCGCTCGCCATCCGCGGCGACAGTCCACTCGGCATGGTCAAACTGGACGAGCCGGTGCTGAACACCAGGCAGCACAAGGCGGCCATGGTGGACGCCACGGGTGCGGGCGAGGCCCTGGAGTTCCTGCGCCGCGCGGAGACGGTCGTCAAGCTGTGGTCGGAGGAGTCGGCGCCGGTGCTGAAGGCCGGCGGGCTTGGCGTGCGGGACCTGCGCAGGCTCGCGCGGGAGCTGGACACCGACGAGCGCGGTGCGACACTGGTCCTGGAGACGCTGTTCGGCGCCGGCATGATCGCCGACAGCGCGGCCGCCACGACACCGGAGTGGATGCCCACGACGCTCGTCGACCCGTGGCTGGTGGCGACGCCGCCCCACCAGTGGGCGACGCTGGCGGCCGCGTGGCTCGACCTGCCGCGGCTGCCCGGGCTCGCCGGCATGCGGGACGCGAAGGACAAGGTGCTCGCGCCGCTGTCGGACGACCTGCGCCGGCCACCCGCGCCGGCCGAGCGACGCCGGATCCTGTCGGCACTGGCCGAGCTGCGGGCCGGCACCGGGGTGTCCTCCCCCGACGACCTCGCGTCCGTGCTGGCGTGGCGGGCGCCGCGGCGGGGTGGGCGGCTGCGGGACGAGATCGTCCGGTGGACCCTGGCCGAGGCGACCGCGCTGGGCCTGGTCGCGCTGGGCGCGTTGACCGGCGCGGGCCGGGCGCTGCTCGAGAGCGACACGTCGGGCGGCCCGGCCGCGGCCGCCAAGCGGATGGCCGACTCGATGCCCGAGCCGCTGGACCACGTGCTGGTGCAGGCGGACCTGACCGTGGTGGCGCCGGGCCCGCTGGAGCCGGGCCTCGCGGCGGACGTCGCGGCCGTGGCGGACGTGGAGTCGGCGGGCAGCGCGACGGTGTACCGGGTGACGGAGGCGTCGGTGCGGCGTGCGCTGGACGCCGGCCGGACCGCCGAGGAGCTGCACGACCTGTTCCGGACGCGTTCGAGGACGCCGGTGCCGCAGGGCCTGAGCTACCTCATCGACGACGTGGCGCGCCGCCACGGCCGCCTGCGCGGTGGCACGGCCGCGTCGTTCCTGCGGTGCGACGACCCGGTGCTGCTCGCCGAGGTGGCGGCGCACCCCGCGGCCGGGCGGCTGGAGCTGCGCCGGATCGCGCCGACGGTGCTGGTCAGCCCGGTGCCGCTGAACGACGTGCTGGAGGAGCTGCGCGGGGCCGGCTTCGCGCCGGCGGCGGAGGACGCCAACGGGCAGGTGCTCGACCTGCGGCCCTCCGGTCTGCGGTTGCAGGCGCCGGCCCGCCAGCGGCGGGTGGTCGCGGGTTCGGTGCCACCGGAGCGGGCACTGGCGATGGTCGAGCAGCTGCGTGCCGGCGACATGGCGGCCGGCACGCGGCGCGGCCGAACGGTCTCCATGACCGGCGGCACCGGCGCGACGGACACCGCGGCGACACTCGCGTTGCTGCGGGAGGCGATCGAGCAGAACAGCCAGGTGTGGATCGACTTCGTCGACTCGCGCGGCGTGGCCAGCCAGCGGGTGGTGGACCCGTTCCGGGTCGGCGGGGGGATCCTCGAGGGCCGGGACGTCACGCAGGGTGCCGTTCGCCAGTACCCGCTCCACCGGATCACGTCCGCGTCGCTGGTGGAGAGCTGAGCGGGGTTCGAGCGGGTCTCGAGAAATCGGGCGCACCGTCGCGGCATGTCTCTGGAGCTGGTGGAGCGGGCCAACATCATCGACGTGGGTGTGCGTGCCATGTTGGCGCGTCTCGATCTCACCCGTACGGATGACGAGCACGAACGGGCCCTCGACGCGTTGATGGGGATCAGCCTGGCCGCGGACGCGCTGCGGGCGCTGGCGCGCGGTGACCTCGCCGGCGCCAGGGAGGCGACCCGGTCGATGGCCTACTACGCGCGCAAGGCCCAGGGCCCGGCCGGGTGAGCACCGGGCCCCGCCGCGAACCTCACGCCTTCCGGACGACCTCGTAGGCCAGGTGCGTGACGTGGTTGCCCTCGACGACCGTCGGGTCGCTCAGCTGGACCGGGGCCTTCGACAGGTTCTCGAACCAGCGGACGCCCTCGCCGAGCAGTACCGGCACCAGGTCGACGTTGATGCCGTCCAGCAGGCCGGCGTCCAGGCACTGCTGGGCGATCTTGGCGCTCGCGACCACGACGTTCCTGTCGCCGGCGAGGTCGCGGGCGACGCGCACGGCCTCGTCGACGCTGTCCACGAACGTGAACGTCTCGGTGTGCGGCCAGTCGGCCGGCGGGTTGTGGGTGACCACGACGACCGGGACGCCGACGGGGTGTGTGCCGCCCCAGCCCTGGGTGATGTCGAACAGGTGGCGGCCCGTGATCAACGCGCCCGCGCCGCTCAACGCCTCGCGCATGTACTCGGCACTCGCCGGGGACATCCGGAAGGTCGCCCACTCGACGGCCGTCGGCACCTCGACCTCGCCGTTGCCCATCCACCCGAACAGCTGGTCGATGCCGTCGGCGGTGTCGGCGATGTACCCGTCCAGCGACATGGACATGTTGGCGATGACCTTGCTCATCTCGGTGCACTCCTCGTTGGTGTTCCGTTGTCGACCTCAACTCTGCTGGCGGAGCGGGCCCGGAAGATCGGCCACCTGGCCAATGCCGAACCCGGGCCTGGCCGATGCCACGGGTGGCAGACTGGCCGGCGATGTCCCCCCAGTACGACCTACCCGTCCCGCTGACCACCTTCGTCGGCCGCACCGCGGAGCTGGCGGCGCTGGCCGACGCGCTCCGCACGGCACCGGTGGTGACCGTCGCCGGGCCCGGCGGGTGTGGGAAGACGCGGTTGGCCATCGCCGCCGCCAGTGGGCAGGACGGCGTCCGCTGGGTCGACCTGGCCGGCACGAGCGATCCGGCCACCGTGCCCGAGGTCGTCGCCGAGGCCGTCGGTGTGCTGCTCGTGCCGGGGTCGCTGTCCCGGCAGGTCGCGGAGTCGGGTGTGCGGCTGGTGTGCCTGGACAACTGCGAGCACGTGCTCGGCGCGGCCGCGGACGTGGCCGTCGCGCTGGCGCGGGCCGGGGTGACGGTGCTGGCCACCAGCCGGGAGCCGCTGGGGGTGCCCGGCGAGGTCGTGTGGCGGGTGCCGCCGCTGTCCGGTGCGGATGCCGTGACGTTGTTCAGGGAGCGGGCGAACGCCGAGGAGTCCGCGGCGATGCGCACGGCCTGTGCCCGCCTCGACGGGATCCCGCTGGCCATCGAGCTGGCGGCGGCCTGGTCGAGCACCCTGTCCGTGCCGGAGATCCTGCGTGGCCTCGACGACCGGTTCGCGTTGCTGGTCCGCGGGCCGCGCGGGGTGGCGGCCCGGCAGGCCACGCTCGCGGCGTCGATGGCCTGGAGCCACGACCTGCTCGACGACGCCGACCGGGTGCTGTTCCGGCGGCTCGGGGTGTTCGCCGGCGGGTTCACCCGCGCCTCCGCTGCGGCCGTCCGCGGCGGCGACGTGCTGGACGGCCTGGCGCGCCTGGTCGACAAGTCACTGGTCATCGCCGACACCCGGGACGCCGTCACGCGGTACCGGATGCTGGAGACGATCCGGCAGTACGCCGTCGCGCGGCTCGGCGCCGCCGGTGAGGAGGACGCCGTCCGGGAACGGCACCTCGCCGCGATGCTCCGGGTGGTCGAGGACCTCGCGCCGCTGCTGGAGGAGGACAAGGACGCCTGGCGCGCGGCCGTCGAGACCGAGCAGGAGAACCTGCGGGCCGCATTGGAGTGGGGTCTGGGACAGGCGGATCCCGGCCCGGCCCGGCGGCTCGCGGCCGGGCTGCCCTGGCTGTGGCACCTCAACCGGCACGGCCTCGAGGGGTTGGCGCTGCTCCGCAGGGCTGTCGACGCGCGACCGGACGCGCGGGACGCGTTGCAGGCGCGGCTGCTGGCCGGCCTCGCGCTGGTCGCCGACACCGCACAGCCGATCGGCCTGGAGTACGACGCCGCGCAGGCGGCGTACGAGATCGCGACCGAGGCCGGCGACACCGCGACCGCGAGCCTCGCCCGGCTGCTGAGCGCGGTCGGGCTGTTCTACCGGGACTTCGACACGGCCTGGGCGCTGGCCACCGAGGCCCGTGCGGGTGGCGCCGGCTTCGTCGTCGACGGCGCGGTCGCGTTGCTGGGGATCATCCGGCACCTGCGGGACGAGCACGACGAGGCGACGCCGCTGTTGCGGGCGGCGGTCGCGGGGCTGTCCCGACGGCACGACCGGGGCGTCGCGTCGACGGCGCTGGGGTTCCTGGCGTGCGGTGCCCTCTACACGGGTGACGTCGAGGGCGCCCGCGCGCTGGCCGAGGAGGGGGTGCGGATGGCCCGGCCGCTCGCGGACTACCACCGCATCGGCTCGGCGACGGCCGTGCTGGCGACCGTGGAGATGGCCGGCGGCCGGCTCGACGCCGCGGCCGCCGCGCTGGAGCCGGTGGTCCGGCTCGTGTCGGACGCCGAGCACGCCCCGTTCGTGCCGGGGCTGGCCCGGGCGATGGGGCAGCTGCGGTTGCTGTCGGGGTCGCCGGACGAGGCGGTCGAGTGGTTCACCCGCGAGTCGTCCTGGTTGGACGGCGACGCCGACGTGTACCTGACGCCGCAGACGCTGACCGGCCTGGCCGCGGCGCTGCGGGCGCGTGGCGAGGTCGAGGCGGCGCGGGCGGCGTGTGACCGGGCACTGGACATGGCGCGGCGGATCGGCATGCCGCGGGTCGTGGCGGACGCGCTGGCGGAGTCGGCCTTCCTCGACCCGGCGCGGGCCGTCGAGCTGCACCACGAGGCGCTGGCGATCCGCGCCGACCACGGGCTGTGGTTGTCCTGTGTGGACAGCCTGTCCGCACTCGCGGACCTGACCGGGGACGACCGGCTGCGCGCGGTGACCGACGTGCGGGCGGCGGTCGACTACGCCCGGCGCTCCCGCGGCAGGCGGGGCCGGCCGGCGAGCGGGTGGGCGAGCCTGACCCCGGCCGAGCAGAGCGTCGTGCGGCTGGCGGCGGACGGGCTGTCCAACCCGGACATCGGCGCACGGCTGTTCATGAGCCGCGGCACGGTGAAGACGCACCTGTCCCATGTGTACGCCAAGCTCGGTGTGACGAACCGGACCGAGCTGGCCCACCTGGCCGCTCGGCTGCTCGCCGACTGACCGGCCTCAGTCGCGGATCACCCCCTTGCTCCGCATCAGGAACTCGCCGAGGTAGCCGTCGTGCGGGACGCCCGGGGCCATCCAGTACGTCGGGTGGTCGCCGATGTAGAGGTTCCGGATGGACGGTTCGGCGAGCAGGTCGTCGAGGAGCGACTCGTCCGTGGTGACCGCCGTCAGCACGAGCGTGTCCCGCAGCGGTGCGATGCCCGCCGCCCGCGTCCAGGGCGCCACCCACACGCACGGGAAGCCCAGCTCGATCCGGGCCTGCGCGGCGTGCGGGTCGGCCAGTTCGAAGACGGCCGGCCGCAGCACGGCACCGCCGCTGCCGAGCTCCTCGACCACGCCGTCACCGCCGAGGTGCGCCGTCGCCCCGGACGTCCTGGCCAGCAGGTAGCTCTCGATGCCCTTCGCCGTCGCCACCGGGTACACGGGCAGGACCGCCTTCTCGTCCTCCGGCGGCAGGCCGGGGATCGTGGCGAGCCGCTCGGCGATGGCGGCGGCGACCGGGGCCGGATCGCCCTCGACGAACACCGCGGTGGTGTTCACGCAGGCCGTGCCGCCCTGCGCGCTCACCGAGTCGACGAGCAGGTCGACGTGGTCGCGCCAGTCGCTGTCCGCGGTGATGAGGATCTTGGACCGGCCGGGTCCGTTCGGCAGGACCGAGGGTACGTCCGCGTACTTGTCGATGACGTCCTGACCGCCGTAGACCATGCCGAGGTCGGCGCGGCGCAGGATGTCGTCGGCGGTGTCGTGGCCGGTGGGCAGGAGCACGACCTGGTCGTCGCCGAACCCGCACGCGCGCAACGCGGACACCAGCCGGTACGGGGTGAGCGGCTCCCGCCGGGACGGCCGCACGGCGACCCGGTAGCCGGCGGCCAGTGCCTCCAACCAGCCGGAGTGCACCGCGGGGTGGTTGCCGGCGGCGTGCACCGCGAAGACCTCGCCGCGCCGGATCCACACCGCGGCGCCCTGCCGGGTCCGCTGGTCGCGCCAGTCCTGGCCGGCGCCGACGGGACGTGCGGACTGCAGGCCGCGGTCGTGGGCACCGGCGGCGAACTGTGCGATCTGGTCGACGGCGGCCCGCACGACCGGCATCGGTGTGCCGGACATGCGGCTGACGGTGTGCCGGTAGTCGGCGACGGTCATGCCGTCGACCTCGCCGCGGGCGAACAGCTCGCCCGCGTCGGCGAGGGCGGACCTGCGTGCGTCCACCGGCAGCGGCCGGGCCCTGCGCAGGGCGGGCATGGTGCGCAGGATGTACAGCAGCGGCACCAGGCTCAGCTCCGCGAGCGGAGTACCGGCCACGTCCGTGACCGGCAGCCGGTTGCGGGTGCGGTAGGCGCCGCCGGGACCCAGGGCGTCCAGGGCGATCATCAGTAGACGCCCTCGATGACGGTCTCGTCCTCGAACACCTGGACCGGGTAGACCTCCGCGATCGCGTCACCCACCATGCCCGGCAGGGGTTCGACGCGGATGGCGAGGTCGCGTTCGAGGTTGTTCGGCAGCAGCATGCTCCTGCTGACGTGGTTCATCACGACCCGGCCGCGTTCGCCGTACGCGACCCGCTGCCCGGTCGCGGGATCGATGACGGTGAACGTGATCGCCGGGGAGAGCGGGTCGAGGACCGGCATCTCCGCCGTGCCGGGGCGTTCGATGACCGGACCGCCGCCGATCATCGTGCTCCCGAGGCCGGCGCGGATGTTCACCCCGGGGAACACCTCGGTGCGCAGCAGGTCGCGGGTGTCGGCGTCGAGGTGGGCGCCGCCCCACAGGATGGTGTCCACCTTCTCGTTGACCAACTCGACCAGGTCCTCGTGCTGGCCGAGTCGCGCCAGCATCGGCCCGGTGATCATCAGGACGCCGATCCGCTGTGTCCGCAACAGGAAACGCGCCTGCTCGAACAGGTGCTCGGTGTACGCGTCCACGTCGCCGGTCCGGCCGTCGGCGAGTAGTTTCTTGACCCAGCGCGGATCCAGGTCGACGAAGAACGCGACACCGCCGCGGTCACGCGCGAGCCGCACCATCGTCTCGCCGATGACGTGCGGCCCGCTCGGGGTCATGGACAGCCAGTTCACCCCGCGCGGAAACCCGATCAGGTCGAGACGTCTGTCGACTTCGGCGAGCACCTGGTCCCACCAGTCGCGCAGGATGACCACGCGCTTCGGCGCGCCCGTCGTACCACCGCTCTCGTAGGCGCCGACGATCGGCGGTCGTTCGCCGTAGCCGCGCGGGATGAGGGCCTCGACGGGCACGTTGCGAAGTTCGTTGACTACATTGGGAAACAGCGCCAGGTCGTCGTGGCTCTTCACGTCCGTGCGCGGGTCGAAGTCGAGCGAAGCCGCTCTCTCCAGCCAGAACGGCGATCCGGTGTCCGGATTGAAGTGCCATTCCATGGCCGCACGCACGAACTCGTCCGCATCGCGCACCGCGTTCAGTGGTAGGTCCAGAACCGATTCCGCCATGATGAACCTCTTTCAAATTGTGGCTGTCGAGCGCGGCGGAAAGCGACACCAGCACCAAAACAGGGGCGCGCCAGGCGATTCGGCGAAAACGCCGGACGGGAGGACGCTGCGCCGAGCCCGGTTCCGGCCGTGCGCGTTCGTGGGCAACGCTTACCGCCGCCCGGAAGCATACCTACCGTGTCCAGTTCCCCTTGCGATGCAAAACTTGCCTGACCACATCGTGTCCAATGAGGATTACTCCACTATGGTCCGATAAGGACCGTTGCGGTCTATGGGTTCTTGGGCCAAGATCTCGCGAGGTGAGACCAGAACTGGTCCAGCGCTATCTCGAACGAATCGGTGTACGCCACCCGGTCGAACCCACTACTCCGACACTGGTCGAGCTGACGTCGCGACACCTGGAATCGGTACCATTTGAAAATCTCGGTGCCCACCTCGGTGAGCAGGTATCCCTTTCGGCGAACGAATTGCTGGACAAGATCGTCCACCGGCGGCGCGGAGGGATCTGCTATGAGCTGAACGGGGCCTTCGCACTGCTGCTCCGCGCCGTCGGCTTCGAGGTCGATCTACTCGCGGGCCGGATTCCGCGCGCCGGGGGCGAGTTCGGTCCGCCGTTCGGTCATCTCGCGCTGCTCGTCCGCACGCGCACCCCGACTCTCGTCGACGTCGGCTTCGCCAACGCGACCGTGGCGTTCGTCCCGTGGGAGCCGGGCGTGACGACGCCGGCCGGCGGTCACGGGCTGCGCCTGGCCAAACACGGCGACGTGCACGTGTGCTCCGGCGCGGAGTCGCTGTACACGCTGGAGACGCGGCCCCGCGAGCTGGCGGACTTCGCCGCCATGGCGTGGTGGCAGTACAACTCGCCGCACTCGCGGTTCACCCAGTCGCTGGTGTGCAGCCGGGCCGTGCCGGGCGGCAGGCGGACCCTGGCCGGCCACCGGCTCATCGACGTCTCGGCGAGCGGCCGCGAGGAGCGGCTGCTCGACGACGACGAGGTCCTCGACTGCTACCGCGACGAGTTCGGCGTCCGGCTGACGCGGGTGCCCCCGGTGCGGTTTCCCCGGCTGCCGCGGACCGCGTGACGTTCCGCCGCGCTCAGGAGCTCAGCCCACCAGCTCGATGTCGTGGTCGAAGAGCTCCGCCACCGCCCGCAGGGAGTCGACGGGCGTGGCGCCGCCCTCCTGTGGGCCGGACTCCTCGTGGTAGCTGCTGCCCGCGGCCGTCGACATCCGCTGGACCGCCAGCGTCCTCGGTCGCCTGGCCTCCTCGTAGGTCCTCAGCGCCGCGGGGACGTCCGAGGTAGCGCCGCGGGCGAGTGCCGACGCGAGGGTCACGGCGTCCTCGATGCCCTGGTTGGCGCCCTGTGCCATGAACGGGAGCATCGGGTGCGCGGCGTCTCCCGCCAGCGTCGTGCGGCCGGTGCTCCACCGCAGGTCCGCGTTCCTGGTGTGCAGGGCCCACAGGGTGACCTCGTCCGCGGCCCGGACGAGCGTGTGGATGCCCTCGTCCCAGCCGGCGAAGGCCCGGAGCACGTCACGCACCTCGCCCGGCTCGGTCCACGACTCCTGGTGCCACTGCTCGGCCGGCACGGTCGCGACGAAGTTGACCAGCCGGCCGGCCGCGACGGGGTAGTGCACGAAGTGCATCCCCGGTCCGGTCCACACCACGGACCGGTGCTCGCCGAAGAACGCCGGCAGGCGGTCGGTCGGCACCATGCCGCGGTAGACGGCCAACCCTGAGTAGACCGGCTCGTCACGCACGCGACCGGCCCGGACCACCGACCGGATGCCGTCGGCGCCGACGACGACGTCCGCCCGCACCGAGGTCCCGTCGGTGAACTCGACCTCGACACCGTCGGCCGTCTCCTCGTAGGCGCGGGCGGCCTTGCCGAACCGCACGACCTCCGCCGGCACCGCGCCGGCCAGCACCGCGTGCAGGTCCGGCCGGGCGAGCAGGTAGTACGGCACGCCGTACCGGCTCTCGCAGTCGTCGAGGGGGACACGTCCGAGGACCTCACCGGTGAGCCCGCCGCGCACCTCGATGGCGCGGGACCGCACCGCCACCTCCGCGAGGGCGTCGCCCATGCCGAGCCGGTGCAGCAGGCGCCCGGCGTTGGGGGCGAGCTGGATACCCGCGCCGACGGCACCGAAGGCCGCCGTCTTCTCGTAGACCGCGCAGTCGATGCCGACCTCGCGGAGCGCGGTCGCGAGGGTCAGGCCGACGATGCCCGCACCGATGACGGCGACGGTCGTGTTCTCCACGCTACGTGACACGACCGTCACCCTAACATCGGACCTATTTCTCCAGGCAGAACTCGTTGATCGGGTATCCCACGTGCCGGTCCGCCGAGGGCAGGTGGCCGAGGATGATGTCGCCCGGCTTGAGCTCGGTGCTGTTGAGCACGGCGCCGCCGGCGCCGAAGACCCGCACGTGCCAGTCGTCCTGGAGGATCAGGTTGACGGCCTGCCCGTTGGGTGCCTGCGCGTCGACGGAGATGAGCGGCCGGCTCTCGATCTTGACCCGGCCCACGGTGACGACGCGGGTCCTGCCCTTCACGTCGACCGCGGTCACCTTGCTGCCCGACTTCAGCTCGCTGAGGTAGTTGGTCCGCTCGTTCTCACTGAGGGTGTAGGAGTGGATGGCGCCGGCGTTGACCCGGAACGGCCGGGTGGGCATGTACGGCAGCGGGTGGGTCTCGCTGACGCACAGGACCATGCCCTTGGAGTGCGAGCCGACGAGGATGCCCTCGTCCTCGCGGAAGTGGGTGCACGTGTCGACGCACGCGCGCTCCCCCATGCCGACGTGGGTCGTCGCCGTGACGGTCAGCTCGACCAGCTCCAGCTCCGGGCTCTCCACCACCGAGGCGGCCTTCAGCGCCGTGGCGTCACCCACGGCGGCCGGGGCGAGCAGGACCCCGTCGGACCCGTGCTCGAGGACACCGAAGATGATCTTCGCCTCCGCCACGTCCTGCGCGGTGGTGATCAGGCTGCCGGTGGCGTTCGCCGCGGCGGCGATGACGATTTCCAGCGGGATCTTCGTGGGGTCGCGGAAGTACAGCAGGCTCCACGGGTAGTTCCGCGCCGACTGGCACGCTTCTTCCAGGGTGGCCGGGTCCGCGATTTCGACATAACGGCCGAATTCCACACCGAGGTGGTGCTCCGCCAGCTGCTCCGGTTGCCCGTGCTCGGCGGGGACGGCGATGACGATGTCGGTCGCGCCGAGGTCCTCCGGCAGATTCTTCCCCTGCGGGAACAAAATTTTCTTGACGGTTGGCGGCAGCCCCTCGAAATCGGCGACGGTATCGGAAACTATCCCGTCCACCCGCTGGTGCAGCGCCTCCTCCAGGATGGCCGCCTTGGCACCGGTCGCGCGGATGTCGATCCAAGTGAGCTTCACAGTGGTGCTCCCTCTCTTCGCTCACCCGACGTGGCGAGCGCCTCGCAATGCATGGGGATGGCCTCGACGGGCCAGGGCCGGAACTCGGCGGGCGCGGGCGGCACGAGGTCCCCGTGCACCCGCTCGGCGAGCCGGCGGGTGAGCCCGCCCGGGTCCAGGTCCTCGAAGATGTTGCGCCCCACCGCGAGGCCGGCGGCGCCGCCCAGCAGCACGGCGTCGACGAAGTCCATGAGCGCTTCCTCGTCACCCGCACGCGGGCCGCCCGCGGCCAGCACCGGCACCGGTGCCGCGGCGGTGATCTCGAGCATCTTCGAGACAGAACCGACGAAATAAGTCTTGACCAGGTCGGCCCCCAGCTCCGCCGCCAGGGTGATGGCGTGCGCGACGAGCTCGGGATCCTGGGGGTGGGCGACCTTCGGGCCGCGCGGGTACACCATCGCCAGCACCGGGACGTTCCACCGGTCACAGGACTCGGCGACGGCGGCGAGGTCCGCGATCTGCCGCGCTTCCTCGCGCGAGCCGAGGTTCACGTGCACGCTGACCGCGTCGGCCCCGAGCCGGAGCGCCTCCTCCACCGTGCCGACCAACACCTTGCCGTCGGGGTCGGTCGCGTGCACGGTGCTCGCGCTCAGGTGGACGATGAGCGAGAGCTGCTTGAACCACGCCGGGTCGACGAAGCGGATGTTTCCCTTGTGCAGCACCACGGCGTCGGCGCCGTTGACGGCGAGCTGGCCGACCAGCGCGTTCAGTGCCGAGCCGCCGCCGGGAATGGGCCCGACCGTCAACGAATGGTCGAGCGGCACGACCATCGTTCGTTGCGGATTGTTGCGAAAGAGCCGGTTGAGCCTTAAGCGACGCGCGGTGGAAATGCCATAAAAAGGCCTACTCATTAAATCCTCTCATGCGCCACGAGTTCTGGATTCGGCAATTTTCCGATAACCCAGCAAACCTATGTGCCGAGCGCGATGCGGATTCTAGTGGTACAGCCTTACCGCGGGCAACCTGCGCCGGAACTTCCAGGCGCGACCGGTTCAACGCGCCTTTTGCTGTACGGACATCAATACGATGACTTTTCACGTTACCGCGGGTCACCGATGACCGTGAACGCGTAGGCGTCACCGGCGGCGGAGCCCGCCGCTGGAGGGAGAACAGCACAACAAGCTCTACGCCGGTCGGCACGATCCTCGTGAGTGGAGAACGTGCCGACCGGCGTAGAGCTTCTGCTTGGGGAAGTCCGGACCTCAGCCCGCGCGGGCGCTCATGCGCTGGTGCATCGCGTGCTCGACCAGCGTGATGAGCGTTTCCTTCGTCGACTCGCGGTCGCGCGCGTCACAGGTGACGATCGGGACCGCCTGGTCGACGGTGAGCGCGTCGCGGACGTCGTCCACCCGGTGGTGGAGCACCCGGTCGAAGCAGTTGATCGCGACCACGTACGGCAGCCCGCGGTCCTCGAAGAAGTCGATCGAGGCGAACGCGTCGGCCAGGCGGCGGGTGTCGACCAGCACGACCGCGCCGATGGCGCCGCGCACGAGGTCGTCCCACATGAACCAGAACCGGTGCTGACCCGGTGTACCGAACAGGTACAGGATCAGGTCGCTGTCGAGCGACACGCGTCCGAAGTCCATCGCGACCGTGGTGGTGACCTTGTTCGGGGTGTTCGACAGGTCGTCCACGTCCACGCTGGCCTCGGTCATCACGGCTTCTGTGGTGAGCGGCACGATTTCCGACACCGAACCCACCAGAGTCGTTTTGCCGACCCCGAACCCGCCGGCGACCACGATCTTCGCCGAGGTGGTCGGCTGAGGTGAGGACGCGCCGCGCGGGCCGAGGGGACTAGAGCCTGCGGAGACCACTGAGCACCCTTTCCATGAATTCGATCGACGGCCGGTCGCCGACGACCATGCCGCTCTGATGGATCAGGACCAGTCCCATACCGGCCATGTCTCCAATCAGTACCCTGGCCACACCGAGCGGTAGCCGCAGATGTGCGGCGACCTCCGCGACGGACCTGGTGTCCAGGCACAGACCACAGATGGAACGGTGCTCCGGGAGCACCGCCGCGTCCGGGGCCTTCCCCCTCTCGCTGGTGGACACCAGCGCCTCGATCGCAAGATCATAGTCGGAACGTGTCCGACCACCTGTCCTGGTGTACGGCCGGACGAGGGATCCGGTTTCCTGGGCGCCGCCACCGCCGCCACCGCGGATCGACTCCGCGCCGAGGAGCTCATCGGACCGCCAGGCACCGCTGTTGTAGACACCGCTGTGTGCCCCGCTGTGCCGTACTCCGCTGTCAGAGATCCCGTCCCGGCCGACCGTGGGAATCTCCTTGGAGTCCCAGTTCGACTGCGCGGGTATGCCTCCGGAGTCCCCGTACAGCGTCGCTCCGGGGCCACCGAACAGCCTGGCCCGGAAACCGTCGACGTCGAACCGGTTCGGTGCTTCGCCGACGTCGTGCTCGGGGAGGTCCTCCCAACCTTTCTCCGGCATGGCTCTCACCTACGCTGAGCGCCCTGAAGCTGTGCTCGCAGCTCCGGGGTCATCTGCTGGCCGACCCGCTCGACCAGCAGCGTCATCTCGTACGCCACCAGGCCGATGTCGCAGTTCGGCGCGGCGAGCACCGCCAGGCACGAGCCGTCGGAGATGGACATCAGGAACAGGTAGCCCCGGTCCATCTCGACCACCGTCTGGTTGACCCCGCCCGCCTCGAAGCACCTCGCGGCGCCCTGGGTGAGGCTGACGAGACCGGACGAGACGGCGGAGAGCTGCTCGGCGCGGTCCCTCGGCAGGCCTTGGGAGCCGGCCAGCAGCAGGCCGTCCGCCGACACGACGACGGCGTGCGCCACGCCAGGAACCTGACGGACGAAATCAGTGATTAGCCACCCGAAGCTACCGGGCTGCTGTGCGGACGCGGTCGTCACTCCTGCTCCTCGTCTGTACGACTGTGCTCCGAACCGGGCTGGTCACCAGCGTATGCGTCGATGAGCGCATGGCGGCCTCGCCGTACGCCCTGCTGGAAGCTTGACATGCGACCTCGGACCGCGTCCGCCGAGCGTGGCGGAAGCTGCGGTGCCGACGGCCCGGTGTCACCGGGACGCGGTTCCTTCGCCTCGTGCCTCGGCGCGGCCGACCCGGGCACGAGGTGTGCCTTCGGGACGCGCTTCGGCAGGCCGGCGTTGGTGGTCGTGTCCGGAGTCTTCTCCTCCAGCAGCGCGCGGGCGGCGAGCCACCCGTCGTCACCCGGTGAGGTCCACGGTGTCGGCTCGGGTACGGGCGGCGCCTCGACCTGCTCGGCCGGGGCGGCGACGTGTCCGTTGCCGGTTCCTGCGACATTGCTGTTGACATTGCCGTTACTGGGGCTGCTGCCGGTTCCGTTTGCGGTTCCGGTGCCATTGTGACCGCCATTGTGACCGCTGCCGTTCGCGCCCGTCTCAGCCGGGGCGGCCTCGACCCGCTGCGCCGAGCCGGTGTCCGCCGTCTCGAACCACTGCGACAGCACCGCCTCGTAGATGGGCAGCCGCTCGGTTGGCGCGTCGACGTTCAGCTCTGCCTCCCCAGCAGCTGATGACGTGGAGCCGGCGTACGGGGTGTAGCCGGTCGGCTGGTCGTATTCGCTCGGCGGGGTCGGCAGCGGCGCGCCGAACAGCGCGGTGCCGGTGTCGCCGATGGGCGGCTGGTGCTGGTCGCCACGACCGTTCTGCTCGAGCTGGGGTGGCGCCGGCTGGGCGGGCACGCCGTTGGACTGCGTGCCGTGGCCGGGGTCGTAGCCGCTCGGCTGGAACGGCGGGTAGCTCGCGACCTCGGCGGGCGTGCGGTCCTGCGAGGTCTCGTGCGGTGCCGGCAGGCCCATCTGGCCGCTGTCCGGGCGCACCCTCGGCATGCCGCCGGTGAAGGCACCCGCGATACCGCTGTTGCGGGCCGGCGTGCTGACGTTCGGCCCGGTGTTGCCCATCGGCACGTTCAGCTTCGAGTCCGTGTTGGACTGCTCGGCGAGGCCGCCGCCGAACGTGGTCGGACCGGTCGTCGTCGGCGCGCCCAGGTTCCTCGACGTGGCGCTGAGCGGCTGGACCAGGTCGGCCGGCACGTTGATGCGGGCGATCAGGCCACCCTCGATGTCCTCGTTGTCGCGCAGCCGCACGGTGACGTTGTGCCGCTTGGCCAGGCGCGCGACCACGTAGAGACCCATTCGCCTCGTCACCGCGACGTCCAGGTCCGGCGGGTCCGCGAGGCGGGCGTTGGTCGCCGCGATCTCCTCTTCGGACATGCCGACACCCTGGTCGGTGATCTGGATGGCGAGCTCCTTCTTGCGGGTCATCGCCATCCGCACGATCACCTTCTTGTCCGCGGGGGAGAAGAAGGTCGCGTTGTCGAGCAGCTCCGCGATCACGTGCACGAGGTCGGACACCGCGCGGCCCTGGACCGCGACGTCCGGCGCCGAGGCGACCTCGATGCGCGCGTAGTGCTCCACCTCGGACACCGCGGCACCGACCACGTCGGACGCGGGCACCGGACGCGACAGCTGCCGCGACAGGCCGGTGCCCGAGAGCACCAGGAGGCTTTCCGAGTTCCGCCGCATCCGGGTGGCGAGGTGGTCCAGCTCGAACAGCGAGGCCAGCTGGTCCGGGTCCTGCTCGTCCTGCTCCAGGCGGTCGATCAGGGACAGCTGGCGTTCGACCAGCGCCTGCGACCGGCGGGACAGGTTGACGAAGATCGAGTTGATGTTGTCGCGCAGGAGCGCCTGCTCGGTCGCCATCAGGACCGCCTGCTCCTGCACCGCGTCGAACGAGCGGGCCAGCTGGCCGGTCTCCTCCCTGGTGAACACCGGCACCGGCTCGACCGCGTTCTTGGACGCGGCGACCGGGTCCGGGTCGGCCAGGATTCGGCGGACCGTCTGCGGCAGTCGCGAGTACGCGACGTCCAGCGCGTTGGAGCGCAGCACGCGCAGCGGCTTGAGCAGCGACCGCGCCACCAGGAGGGCCAGGAGGACGGCGAGCAGCAGCACCGCGAGGACGATGGCCGCGTCGCGCAGCGTCGCCTGCTGCTGGTCGTTGCGCAGGTTGGAGATCTGGTCGCGCAGGTCGGAGAGCTCGCCCTGCTCGATCTCGCGGAACAGGGTGAGCACCGAGTTACCGGGCTGCACGACGTCGTTGTCCGGGGTCACGCCGAGGTTCAGGTCGGCGTCGCCGCGGACCACGATCAGCTGGCGGCTGCGGGCCAGCGCGTCGATCGCCGGACCGACCAGCGTGTCGTTGAACCGCTGGCTCTCGGCCGGGTTGGCGATCGCGTTGAACGTCGCGACCGCGGAGTCCTGCCGGGCGGCGGCCGCCTGGAGCTCGTTGAGCTCGTTGTCCCGGATGCCGCCCTGCGACGCCACCGCGGACATGATCATGACCTGCTCGGCGACCTGCGCCTTCGCGGTCGCGATCGCGCTGAGCGCGTTCAGGCGCGAGGTCAGCGCGCCACTACCGACGTCGGACCTGGCGAGGCCGCTGACCTGCAGGAGGGTGTTGATGGCGTCGGTATAGAGGTTGGCGACGTTGAAGCCGTCGAACTTGAACCTCGCGTCGCTCCCGACCTGGCGCATGGCGCTGAAGCCCTCGCCCTCGAGCCGGTAGAAGAGGCGCTCGTAGCCCTCCTTCACACCGGGATCCGAGTCCTCGTAGAACGAGGCGGCGGACGCGCGCAGCCCGTTGATGGCGTCGTCGGTCGCCCGCTGCTGCTGGCCGAGCTCGTTCTGACCGGTGCTCTTGTCGCTGGCGTACCGCGCCGCGAGCACACCTTCCTTCTCGAGCTCGTTGACCGTCGCGTAGACCTTCGCGTGGAGGTCAACCTGTTCGAGCAGGTAGTCGAGGTCGTTCGCCTGCCTGATCTGCGTGAAGACACGCAGACCGGCGAACGCGAGCGCCGCGAGCGTCGGCACCAGCAGCACGACCATCAGCTTGGTCGGCAGGCGCCACTCACTCAGCCGGAAGCGCCTGCGCTTACCAGGCCGACCCGCCTGTTCGGCGCGAATAGCGGCGTCGGCACGCCGCACGGCGCTGTCGGTAGCGCCGTCACCGGCCAACGCACTGTCCCTTGCCACTGGAGGACTCACTCCCAAGTCGCCGTCGAGCCAATCGCACAGTTCTGTAGCAATCTCACCCGTGTGGCTGACACTGCGGCGCACAGCTTTCCCGTATACACACTCACGGTCAAGGGGACGGTTGCCACCAGTGCCAGGCTGG
>NZ_JBJMIE010000556.1:0-7893 GCF_045807065.1 Actinophytocola sp. | reverse complement strand
CAGCGGCAGCACGTCGACCTCGGGACCCAACACGTCGTCGGCGAAGGGGATCGCACTCACACCGCAAACCTTGCCACAGGAACGCCGTGACCGCGTATGGCAATTTACGTCACTGGTCCGACCTTGGGTCCAATTCGACCGCTTCCCCGCACCACGGGCCGAGGCTTCCGTACCATCACGGGCGTGGACGATAGGGGAGTCGGCTTGATCGGGTCGCTGCTGGAGCAGCGGTACCGGGTCGACGCGCTGCTCGCCCGCGGTGGCATGTCCTCGGTGTACCGCGGGTTGGACACGCGGCTCGACCGGCGGGTCGCGATCAAGGTGATGGACGCGCGCTTCGCGGACGACCGCACGTTCGTCGACCGCTTCGAGCGGGAGGCGCGGTCGGCGGCCAAGATCCATCACCCGAACGTGGTCGCCGTGCACGACCAGGGCGTCGACCGGTCGGCGAACGGCGACCTCGTGTACCTGGTGATGGAGCTGGTCGACGGCGGTACCCTGCGCGACCTGATCAACGAGCGCGGCGCGCTGCCCGTGCCGCTCACGCTCGCGATCATGGAGCAGGTGCTCGCCGCGCTCGCCGCGGCCCACCGGGCCGGCCTCGTGCACCGGGACGTCAAGCCGGAGAACGTGCTCATCGGGCACGCCGGCGAGCAGGGCAGCGCGGTCAAGGTCGGTGACTTCGGCCTGGTCAGGGCCGTGCACAGCGCCGGGACCACCAGCGCCAGCGTCATCCTCGGGACCGTGGCCTACCTCTCCCCCGAGCAGGTCACGACCGGGGCGGCGTCCGCGACCGGCGACGTGTACTCCGCCGGCATCGTGCTGTTCGAGATGCTGACCGGCGCCGCCCCCTACACCGGCGACAGCGCCATCTCCGTCGCCTACCGGCACGTGAACGACGACGTCCCGGCCCCGTCGACGCTCGCGTCCGGCATCCCGGCCGAGCTGGACGACCTCGTGCTCCGCGCGACGCGCCGCGACCAGGCGTCGCGCCCCGCCGACGGCGCCGCGTTCCTCGCCGAGGTGCAGCGGCTGCGCGGGCTGCTCGGCGCACAGGGCGTCGCCGTGCCGGTACCCGCGCCGAGCGTCGCGGACCGCACGCAGCCGGTGCGGCCACCGGTGGACCGGTCAGCACCCGCCACGGGCGGCGTGGGCGTGGTGGAGCTGGCACCCACCGAGCGGACCGCCGCCAACGGCCAACCGTTGATGGCGCCGGTGCCGGTCGCCGGGGCGACCATGAACGCCACGATCGTGCGCCCGGCGCCGGCCGGCTTCCGGCCCATCGGGCCGCAGGGCACCCGCGCGATGCTGCGCACCGACCTGGACGCCGCCAACGCGGTCACCGAGTTCGTGCCGCCGGCCGCGCCCCCGTCCGGCGGGATGCCGGCGCAGTCCGGCCCGCCCCGCGGTCCCCGGCCGAAGCGCCCCGGCCCGCCGCCCAAGAAGAAGCAGAGCCGCGCCGGGGTGATCACCCTGTGGAGCATCGTCGGCGTGCTGGTGCTGGCGCTGGCGGGTACCACGACCTGGTGGTTCACCTCCGGTCGCTACCGCACGGTGCCGAACGTGGCCGGCCGGACGCTGGTGGAGGCGCAGCAGCTCCTCACGGACAGCGACCTCAAGGCGAACGTCGAGACCAAGCACAGCAACACGGTGGCCGGTGGCATGGCGATCGGCACCGAGCCGGCGATCGGGGCCGAGGTGCTGCGGGGCGACTCGATCACGCTGATCGTCTCGTCGGGCAGGCCGAAGGTGCCGGACGTGCGTCCCGGCTCGGACGTCGCCGACATCGAGAAGCAGCTCAAGGACGCGGACCTGCGCCCGGACCGCGACGAGGGCAAGGACCAGTTCTCCAGCGACGTGCCGAAGGGCAAGGTCATCACGACCGATCCCGCTCCCGGCAACGAGCTGGAGATCGGCAAGACCGTCTTCATCGTCGTGAGCAAGGGCCGCCAGCCCAAGCCGGTGCCGGACGTCCGGAACAAGAGCAAGGACGAGGCGTTCGACCAGCTGCGGCAGGACGGCTTCGACCCGGTGGAGGGCCAGGAGCAGTTCGACCGCGACGTCGACGGCGGTCACGTCATCGGCACCGACCCCACGGCCGGCACCAAGATCGACAGCGACGACCGCAAGGTCACGGTGACCCTGTCGAACGCGGTCACCCTGCCCGACCTGGGTGGCAAGTCGCGCAAGGATGCCATCAGGCAGCTCCAGGACCTGGGCCTGCAGGTCGACGTGCAGTCGTTCACCAACGACGACCGCGGCCGGGTGGTCACCCAGGACCCGTTGCCTAGCACCCGGGTGGAGCCCGGCTCGAAGGTGACCATCTACGTACTGGGCTGAGCTGCACGAACGAGTGAACAATGACGACTTCGCGGAGCTTGCGGAGTGAATAATCAACACTGCGCATGCGCGTAACCCCGCGGTCACGTCACGCTGTTTGGGTGGAGCCATGGGTCGACTGAGTGGGTTGGACACGGCGTTCCTGAGCCTGGAGACGCGGGAGCGCCCGATGCACCTGGGCGCTGTCGCCGTCTTCCGCGGTTCGGTCTCGCCGGCCCGCCAGCGGGCGTTGCTGGCGGAACGGGCCGCGCGGCTGCCGGCGCTGCGGGTCGCCGGCAACTGGTTCCCGTCCTGGTGGCCGGCGTCGGACTTCGAACCGGGCGCGCACGTACGCGCCTACGCGGTGACCGATCAGCGCACCTTCGAGTCGTACGTGGCCGGCTGGCTCGCCACCCCGCTCGACCTGGCCAGGCCGCCGTGGGAGGTGCACCTCGTGACCGGCCTGCCGGACGACCGGTTCGCGGTGCTCGTCAAGCTGCACCACTCGCTCGCGGACGGGGCGGGTGCGGTCGCGCTGGCCGGCGCGCTGCTGGACGACGGGATGCCGCCCACCCGGTCCACCAGGCCGCCGGAGTACAGCCTGAGCGAGACCGCGGCCATGGCCGGCGCCGTCGCGCGTGCCGTGCGCCGGCCGCCGGTGCCGGCGCTGCTGACCTCCGGCGGGTCCGCCCGGCGGGTGGCGTTCATCCGGCTCGACCTCGCCGACGTGCGGCAGATCCGGCGCCAGCACGGCGGCACCACCAACGACGTGGTCCTGGCGGTGCTGGCCGGTGGGCTGCGCTCGTGGCTGCGGTCGCGGGACGTGGCGGTCGACGGGCTCACACCGCGGGCGCTGATCCCGGTGAACACGCGGGCACGCGGTGGCGCGGGCGGCAACCAGCTGTCCGGGTACCTCTGCGACCTGCCGGTCGGGCTGGCCGACCCGGTGCAGCGGCTGCGTGCCGTGCGGACGGCGATGGACGCCAACAAGGCCGCCGGCCCGTCGCGAGGCGCCGGGACCATCGCGATCCTGGCGAACCGGCTGCCCTCGGCCGTGCACCGGCTCTGCACGGGGCCGGTGGGGTTCGCGGCGCCGCTGCTGTTCGACACGGTGGTGACGAGCGTGCCGCTGCCGTCGGTACCGCTCACGTTCGACGGCGCTGCGCTGGACGAGATCTACCCGTTCGGCCCGCTCGGTCCCGGGCAGGCGCTGGGGGTCGCGATCTCGCCGTACCGGGACGCGGTCCACATCGGCCTGCAGACCGACCGGGACGCGGTGCCGGACATCGACGTGCTGGCCGCCGCGATCAACAAGTCATGCACGACCCTCCACGAGCTGGCGAACTGAGCCGACGAACGCCTCGACGTCCAGGTCGTCGTCCCAGGCGGCCTGGAGCAGCAGGCCCTGGTAGATGGCGACGAGGACGCGGATCAGGCCGTCGGGGGCGAGGTCCTCGAGGGCCGCGCGGTGGTCGTCGACGCCCTGGCGGGCCAGGTCGCGGATCCGCGGCTCGCGGATCGTCTCGGCCCAGGCCTGCATGCTGAGGTTCCGTTGCTGCCTGGCTTCGGGGGCGGCGACGGCCCTGAGCAGGTCCAGATAGCCGGCGAGCGGATCGTGCGCGAGGGTGGCGGCGCGGGTGGTGTGCCACTCCTCGACGATCGCGATGATCATGTCGTCCTTGCCGGCGAAGTACCGGTAGATGAGTCCCGCGGAAAGGCCGGACTCCTTGACGATGTCCTGTATGGAGGTGCGGTGGAAACCGTTCCTCGCGAAACAGCTCGCGGCGGCTTCCAGGATTTGTTTTCTGCGGTTGGCAAGGTGTTCCTCGGTGACTTTCGGCATCAGTCCGTCACCGCCCAGGCGATCCGGTAGAAACCGGCGGCCGGTTCCGCAGTGTGGTACCGCCGGGCGGCCTCCTGTGTGGACATGTCGCCTCTCAGCACCAGGCCGCGTTCCCCGAGATACGCGGGAACCTCGTTGGGGTGCAGGCCGAAAGTCCACGGTTCGCCGACCCGTCGCACCGATCGGTGCCACTCGGTGTCGTCGTCGAGCGCGGCCCGGTCCACATAGGTCAGGATGACCGTGCTGCCTTTCCCGGTCGTCGCCGTGAGGTCGCGTAGCGTTTTGTCCACGGCCTCTTCGGAGAGGTAGTTGGTGACGCCCTCCCAGATGACGGCCGTGCGTTTCCTGGGGAAGCCGGCTTTCCGCAGTGCTTCCGCCAGGCTCTGTTCGTTGAGGTCCACGGAAATGTAGTGGACGTGGTCCCGGTCGCGAATTCTCCGGCGTTTCGCTTGCTGGGTGGCGGGGTGGTCCACCTCGTAGGTGGTCGGGATGCCGGGGATGCGGTGGGCCCGGCTGTCGTAGCCGGCGCCCAGGAGGAGGACCTGCTCCGGGTCGGCCTCGGCCAGGAGGTCGTCGATGAACCTGGTGCGGGCGACGGCGGACCTGCGCGGGCCGCCCGGGTAGCGGTGGTCGATGAGCCGCGCGATGCCGTGGTTGAGGGGTGGCAGGGTGGCGGCGCGGACCAGCCAGCGATAGCGCGGCGGGAGGAAGAGAATGGCGTACGGGTCGCGGAAGAGACCGCGGCCACGGCGGGTCTCCAGTGCGCGGAACAGGGCGACGTGCTCGGCGGTGCGGCTGGCGGTGCGCATGCCCCCACTATAAAGAATGAACGTTCATTTTTGATAGGAGACGAAAGAGGCCGACCCGCGGGGGGCCGGCCTCCTCGACTCAGCTGCGGAGCATCTCCGCGACCAGGAACGCCAGCTCCAGCGACTGCTGGGTGTTCAGGCGCGGGTCGCACGCCGTCTCGTAGCGGCTGTTCAGGTCCGCGTCCGAGATGTCCTGCGCGCCGCCCAGGCACTCGGTGACGTCCTCGCCCGTCAGCTCCACGTGGATGCCGCCCGGGTGGGTGCCCAGCCGCCTGTGCACCTCGAAGAAGCCCTGGACCTCGTCGACGATCCGGTCGAAGTGGCGGGTCTTGTAGCCGCTCGGGGACTCGTGCGTGTTGCCGTGCATCGGGTCGCACTGCCAGATGACCCGGTGGCCCGAGGCCTCCACCTTCTCGATGATCGGTGGCAGGGCGTCGCGGATCTTCTGGTTGCCCATGCGGCTGATGAGCGTCAGGCGGCCGGGCACGTTGTGCGGGTCCAGCCGCTCCACGTACTCGACGGCAAGCTCCGGGGACGTGGTCGGGCCGATCTTGACGCCGATCGGGTTGGACAGCAGCTCGGCGAACGCGATGTGGGCGCCGTCCAGCTGCCTGGTCCGCTCGCCGATCCACAGGAAGTGCGCCGACAGGTTGTACAGCCTCGGGTCGGGATCGCGGGTGTCCATGCGGAGCATGGCGCGCTCGTAGTCCAGCAGCAGGGCCTCGTGGCTGGCGAAGATCTCCGTCGAGTGCAGGGAGGAGTCCTCGACGCCGCACGCCTGCATGAAGCGCAGGCCGCGGTCGATCTCCGTGGCCAGCGCCTCGTACCGCTCGGCGGCGGCCGAGTTGCTGACGAAGTCCTTGTTCCACTCGTGGACCTTCGTCAGGTCCGCCATGCCCGCCGCGGTCAGCGCGCGCACGAGGTTCATGGCCGCGCCCGCGTTGGCGTACGCGCGGATCATGCGGCCCGGGTCGGGCACGCGGGCCTCCGGCGTCTTCGCCAGCGAGTTGATGATGTCGCCGCGGTAGACCGGCAGGCCGAGCGCGTCGATGCCGTTCGAGCGCGGCTTGGCGTACTGCCCGGCGATGCGGCCGACCTTGACGACCGGCAGGCTGGCCCCGTACGTCAGCACGACGGCCATCTGCAGCAGCGTGCGGATGTTGCCGCGGATGTGCGGCTCGGTGTTGTCGACGAACGTCTCGGCGCAGTCCCCGCCCTGCAGCAGGAACGCCTCGCCGCGGGCCACCTCGGCGAGCCGGTCGCGGAGCCGGTCGATCTCGTGGGGCACGGTGATCGGCGGCACGCTCTCCAGGAGGGTGCGCACCTGGCGCACCTGCTCGCGGTCGGGCCATTCGGGTTGCTGCGCGGCGGGCCGGGACAGGGCCTCGTCGAGGCGGGCACGCAGTGTCGGCGGCAGCGGCGGAAGCTCGGGCAGCGTGTCCACCGGCACGTCCACGGTCCAGTTCACGCAACAAGCGTAGCCGGGCCTGTCATCCTCGTTTACGCCGACGGCGGACCGATCTTGATCGCTTCACCTCATCGTGGTGCACGAACCGGCACGGCGCGGCGGTCGGCCGGCTTCGAAGGCCTGGACCGCCGTGCTCGCTCAGGCGGTGGTGTGGAGGACCCGGAAGTGGTCGGGGTTCGCCGGATCCCGATCAACGACCTGGACCGGCGGCCACGCCCATTGCCACACGCTGATGCCCGCCGGACGGGAGAACCGGATCTGCCCGCGGGTGCCGTCGACCCCGATACTCGGCCAGGATTCGGCGATGCGCGCCCGGTCCACGCCGTGCGTGCGCAGCACCTCGGCGAGGACGGCGACCGTGTCGTAGCCCTCGAAGGCGACGAAGGAGGGCGCCTGGGCCAGCCGCTCACGCAGGGCCGTCTCGACTCGGGCACCGAGGGGGCCGAGGTGCTCGGGCAGGTAGCGCAGGAACGGGATCGCGGCGCCGTCCTCGCCCAGCGACGCCCATTCGGCGAACTCCGGCTGTCCCGCCGGAGCACCGATCATGATCTCGGCGAGGCGCTGGTCGCGGCGGACGGACCTGACGATCGTCACCGCCGGCCGCGGGCCGGCCAGGAGGAGGAGCGCCGTCGCGCGACTGTCGGCGACTTCGTCACACACGGCCGCGGGCGCGCGCTCGCGCATGTCGACCTCGATGACGGTGCCGCCGCGGGGTGCGAGGTGGTCCCGCAGGATGCGGGCCCCGGATGCCCAGTAGACACTCGGCTCGGCCGCGACGGCGATTCGGCGGTGGCCCGCGTTGAGCAGGAAGTCCGCGTAGATCCGCCAGCCGTGGGACTGCGCCGGGGCGAGCCGCGCGACCCATCGCGTCGGTTGTTCGGTGAGCGCGTCGAGAACCGCTGACGAGCAGAGGAACGGCAGGCCGAGAGCGTCGGCCCTGGCCGCGGCGGCACGAGCGACGACGCTGTGGTACTCCCCCGCCAGGGCGGCCACGCCCAGGCGGGCCAGCTCATCCACGGCCGCCACTGCCCGCTGCGGGTCGGCCGCGGTGTCCCGGACCACCAGCTCGAGTGGGCTTCCGACGATCCCGCCTGCGTCATTGACGTCGCGGACGGCCAGCTCGAGTCCGGCGAGCAGGTGTTGGCCTGCCTCGACCCAGCCGGGCCGGCTCAGCGGAACGAGAGCGCCGATCCGGACAGGTGACGCGTCAGCTCCAGGTGGCGATGGTGGCGTAGTCATGCGTCGGCGCCTCCGTGTCGTCTCCCCGCACCGTCCCCGACCGCCTGCGGACAACCCCGCCCGAGGCCGGTCGCGAGCAGACCTCGCTGTCGGTGCCGTGCCGTAGCGTGGAACCGGGGGCCGGCGGCCGGCCGGGGTGCTACAGCGACGGTCGCCAGGTGGTCCACGGGTGGGGGTTTTCGTTATGGGAAGAGAGTGTTTTATGGATATTGTGT
>NZ_JBJMIE010000555.1:0-27158 GCF_045807065.1 Actinophytocola sp. | reverse complement strand
CTCGTTGTGGGCCAGTTGCAGGTAGCGGACCTGGCCTCCGTCGCTGGTCTTGCGGGAGGACACCTTCACGTACACGGCCGGGCAGCCTACCAACGGGATCGACTAGCTGACCACAGGACTTACCAGCTATACACCAAAAACCAGAGACAAGCGTGCCACTAGGCGATTCTGGATCTCCCGCTATGCGCCAACCCTGAGACCTGCGCATATTCCGCCACGCCGGCTCACATCAAGCCATCATCTGCGGAACGCGGGTGAAACGGCTCATGCTGTAGGCACACGCCTTACCAGCGGGTAGCTCGGTTTCTGCAGGTCACACTGCGTTGTCGATGCCCGTGTTCCTAAATGCGGAGCCCGGGTTGGAGCGGGGGTCAGTTTCGCAAGTTGACGCGAGTGGTGGCTGGAAGCTCCTCCGAGCCGCCCCACGGAGTGGTGCACTGCGTCCATCCACTCCACGACATCATGCCAACTGCAACGCCCATGATCCCGCAGGCCGGTGTTCAAACTCAGATCACGTCCTCGGTCGAACTAGGACGCGTCCAGAACATCATCCCGGAACGCCGCGACCAGCAAGCAAACCGACATCGCGCGTCCGCACCGGAGGCCGCCCGCCAACGTTCGCCCCGATCGTCCACCGGTGCCGCATCGTCGTCGAACGCCGCTTCAAAGGCCACAAGCACCCCGCGCCATCGCCACCAGATACGACCCGCTCTGTCCTACCAAGACTGGCTCGACTTCGGCCCCCTGCTCATTTGGAGGCGGTGATGCCGGGGTGGCGGAGTAGTCACGCTTGGCGTGGGTGCCAAGCACATCACCCCCAGTCACCGATGGGCGCTGACGGACGATGCCCCTCGTACTTGAGTTTGGCGACGATCCGTCGTAATCTTTACGACAGGTCGTCGCCAAAGAAGCGGGCTGCTTTGAGCGCGGCAGAACGAACGTTCTGACGTCGTCGTAGTGCATGAAGAGGGACTGTTGATGAACACATCCACTGATCACGCCGATCTCATCGAACTGTTCGGCCGCTACGCCGACATAGCGGACCTGAAGGAGTTCACCGACCTGCCCAGCCTTGTCTTCACCGACCCGTTGACGCTCGACTTCGAGTCGGTCGCCGGCATCCCGCCAATGACCACGCCGCTCCGCGACTACCTGGAGATCCTCCGTGCCTCCTTCGAGCCCTACACAGCAACCCACCACGCGATCACCGGCCACGTCATCGATATCGACGGCGACAGCGCGACGATCCACGCGCACGTCCGTGCCGAACACTGGCTCCCGAGCGAACGCGCCGGCGGCGGACCCAACCGCTGGCTGGTAGTCGGCTTCTACGACAACGAGGCGGTCCGCACGCCGGCCGGCTGGCGCCTCAACCGCGTAAGGCTCACCTCGACCTACCAGGAAAACCCACATCTATCGAGCATTGCCCTGGCCGCCGAGCAGGCACGCTGAGGACGACGCGCCTGAACATGGAGTACGAACGCGAAGAAGCGGCCCCCAAGACCCTGTGACGCAAAGCGACGCGGGGCACCGTCCTGCCAGCACATCCGGACAACCGCGGCGGAGGCCGAAAGGCAGCCACGCGCGGGGCGGGCGGAAGACCCGGGACGAGAGGCACACCTGGGACGAGAGGCAGACCCGGGACGAGAGAACAGCCGCGGTGGGAGGATGCTCGAATGCCGCGGATCCGGGGAGCCAGCATTGGCGAGCACCACGAGATGGTGTGGGCCGACCTCGCCGAGGCGATGCGGCAGCTGCTGCTCGAGCGCGACTACGACTCCATCAACATGGGCCACATCGCGGCCCGGGCCGGGCTCGCCCGCAACACGCTGTACAACTACGCCCGCGACAAGAGTGCACTGGTCCTGGCGCTGACCGAGCGGGCGGGCCGGCCCGCGGTCGAGCGTGTGGCCGCGATCGCCGCGCGGTCGGGGGAGCCGGCCGCGGAGCGGATGCGGGAGATCGTCGAGGCGGTCCTGGAGGCGTTCACGGACCAGGCCCTGCAGCTGATGTTCCGCCCGGGCGCCGGCCGGACCCAAGACGAGGCGCCGAAGGAGCCGAAGGGGCCGGACACCCCACTCCACGCGATCGTGGTCGAGGTGGAGAACGTCGTCCGGGACGGCATCGCGCGTGGCGAGTTCCGCGACGTCGGCGACGTGCCGCTCGCGGTGGAGCTGCTGTCCGGTGTCATGCGCGCGGGCGCCGAACGCATTGGCCGGGACCCTGCCGCCCTCGCGGCAACGGCCCGCGCGGCCCAGGAGATCGTTCTGGGCTCTCTGTCCCGTCGGCCGGAATAGGTGTTCAGGCGCATGACTCCGTGAGGAGTCATCCGCTATGACTCACCTCACAACCTCACCCCGACGGATCCCCACTCGGTAGCTGGTCTTGATGTGGACCGAACCAACCACCGGAGGGCCAATGTCCGTCCCCTTCACCACCGCCGTAGTCACCGGAGCCAGCCGCGGCTTCGGCCGCGCCATCGCCGCCGCCCTGGTAGCCGCAGGCACGCACACGCTTGGCATAGCCCGCGACGAGCAGGAGCTGCGTGCCGTACAAGCCGACCTCGGCAACGCCTTCAGCCCCATCCCGGGCGACGCCACCGACGAGACGCTCGCACAGAACGTGATCCACGAACACCGCCCCACCCTGCTGGTCCTCAATGCCGGTGCCACCCCGCACATGGCCCCCGTCCACCACCAGACCTGGGAAACCTTCACGCGCAACTGGCAGGTGGACACCCGCCACGTCTTCACCTGGATCCGCGCCGCCCTCCGCGAGCCACTACCCCCGGGCAGCGTGGTCGTCACGATGTCCAGCGGCGCCGCCCTCGGGGGCTCCCCACTGTCCGGCGGCTATGCCAGCGCGAAGGCCGCCAGCCGCTACATCAGCACCTACGCCAACGACGAGTCCACCCGTGCCGACCTCGACATCCGCTTCGTCGCGCTCTTCCCGCAGCTGACCCCGCAGGGCGCCGGCTCGACCGGTGTCGACGGCTACGCCGCACGGGAAGGCGTCGACCGCGATACCTTCATCGCGCGACTGCAACCGATCCTCACCCCCGACCAGGTCGCCAAGGCCGTCATGGAAGCCACGCGTGGCAACGCCGCCGAGTACCGGCTCACCGGCACCGGGCTGCACCAGATCAGTCGATGAACACCGAGTTCGCCGCCCTGACCGAACCGCTCCGCCGGGAACTGCTCGCCCACTGCTACCGCATCCTCGGCTCGATCCACGACGCCGAGGACCTCGTCCAGGAGACCTACCTGCGCGCGTGGCGGGCGTTCGACCGGTTCGAGGGCCGCTCCTCGGTCCGCCGCTGGCTGTACAAGATCGCCACGATGGCCTGCCTGACGGCGCTGGAGACCCGTTCCCGCCGGCCGCTCCCGTCAGGCCTGGGCGCGCCGTCGGACGACCACCGCGTGGCCGTCGCCGAGGGGGACCCGTCGGTGCCGTGGCTCCAGCCCGCACCCGACGCGCTGATCGGCGACCCGGCGACCATCGTGGCCGGCAGGGCCGGCGTGCGGCTCGCCTTCATCGCCGCACTCCAGCTCCTGCCCGCCCGCCAGCGCGCCGTGCTGACGTTGCGCGACGTGCTGGCCTTCCGCACGGCCGAGGTCGCCGAGATGCTGGACACCACACCGACGGCCGTCGACAGCGCACTGCGCCGCGCCCGCGCCCGCCTGGCCGACACCACTCCGGCGGAGGACGACCTCACCGAACCGGACCAGCGGCGAGCCCGCACCCTCCTCGACGGCTACGTCGACGCGTTCACCCGCGCCGACCCCGACGCCCTGGTGACCCTGCTGCGGGCCGACGTCGAGCTGGAGATGCCGCCGGTCCCGACCTGGTTCACCGGACGGCAGGCCGTCATCGGGTTCCTCGCCAGCCGGGTGCTGAGGAAGGACCGGTGGCGGCTGGTGCCCACGAGCGCCAACGGCCAGCCGGCCCTCGTCGAGTACGGACGCGGCCACGACCGGCGGTACGAGCCGCACGGCGTCCAGGTCCTCACCGTACGAGGTGCCCGAATCGCCCGTATCACGGCGTTCAACGATCCGAGCCTGGTGCCGGTGTTCGAGCCCGCCCTGGCGCCCTGACTAACGCCAGCCCCAGTACCGCCGGTGCGCGCCGACGGCCCAGTCGGAGATGGCCGGCACATCGGGTACCTCCGGCAACGGCGTCTTCCCGCTGGCCAGCAGGTCCTCCACCTGCCCCTGAACGCCGGCGATCTCGGCGAGCACGTTGTCGAGCCGTGAGACGTCCCCACGCTTGACGGCAAGCACCCGCTCCCGCTCGACGGCCGGCATGGGCAGGGTCAGCCGAGCGTCCCGAGCCACCTCGAGTCCCTGGTAGGCGAGCCGCAGCGCGTGCGAGGCGTACTTGACGTCGTACCCGAACCGGGCGACCAGCTCGGGTCGGCTGGGCACCTTGCCCTTGCTGTGCCCGAGCAACCGCTGCCGCTGCGCCGCCAGATATCCCAGGAACCGGTGCACGGCGTCGCGGGACAGCACCTTCGGCGCGAGCGCCCGCAGCTCCGCACCCAGCTCGGTGACGGTGATGATCGCCTCCGCCGGCGCGTACAGCGGCAGCAACGCCGTCGGGTTCCCCTTGGTGGCGAGCCGCAGGTACTTGTGCAGCGAGTAGCTCACCAGGTCGGTGTCCCCGGGCCCGGACCGCGCCCCTTCCGGCTGGGTGCGGAACACGTAGTGCTGGGTGCTCCCACCGAGCCCGACGACATTCACCGGAGGCTCGATGTAGACCCCCATCTCGTCGTGGTCGTCAGTACCCGCGATCGCGATCCCGTGCACCCCGGAACCCACGACGGTACGCAGGATCTCGCCCCGCAGGGCGGCATCCCGATCTCCATACTCGGTGTGGTTCACGCCCGCATGGTGGCATGCCGGACCCGTCAGAATCCGCCGAATTTCACCGGTGTGCGGCGGCCTCCTGCGCCCCCCGCACGGCGAGTTGGTCGGCACGTTCGTTCTCCGGGTGCCCCGCGTGCCCCTTGACCCAGTACCACCGCACCTCGTGCGACCGGGCCGCCTCGTCGAGCCGCCGCCACAGGTCCGCGTTCTTCACCGGCTGCTTGGCACTGGTCTGCCACCCGTTGCTCTTCCACCTGGGCAGCCACTGCATGATCCCGTTCCGCACGTACGTGGAGTCCGTGTACATGTCGACGACCGACGGCCGGGTCAGGCTCTCCAGAGCCCGAATGGGCGCCATCAACTCCATGCGGTTGTTGGTGGTGACGCCTGCCTCGGCCCCGTACAGCTCCTTGGCGTGCTGCCCGTACTTGAGCACGGCGCCCCATCCGCCGGGCCCGGGGTTCCCACTGCACGCGCCGTCGGTGTAGATCTCCACGGTGTTGGACACGCCCGGGAGCGTAGCGACGACGCGGGCGGGCCGGGCCGACAGGCATGCCCGCGACCTCATCCCCACATCGGTCTTCCCGAGCCGGTCCGCGCCACCCTCGGCGTCCGGCGGCACGCGCGGGGCGAATGCGATCAGCATCGATCTGGCGCTGAACCCCGGGAAAACCAGCTGCGCCAGCCACTCGCGACCGTCACCATAGGTCGTCATGGTGACGGCATCGGGTGTGCGAACAGGCTGGGACGACCTCCCCGAGCGCGTCCGGCACGCGGTCGCGGACATCCTCGGCGGTGAGGTCGTCGAGGCCGTCTCCCAGCCGGGCGGGTTCTCGCCGGGCAGCGCGGACCGCGTCCGCACCGCCGACGGCCGGCGCGCGTTCGTCAAGGCCGTCAGCTCGGCGCAGAACGAACACAGCCCCGGCTTCCACCGCCGGGAGGCGCGGGTCACCGCCGCACTCCCACCGCACGCCCCCACCCCGACCCTCCTCGGCACCTACGACGACGGCGACTGGATCGCGCTGGTCCTCACCGATGTCGAAGGCCGCCACCCGGCCACGCCGTGGCGCGACGACGACCTCGCCGCCACCCGCGCCGCACTGGGCGAGCTGGCACGAGTCGAGGCCCCACCCGCCCTGCCCGCCGCCGAGGAGTACCTCGAGGCCGACTTCACCGGCTGGCACCGCCTCCGCACGGACCCGCCCGCCGAGCTGGACGAGTGGACCGCGACCCACCTGGACGACCTGTGCCGGCTGGCCGAGCACGGCCTGGCCGCCCTGCCCGGCGACACGCTGACCCACACCGACATCCGCGCCGACAACGTCCTGATCGGCGCGGACGGCAGGGCCACGGTGATCGACTGGCCGCACGCCATCCGCGGACCGGCCTGGCTCGACTCCCTGATGCTGCTGATCAACGTCCGCCTCTACGGCGGCCACACCGACCTGGACACGGTCGCCGCCGACCGCGCCGACCTGATCGGCGCCCTGGCCGGCTTCGCCGGCTTCTTCGCCGACGCCGCACGGCAGCCGGCGCCGCCCGGACTGCCGACGCTGCGTGCGTTCCAGCAGGCCCAGGCCGACGTAGTGGTCTCGTGGCTGCGTGAGCTGGCGACCTGAACCAGGCCGCCAGCCCCGACAGCCTCAGCGACTGAGGTGCACCATCGCCCCGGCCGGCGTGTACCCGACGCGCTCGTACAGCCGCTGCTCCGGCACCCCGGCCGGCGTCAGGAACACCGTCCGCCCGCCGGCGTCGTGCACGGCCGCGGTGAGGAACGCGGCGATCGCGGTGCCGATCCCACGATGCCGGAACGGCGTGCGCACGCCGATGCCGGCCACCTCGGACGTCCCGTCGACAACCGCCTCCGCGACTCCGCCGCCGGCCGCCTCCCCGGTCACGGCATCGCGTGCGAGCACGGCGAACCCGCCGGCCCGGATGCGGTCCCGTGCCTTCGTGAGGTCCGCGGTCGACACGTCGGCCACCTGGTCGAACGCCTCGAACTGCGCCGCGCGCATGCCGCGGATCTCGTCGTCGGTGGCGGGCACCACCAGCTGGATCCCGGCCGGTGTCGCCGGCACCGACACCGAGCCCGGCGGACACAGCATCACCGGGATCCGCCGCTCCACCGACCACTCGGCGGCCAGCAGCGCGGTCTCGGCGGCAGGCGCGGTGTCCACGAGGAACTCCACCCGCGGCAGCAGGCCCCGCCGCCGGTATGCCTCGGTGAGCGCGTCCACATCGGACGGTGACGGCGTGGCCCCGTCGTCCGGCACGGCGTAGTTGAGGTAGGGGTTGGTCGAGTCGGGGGAGAAGGTCGCGAGGAACGGACCGACCTGTTCGGTCGTACGCCCGGCCGCGGCGGCCCGACGCATGTGTGACTGCAAAGCAGACAAGATGAGAGAACCCTTCAGGAGCAAAGAGGAAAACGACAGGGGAAACGGCGCCACCGGCACTACGGGCGACGCCCGTGCTGGGCGTCAGGCATGAGGCGTTCCCCTTGCTCGGTCTCTCGGATCGGGGGCCAGTCTGCCACGCCCGCCGGCGATCACCAACCCTTATCCACGTGACACCGCCGGTACTGTCGGGGCACCACGACCGAGGAGGCAGCCATGCACCGCGACCTCGACGCCGAGGCGTCCTTTTGAGCCGACCAGCAAGCGCCGCAGGGGGTTCCCTCTAGCGAGACCAGGGTCAAGCGCGGCGACCGCGTCGTCGGCGAGAACACCGAGCTGGTCGAGAAACTCGGCGGCAACGACCCGTGCCCGTGCGGCTCCGGGCGGCGGTTTCCGCCGCTGCTGCCGCGCGAACGGCCGCTACGACGACACCATGGGCGACTACTACGTCCGCTAGCGCACGCCGAACGCCGCGGCGTCGTAGCTGAGGTACACGCCGAGGCCGTCGCGGTCGCCGCTCACGTGGCCCGGCAACGCGACGGCTCGCCGGTGCTGCCGCTGCAACCGGATCAGCCCGGGACACAGCCGTCCGGCGTCGTCGCTGGCCAGGCGTCCCACCCGGTGCCCGCCGAGCCACACCGCGACCGCGTTCCGGTCGACCGGGTTGCCGTGCTCGGCCACCAGCAACGCGTGGATGTCCTGCCGCACGGGCACATCAGTCTCCCGGCCGACGATCGACCACAGCACGTCCTGGTGCCCGGGCGCCCCGACGATCCGCAGGTCGTCGTACCCGAACACCTCCATGGCCCGCATGCCGTCGCACATCCACTGTGGACGCTGCGCGGTGGGTGTGGTGTCGGGGATCCCGTCTCCGGTCAGCCTCTTCCGCAACCAGTTGGCAACACCCATTCGCCTGCCACCCCCACGGTATCCGACAGTGTCCGCAAGTTCTGTCGTGATGCCGCGGGATTCGTTACGTCATACCAGGGTCTGACAAACCACGGGTCGATGTGCGCACGCCCCGAACAAGGCAAGCTCACCACATGACCACCACACGCCGCGGTTTTCTCACCCTAACGGCCGCTACGGGGCTACTCCTCGCGACGCCGCGGGCCGTCGCGGACACGCGCGCCACCTTCACGTTGCCGAGACCGTCCGGCCCGCACCCGGTGGGCGTGCGGCAACGCCATCTGGTCCAGCGCGGCCGCCCGGACCCGTGGGTTCCGGAGATCGACCGGGAGCTGATGATCAGCATCTGGTACCCGGCGCACGAGTGCACCCGCTCTCGCGCGCCCTACCTCGACCCGCTGGTGGCGCAGAAGTACACGACGGACGGCGTCCTGGGCCTCGCGCCGAACGAGGTCGACTGGACCTCACCCACTGTCACCGCCCGCCTCGAGGCCCCGCCGAACGGGCGTCACCCGTTGGTTGTCTACACCCCGGGTGCCGGCAACAGCCGCGCGCTCGGCACGGTCCTCGTGGAGGACCTGGCGAGCCACGGTTACGTGGTGGTCACCATCGACCACACGCACGAGACCGCCGTCCAGTTCCCGGGCGGCCGCCTGGTCGGCGAAGCCATCCCGGACGACCCGCCCGACCTCGAGGCGGCGAAACGCCTGTTCATGGACGCACGGGAGGCGGACGTCCACTTCGTACTCGACCAGCTGCGGCACGAGCCGACCGCCGACCTCACCCGGATCGGCGTGTTCGGCCACTCCGCGGGCGGTGTCATCGCCACCCGTGTCATGCGTGCCGACCGCCGCGTGTGGGCCGGCGCGAACCTGGACGGCTTCTTCGAGTTCGGCGAGAACCACCCGGAACGCGGCGTCGACCGGCCGTTCCTCCTGATGGGCACCGCGTCCAACCCGCAACAGCCACCACTCTTCGGCGCGGTCCGCACCCACCTGAGCGACCCCAACTGGGCGGCATTCTGGAACGCGTCGACGGGCTGGCGCCGGGACCTGGCCGTGCCACACGGCCGCCACTACACCTACACCGACGCCCAGTGGTTCGTCCCGCAGATGAACGTCGACCCCACGGGCCTGATCGGCACGGTAGGCCAACAGGTGGTCCACGCCGAACGCGACATCCTGCGCCGCCTGTTCGACACCCACCTGAAGAACCACCCAACACCGTTACCCACGTACCCGGACGTGGCCGAGGTCAAATGATCCCGTTGGCCCGCAACAGGGACAGGGTCCCGACGGTCTTGTACCCACGCCACTCCACCGCGGCGGCAGGTGAGTAGCTGTCGAAGTCGACCCGCCAGCCACCGTCCTCGTCCTGCTCGTCAGCGAGCCGCCGCAGGTCATCCGCGATGACCTGCTCGCTGAACAACCCGCGTACCGGTCGATCAGGCAACGGCGCGAAGTCGAGCGGCCGCAAGGTCTCGCCCTCGGCCCCACCAGCCACGGCCACGAGCCCGTCAGCCGGGATGAACGCACCGAGCTTGTCCAGCAGAGGCCCCGCCTCGGGATGCGTGTCATGAACGACATCGAGAAGACCAACGGCAAAACGCAACGCGATGGCGTGCGGCGCACCATCGAGCGCCGCGATGGCGTCGAAACAGTACCGAGTGGCCGTGACCAGCCAGGGATGCGCGGCCACCGCCGAGTCCCGCACCGCGACCCGATGCGCGACCTCGGCCACGAAAGCAGTGCTCTGCAAGGAGGAAACACGCGGATCAGCCTGCACCCAGAACGGCGCACACCCGGCAGGATCCCGAACCGGCACCGCGAAAGGCACCCCACCGTCAGGCAGCGAGACCCCAGCGAGCCAGTCGAAAACCTCGACAGCCCGCGCCGATTCCCCAATCTCCGCGAACACCTCCAGCGCGTGCAAGGCTCCACCGGGCTGACTCTCGGGCGCCCTCAGATCGGGCTCGAGCCCCCACCCATACCCACCATCAGCATTCCGATACCCCTCGACAGCCGCAAGCACCGCCCGAGAGGCCCCACCCCCGAACAAGAACTCGAACCGCCGCCGGTCCACCACCCGGCCATGAGTAGCGAGAAACGAGGCCGCAGCCTGGAGATCAACAGTCACACGCCCATTCTGCCGCCGCCCCACACCTGGGTCTTGAACGTTCCGGACACGCACCCACCGGCACCGCCGCTGTCGCACCGGCCACCCACTCTCGTCCGCAGTACCACAGCCGAACGACAGCGAAGACCAGTCGCATCGCCTCGGCGCACGACCTGCCGCTGTTCACCGGCAACATCGACGATTTCGCCGGTCTCGAGGACATGGTCAGGGTCCGACGCCACCGGGGAACAGGCAATCACGAGAATGGTGAAGACCCGGTTCGCGGGACTCGGTCGGCGTCGACCACGCCCCACCACAGAAAGTCACGCGCACGGGTGGCAGCGACCAGATACTGCCGTTCCCGCGACTCGCGGACTTCCTGCTCGATGTCTCTCCCCGTCGCGAGGTCGGCGGTGGACTGGATCGCGAGCACCGCTCGGAAGTCCAGTCCTTTGGCTCGGTGCACCGTGCCGATCTTCACCTTGTCGTCGAGTTCTCCCTCGTAGTGTTCGAGCTGCAGGAGCGGGATGCCGGCCCGCCGAAGTACCGCTGTGCAGCGGTCGAGGTCCCGGTGGTGGAAAACGATGACCGCGGCTTGGCCCCTGGGCACCGGCAGTTCGTTGATCGCGGCCACCAACGCGTCCGGGAGATCTCGCTCGGAACCCCGCCAGGAGCGGACCGTCCCTCCCGGGTTGGCGGGCTCCGCATCGCGCAGCGCAACCCCGGCGGCACCGTCCAGGTCGTCTACCTGGTTCGTCGCGGCGAACCGCTGGGCGAAGCCCAGCACCTCGGTCCGGTTCCGGTAGTTCACGCGGAGCACCTCGCCGCGCCCCTGAACCGGGATGCCCGCATCGGATAGCCGCCAGCCACCCGGATAGACCTGTTGCTGGCCGTCACCGACCAGCAACAGCGCATTCGGTCCGTCCCCGCCCAGCGTTCTCAGCAGACGAAGGCCGGACAACGTGATGTCCTGCACCTCATCCACGACGACCGCCGCGTACGGCTCCGCCAGCGGCCTGGCGGTCAGCTCATCGAGTGCGATACCGATCATGTCGTTGTGGTCGACGAGCTGTTTGTCGGCGAGATTGCGTTGGTACGCCTCGTACAGTCGCCAGACGCGCGTTCGTTGGCCTGCGTCCAGGCGAAGGCTGCGGCCTCGTCTGGAGACCCTGACATACTCGTCGAGCGTGCGGAGTCCCCGCCCCTTGATGACCCTGTCTATCTCGGTCTGCCAGTAGCCGGGAGTCGGCTCCAGGTCCTGCAACGAAGTCCGGTGCGCAAGCCAGGCGCGGCTGAACGCGTCGTTGACCTGGCCGGAATGTACGACCACCGCGCTGCCCCGCGACCTGAGGAAACCACGGATCCACGCATGCAGGTTGACGAACTCGACTCGCTCGGTCAGCTCCGGTGCCAGGCGCCGGAAGGACTTCTGGTGCACCGGCGGTACCGTCCGCACGAGAGTGGTGAACAACAGTGGCCCGACGCTACGTCTGGCGAGGTACCGCAACCGGTGCAGCACGACAACGGTCTTGCCGGTGCCGGCGGGACCACTGATCCTGGCCGGACCGCGGTAGTCGCGGGTCACGAGAGCCTGCTGGTGCGGGTGCAGGAACGTCAACCACGTCTCGAACGGTCGCTCCTGTGCTGCGGCGAGCTGGTCTGCCGCGAGGTCCTCGGTGTCGAACAGCTCCGCGGTCCCCGGGCCGCGGTCCGCCAGCTGGACCTGCAGGCGCAGGTATTCGGGCAGGCGCCTGGTGAGCTGACCGGTGATCGTGTCGATCTGCCGACGGTCCAGGCTCACCGCGTCTCGCTGGAACAGGCGTGGCAGCTCCTGCTCGGTGAGGGACCAGAACACCTGGCTGTGTGATGCGGCTTCGCCGCCGCTGACAGGCGTGATGGCGACGAAGTTGATGGCGCTGACCGAGAGCACCTGCCCGTGAAGGCTGCGGATGCCGGCGCATCGTTCGCCGGCATGTCGCACGATGGCTTGCGCGCCGCTCTCGTCCAGGGACTTCTCGACGATCGAGACAGCAACTACCCCGCGATGCCCGATCAGGAATGCGTCTGCCTTTGCCGCGTTCGAGCCGACCAGATCACGACGGATGAACAAACGCCATCCCTCAGCGGTGCGCGCGAGCAGGGCCACGAGCACTCTGCGAAGCAATGGTCCGAGCCCCGGCAGCCTCTGGCCAAGCGTCTCGCCGGCCTGCCGCTGGGCCTGTCGAGATGCGTGCGCGCTGAGGTTCACCCCGGCCGCCCCCAGGCACGCCAGCCAGGTGGCAACTCGTGCACACATTCGTCGTCAGCCGCGTCGCCGATCTCCTTTTCGTGGCGACCGTATCTCGGCAGGGCGCCCCAGCCACCTTGTCCAGGGTTATCGCCGCACGCGCCGCCGGCGTAGATGTCGACGGCTTTCCCAGGTTCGTCGGACATATCCCTAACATATCGATATCCAGCGACATTAGGGAGGATCACCAAACATTACCGGCCAAGCTGCGCCATTCGCCCCGCGCGTCACCTGTTGGCGGTCGGCACTCGCGTCGGTCGCCAGCCGTGCGCGCGCCATTCGTCGAACTTGGGGCGTTCCGCGCCGGGCGTGGAGTCGTCCCCCGCGCCCTGGAGGTGGACTGTGCCGCATGGCGGTGCGAGAACTGTCGGTGCGGTTCGTCAGAATGGCGTGGTGACCATGGGCCAGCATGCCGAGGGTACGACCGCGGAAGCAGTGCCGAGGCAGCCGTTCGCGCACCTGAGCGCACCGAACGCCGCTCTCTATCGCCAGGTGCTGATGACGTTCGCCCGAGCACGGGACCGGTTCATCGTGCACATGCGCCCGGAGGACGTCGTCGCCGACCTCGGGCGCGCGGGCGAGACCGACGAGGTGGTAGCCGCGCTGGACAAGCTCGTGGAGTGGGGAAACCTACGGGCCGACCCGGACACCGGCAGGGTCACGACAGTCGAGGACTTCCACCGTGCCCGCTACCTGTACCAGCTCACCGCGGCGGGCCAGGCGGCCGAGCAGGGCATAGCGGTGTACGAGGAGGCGATCGGCCGGCGCGGATCACTGCAGTCGGTCGCGCTGGCCGACATCGCCGCGCAGTTGCGTTCGCTGGCGGACTTGGCCCAGGTGACCGATCTCGATCCGGCCAAGGTGCACCTGCTGCTGCTCGGGCTGGCCGAGCGGTTCGCCGGTCTGGCCGACAACGCCCAGGCGTTCATGGCCTCGTTGCGCCGGGTGATCGACTTCGCCGACGGTGACGTCGACGCGTTCGTGGCCTACAAGCAGCGGCTCATCGACTACATCAACCGGTTCATCGCTGATCTGGCCAACCGGGGTGCCGAGATCGCCACCGTGCTCGTGCGGATCGAGTCGGCCGGTGTGGAGCGGCTGCTGCTCGTGGCGGCTCGTCGTGAGGCCGCCGATGCCGTACCCGACCTGCCCGAGGACGGGGCGCAGGACGGCGAGCCGGCCGCCGCGTACGAGGCGGCCGTCGACGCGGCGGTGAGCGCGTGGCACAACCGGTGGCGCGGTCTGCGTGACTGGTTCGTCTCGGCCGACTCGCGCCACCCGTCGCAGGCGCGGCTGTTGCGGGGTGCGGCGGTCACCGCCATCACGCAACTCATCGACACGGTCGCCGCGTTCAACGAGCGCCGGTCCGGCCGTTCGGACCGTTCCGCGGACTTCCGCACGCTGGCCCGGTGGTTCGCCGAGGCGCCGGACGACGCGGCGGCACACGCGCTGTGGCGAGCGGCCTTCGGTCTCACCCCGGCTCGACATCTGACCGTCACCCCGGACACCGCCGCCGAATGGGAGCAGGAGCGGCCGCTGCCGAACACGCCGTGGCGGGAGGCGCCGCCGGTGCGGATCAGCCCGCAGTTGCGCAAGACCGGCTCCTACGAGCGCCGGGGTCGCCCCAACCGGGTGGCCGACCGTGCCGAGCAACGGCAGTTGCTGGCCGCGCAGGCCGCCCGTGAGGCCGCCGAGACCGGCGCGGCCCGTGCGAGGCTCCGCACCGATGGCCCGGTCCTGCTCTCCGAACTGGGGGTGCTCGACACGCGGGCGTTCCGGTTGTTCCTCGGGCTGCTCGGGGACGCGCTGGCCGCCCGGCTGCCCGGCGACCCGGAAGTACGCACCACGACCAGCGACGGCACCATGGAGATCCGCATGTCACTGGTGCCCGACGGCGGCACCGTGGTGCTCCCGACCGAGGACGGTGAGCTGCGCGGCCCGCAGCACGTCGTCGAGATCGTCGACCTGACCGCGACGAGCCCCGGCACCGGAGCAGTGGCGTGACCACCGCCGTCGCCGACGAGAACCTCGCGCAGCGACGGGCGGCCCTGCGCGCGTTGCTCGCCAAACCGTTGCTGACCGCCGGCGCCGATGACGAGACGCTGCGGCTGGTTCGCCGGCACGCCGCCGACCTGCGTGAATGGCTGGCCGCCGAGACCGGTTGGCGGCTGGTCGTGGACGCGGAGTCGGCACGGTTGTTCAAGACGGTGGCGAACGGCGATGACGGAACCCATCCCGCGCGTGAGGGCAAGGGGAGGCCGGCGTTCGGTCGCCGACGCTACGTGCTGCTCTGCCTCGCGTTGGCGGTGCTGGAGCGTGCCGACGCGCAGATCACCCTCGGTCGCCTGGCGGAGGGTGTGCTGGTCGCGGCCAGCGAGCCGGAGCTGGCCGACGCCGGCGTCGTGTTCACCCTCAGCCGCCGCGACGAGCGGTCCGACCTCGTGGCCGTTGTCCGGCTGCTCCTGAGTCTCGGGGTCCTGCAGCGGGTCGCCGGGGACGAGGACGCCTATCTGACCGCCACCGGCGACGTCCTCTACGACGTGCGCCGCCGGGTGCTCGCGGCCCTGCTCACCGGCACCCGCGGACCGTCGACGATCGAGGTGGCCGGGCACGTCGATCGTCTCGCCGAGCTGACCGGGGAGTCCGTACCGGACACCGACGACCTGCGTAACCGGGCGCTTCGGCACCGGGTGACCAGACGCCTGCTCGACGACCCGGTGGTCTACTACGACGAGCTGTCCGACGACGAGCGCGGCTATCTGGTCAGCCAGCGGCACGCGATCACCCGGCGGATCGAGCAGGCCACCGGCTTGGTCGCGGAGATGCGGGCCGAGGGCGTCGCGATGGTCGACCCGGACGACGAGCTGACCGACGTGCGCATGCCCGAGCAGCGCACCGACGGCCACGTGACCCTGCTGGTCGCCGAGTACCTGGCCCGCCACGGTGCCGGGTCGGTCACGCTGGACCGGTTGCGTGCGCATGTCCGGGCGATGGCCAGAGAACACGAAACCTACTGGCGGCGCGGCGTCACCGAGCCGGGCGCCGACGCGGAGCTGCTGGCTGTCGCGCTGGAGAAGTTGCGTGCGCTGCGGCTCGTCGCGGACGCCCCCGGCGATCCGCCGGCGGTGCTCGCCCGGCCGGCGATCGCCCGCTACGCCGTACAGGCGCCGACCATCCGCACCGGACCGGCGGACCGTTCGACGAGGAAGAGGAACCGCACGTGACTGATCGTCCGACCCCGCGTCGCGAGCGCTGGCAGCCGCTGCGCGCCGGGCTGGTCGACCTGTTCTATTACGACGTCGAGGAGTTCCACTTCCACGACGGGCGGCTGCTCCTGCGCGGCAACAACGGCACCGGGAAGTCCAAGGTGCTCGCGCTGACCCTGCCCTTCCTGCTGGACGGCGAGCTCGCCGCGCACCGGGTCGAGCCGGACGGCGACCGCAACAAGCGGATGGAGTGGAATCTGCTGCTGGGCGGAAAACATCCCCATCCGGAGCGGTTGGGCTACGCCTGGCTGGAGTTCGGCCGGCTGGCCGACGGCGTCGCGGAGTACCGCACGATCGGCGCCGGCCTCAAGGCCGTGGCGGGGCGGGGCATCGCCCGGCACTGGTTCTTCGTCAGCAGCCAGCGCGTCGGTGGGGAGCTGTCCCTGCTGAGCCCAACGCGGGTCGCGCTGACCAGGGAGAAGCTGCGCGAAGCGGTGGACGGGCACGGCGCGGTGTACGACACCGCGTCGGACTACCGCCGCGCGGTGGACGAGGCGCTGTTCGGGTTGGGCACACACCGCTACGAGGCCCTGGTCAACCTGCTGATCCAGCTGCGCCAGCCGCAACTGTCCAAGAAGCCGGACGAGAAGCTGCTGTCCCGCGCGTTGACCGAGGCGCTGCCGCCGCTCGACCCCGCGCTCGTCACCACGGTCGCCGAGGCCTTCCGCGGTCTGGACGAGGAGCGGGAGGCGCTGCGCGGGCTGGCCGAGGCCAGGGCCGCGGCGGAGGCGTTCCTCACCCACTACCGCCGCTACGCCGGCATCGCGGCCAAGCGGTGCGCCACCCCGGTGCGCCAGGCACACAGCCGCTACGAGCAACTCGGCCGTGAGCTCGGTGACGCCGAGGCCGCGCATGCGGCAGCGCACGAAGCGCTCGCCGCCGCCGAGGAACGCCTCGAGGAGCTGGCCGCCGTCGAGAACACGCTCGAAGCGCGGCGCACCGCGTTGCAGCGGAGTCCCGAGATGCGTGACGCCGAGGCGTTGACGAGCGCCGGTGAGGACGCTGAGCGGCTCGACCGGTTCGCCACCGCCCGGGAAGCGGATCGGGACACCGCGACGGAGAACGCCCGGCGCCGACAGGAGCAGCTGGCCAGAGCCGGAGAGGACGCCGAGGCCGACGAGGCGGCCTTCCACGCCGCACGGGAGGCGGCCCAGGACGCCGCCGTCGCGGCTCTGCTGGCTGACGGACACCAGGCGGTGCTCGCCGAACTGGCCACCGACGCGCCGCCGTTCGCGGCCGCCGGCCGGGCGGGCGACGCGCTGATCGACCAGCGGGTCTCGGCACTGTCCCGGCTGGAAGCTCTGCTGGCCGAGGTGCGTGCGGCCGAGGCGGCACTGCGTGCGGCTCGCGCCGAGGTGGACCGGATCACCGGCGAGCAGCAGGCCGCGGCCGACAGGATCACCTCGGCGGACGGCGTGGTGGCAGAACGAGCCGCGGCGCTGGCCGCCGCCTACACCCGGTACTTCGACGCGGCCGTGTACTTCCGTGTTGACGAGCCGGAGGACGTGCTCGCCGCCCTGGAGGCGTGGATCGACGCGCCGGCCGGACCGAACCCGGCCGAGTCGGCGGTGAACGACGCGGTCCGTGCGGCCACCGCGGAGCTGAGCCGGCGGCAGGCCGACGTGGACACGCGGCGGGTCGCGGCCGAACGGGAGCGTGCCGCCGTCGCCGAGGAGGCCGACCGGTTGCGGGAAGGCGGCCATGACGTTCCGCCGCCGTCGCACACCCGCGACGCGAGTCGCCGGACCGGGCTGCCCGGTGCCCCGCTGTGGAAGGTGGTGGACTTCACCCCGGCTCTTCCCCAAGATCATCGAGCTGGCATCGAGGCCGCTCTGGAGGCCGCCGGCATCCTCGACGCGTGGGTCACGCCCGACGGCGAGCTGCTGGACGCCGTAGCTGATGACGTCATCGTCCGTCCCGGCGACCCGGTGTCGGCGGGCGCCAACCTGACCGCCGTGTTGACCACGGCCATCGACCGCGACGACCCGCACGCGGCCGAACTCACCGATGCCGCGGTCGGCTCGGTGCTGGCCACCATCGGTCTCGGCCCCGTGGCACCCACCTGGGTCGATGTGGACGGCCGGTTCGCGAACGGCCCACTCACCGGTTCCTGGCACAAGCCCGCCGCCGTCTACCTCGGTGAGGGAGCACGGGAGGCCGCGCGCCGGGCCAGGCTCGCCGAACTCGAGGAGGAACTGGCCGGCCTCCAGCGCCGACTCGACGAGCTGGCCGATCTCGCCGACGAACTGGCGGACCAGGCCGACGCCCTGTTCGCCGAGCAGCGGTCCCGCCCTTCCGACGCCGACCTGCTGCAGGCACACGTCAAGCTCGCGGCCGAGCACGAGGCCAGACGCCGACTCGACGCGCAGCTGGCCGAAGCGACGGAGATCGCGGCGCGGCGGCAGGCCGCGGAGCGGACGGCACGGGTCGAGATGACCGAGTTCGCCGGCGATGTACGCCTGCCGCCGGCGGACCTCGCACTGGCGTCGGTTCGTGCGGCGCTCGGTGACTACCGGGTGGCGCTGGCCGGGTTGTGGCCGGCGGCGCGGGCAGCCGACCGAGCACGGAACGCGGTCCGACAGGCCGAACAGGAGCACGGCGCCGCGGTAGCCGCGCTCGAGCGGAGCATCGCCGCCGCCGAACGGGCACGCGGTGAGGCGGACGCCGCGGCCGAACGCCACCGCGTGCTGGTCGAGACCGCTGGCGCGGGAGTCGACGAGCTGTACCGCAAGCTGGACGCGGTCGCGACCGAGCTGTCCGTGCGCGACGAACAGGAGCGGGCCGCCCGCCGGGCCGCGGACGAGGCCCGCGACGAGCGCGGCAAGGCCGACGGCCGGCGGGAGACCCTGCGGGCGTCGATCGACACCGCGGCAGGAGAACGGGACCACGCCATCGTCGCGTTGCGTGCTTTCGTGGCCACCGGGCTGCTGCGCACCGTACTACCCGACCTGCCGACACCCGATCCGGCAGAGGAATGGGCGCCGACACCGGCCGTCGCGGTGGCCCGAGCCGTCAACGCGGCGCTCGAGACCGTCGACGACACCGACCGGCCGTGGGAGCTGGTGCAGCAGCGCGTCTCGGCCGAGCACAAGCTGCTCACCGACGCCTTGTCCCGGCACGGGCACTCGGTCGGCCTGACCGTCCGCGACGGCGTCATCGTGGTGGATGTGCTCTTCCAGGGTCGCAACCAGGACATCCCCACGCTCGTCACAGGGCTCGAGGTCGAGACCGAGCACCGGGCGACGCTGCTGTCCGCGAAGGAACGGGAGATCCTGGAGAACCACCTGGTCAACGAGGTGGCCGGCACCCTCCAGGAGTTGATCACCGGCGCGGAGAGCCAGGTGACCGCCATCAACGCGGACCTGGCGGATCGCCCGACCTCGACCGGCATGCGGCTGCGGCTGCGGTGGCGGGCGGCACGCACAGCGCCAGAAGGGCTCGGCAGGGTCCGTGACCGCCTGCTCCGGCAGACCGCCGACGCCTGGAGCGCCGACGACCGTGCCGCGGTCGGCGCCTTCCTGCAGGAACAGATCAACCGCGAGCACGCCGAGGACACCTCGGGCGGCTGGGTGGAGCAGCTGACCAGGGCACTGGACTACCGCGGCTGGCACGAGTTCACCATCCAGCGTTACCAGGACGGCGAGTGGCGCCCCGCGACCGGACCGGCCTCGGGCGGGGAGCGGGTACTGGCCGCGTCGGTCCCGCTGTTCGCCGCCGCGTCGTCGTTCTACACCTCGGCAGGCAACCCGCACGCACCGCGCCTCGTGGCTCTGGACGAGGCGTTCGCCGGTGTGGACGACGACTCCCGCGCCAAGTGCCTCGGCCTGTTGGCGGCCTTCGACCTCGACGTGATGATGACCAGTGAGCGCGAGTGGGGCTGCTACCCGCAGGTGCCCGGCCTGGCGATCGCCCAGCTCACCCGCCGCGAGGGCATCGACGCGGTGCTGGTCACGCCCTGGCGGTGGGACGGCCGCGAGCGGGTGCGCCTGGACCGACCGGCGTCCTACCTCCCGGCGCCCGAGGATCTGGTCGACGTGTGATGGCGGACGAGGCCCGCCTGCGCCGGCTGCTCGGTGGTGAGCACACCGCCTGGCTGCTCGACCGCGTTCGCCGCCGACTGGAGCAGGGCAGGCCCGTGACGGGCACGGTCACGCTCACCGAGGCCAGCCTGGAACAGCGCCGTGCGATCGAGCGCCTGCTCGGCCGGCGCGCCGGAACCGGCACGTCGCTGACGGTGTCGCTGAACGACGTCGATGCCGTCGTGCGCGCCAGCGGCGCCGCGCCGGACGGACTGGCCGCGGCGGCCAGGGTTCTCCTCGGCGAGGTGCCCGACCGGGCCGCGGCGGCCGCCGCGGAGTCGGCGGCGTGGTCGGCGGCGTGTCTGCCGCTGGACGCGCTCGTTCAGCGGCGGCCCGAACTGACGACCTGGCGCGCCTGGCTCGACGCCACCGGCATGGTCCGCAGGGTGGCGTCAACCCCGGCCGACGCGTCAGTGGTGGTCGAAGCCTTGGTGCGGGTGCTGGACGCGTTGCCGTCGACCGGCCTCGCACTGGGCAGGCTCGCGGCGACGGCGACCGGCGACGCGCACGCGCTGGACGACGGCAGGCCGCTGTCCACGTTGTCGCTGGGTGCGATCCGCGTGCTGGCCGGAGCGCCTCCGGCCGGCGACGGTTCGGCTGCCGAACGGCGCGCGGCCTGGGCCGCCGTGGGCGTGCACCGGGACGAGCTGTCCTCCACGGTGCTGTGCCTGGGGTTGCCCGGCGGCACCGCGACCGCTGTGGGCCAGGTGGTCGCACTGGCTCGTGAGGCCGGGGAGCCCTGCGTGCTGACCCTGCGCCAGCTCGGCCGGGACCGCCCGGACGTCGGCGCCGGTGCCGGCCTGGTGCATGTGTGCGAGAACCCGATCGTGGTGGCCTGTGCCGCCGACGAGCTGGGTTCGGCGTGTCCGCCCCTGGTGTGCCTGAGCGGCCACCCGTCCGCGGCGGCACTCCGCCTGCTCACGGTGCTGGTCGCCGATGGCGCCCGCCTCGCCTACCACGGCGACTTCGACTGGGGCGGCATCCGCATCGCCAACGCACTGCGCGAGCGGTTCACCTGGGCACCGTGGCTGTTCGACGTGGGGGCCTACCGGTCCGCGCTCGCCTCGGTGACCGGCGGCGCGCTCACCGGCCGCCCCGTCGACGCCGTCTGGGACCCCGACCTACGGCCCGCCCTGGAACAGCACGGTGTCCACGTCCAGGAGGAGTTGGTGCTGCCCGACCTCATGGCCGAACTTGCCGGCTGAGTTCCGGTGACGGCGGTATCGCAGTGGCGGTGAACAGCGTGGCAATGATCAACGATCTTCGTGAGGTACGAGAGGGTGGGTGACCGACACGACGGTGAGCAGGTTCCGAAGCCCGTCGAAGTCGTCTGGATTCGTCGTGTACAGCGGTAGTTCCTCCGCGATCGCGGTAGCCGCGATCATCAGATCGATGGCTCGACGGCGCGGCTTTCGTCCAACGGCCACAACCGAAGCGGTCACTCGACCGTAGATCCTGGCCGCCTCGACACCGAATGGGATGGGATCGAACTCGTGCTCGGCCCGTTGGAGTACGTCCAGGCGGCGAGCGCGTTCCGCATGCTCGTCGTAGGTCCCCTGCTCGCTGTTCGGTCGCACCTGGTGTGGCCCCGCGGAGAGTTCGGCGAGGGTAATCGCACTGATCGCCATCTCGTTTGGTAGTTCGGCTGGATCGACCCGGCGGCGCAGGATCAGAATGTTCGTGTCGAGGACGCCCTGGTCATGGCCGCTACCGCTCATAGGGGTCTGCGAGTTACTGATCGGCTGCGGCGGTCTGGTCGGTGCGGAACGCATCGATGTCGATGGTTGCGGCGTTGCGCGACATGGCGACGAACTCATCCCGAGCAACAAAGCGCCGACGTCGACGCAACGGGATCAGCTCGCCGATTTCGTGGCCGTCTCGGGTGACCGTGAACGATTGGCCGCCTTCGACGGCATCCATGATCTCTTTGGACCGGCTTCGAAGGTCGCGTTGCGTGATCTCGGGCTGGGCCATGACATCCAGGCTAGGTGATTTGTGCTACCGGGTGCCACGGTGTAGCACGTCGGATGGCGTCACCAGCCGCGGGCGCGCCACTCGTCGAGGTGTGACCGTTCGGTCCCGAGGGTCGAGTCGTCCCCGTGCCCGGGGTAGAACCAGGTGTCATCAGGCAGCTTGTCGAAGATCCGCGACGACACGTCGTTGATCAGCGAGGAGAAGTTCTCGGGCGACGTGGTCCGTCCGACCCCGCCCGGGAACAGCGTATCGCACTCGCGGTGAACACAGCTGCGCGCGTAGCTTATTGAGCTACATGGGGCTACACTCTTGGTATGAAGGTCATCTCCCAACGCGAGTTCCGCAACAACTCCGCCGCGGTCATGAATGCGGTGGAGGCGGGGGAGATCTATCACGTCACCCGCAACGGCGTCGCCGTGGCTGAGTTGCGTCCGCTGTCTCGCCGGCGTCGGCTGAGCGCGGGCGAGTTGGTCGAGCGGCACCGGAAGCTTCCTCAGGTCGACTTCGCGCTCATGCGGCATGAGGCCGACGAACTGTTCGGGGAAGATCGAGTTGGCGATGACGATCCATGGGCACGTGCCCGTGGCTGACCGCTACGAGTCTGGCGTTCTGGACACCTGCACGTACATCGACCTCGGTCAGCTCGATCCCGCGTACTTGCCGGAAGTTCCGGAGATCACCGCGATCACGATGGCGGAGTTGCAGCAGGGGGTCGCCATGGCGAAGAACGCGATCACCAGGGCGGCCAGGACCGAGTTGCTCGGCGCCGCCATCGTCGACTTCGATCCGCTGCCTTTCGACGGTGAGGCGGCTGCCCGTTACGGCACGCTGGTAGCCCTGACCGTTGAAGCCAAACGAGATCCCAGACCACGTCGTCTGGACTTGATGATCGCGGCCATTGCCTCGGCACATAACTTGCCGCTGTTCACCCGCAATATCGACGATTTCGCCGGGCTCGCGGACATGGTCACGGTCATCTCCGTGTGAGGTTCACCAGCCGCGTTGGCGCCACTCGTCAAGATGAGGCCGCTCAATCCCGAGCGTGGAGTCGTCCCCATGTCCGGGGTAGAACCACGTGTCGTCCGGCAGCTTGTCGAAGATCCGCGACGACACGTCGTTGATCAGCGAGGAGAAGTTCTCCGGCGACGTGGTCCGTCCCACGCCACCAGGGAAGAGCGAGTCCCCTGTGAACAGGTGTCCGTGACCGGCGGGGTCGCGGTACAGCAGCGCCAGCGACCCGGGCGTGTGCCCGCGCAGGTGGATCACCTCGAGTACGCAGTCGCCGACCGGCACGGTGTCGCCCTGGGTGACGAAGCGGTCCGGCGGCACGGGGAGCGGGCTGGCGTCCTCCTCGTGGGCGATCGTGTTCGCGCCGTACGCGCCCGCGATCGCGCCGAGGGCGCCCCAGTGGTCCTGGTGCTGGTGGGTCGTGACGATCGTGCGCAGGGTCGGGCGGTCGGCGTCGTGGCCGATGAGGTCGGAGAGGCGGTCCGGTTCGTTCGCGGCGTCGATCAGCAGCGCCTCCCGGGTGTTCCGGCACACCAGCAGGTAGGCGTTGTTGTCCATGGGACCAACGGAGATCTTGGTGATCGTGAGCGCGTCCAGCGTGCGGCGCGCGGCCGACCCGCTGGGCTCGACATGACCGGTGTACTCATCGACGACGTCCACGACCGCTGACCCTAGCGGCTGGCCCCGGCGCGCTGACAGCATGGCCACGTGGATCACCTGATCAAGAACGGCTGGCGCTGGCTCAACGAGCCGGCCCGGTGGGACGGCGACACGATCACGGCCGACCCCGAGACCGACCTCTGGCGCACCACCCACTACGGCTTCGTGCACGGCTCGGGGCACATCCTGGGCACCGACCGGACGGGTGACTTCGAGCTGACCGTCACCTTCTCGGGGGACTACCAGGCGCTGTACGACCAGGCCGGCATCGGCCTGTGGATCGACGACCGCAACTGGATCAAGAGCGGCATCGAACTGGTCGAGGGCCGGCACCTGCTCTCCGCCGTCGTCACCCGCGACGTGTCCGACTGGTCGGTCGTCCCGCTGGCCGAACCGGCCGAGCGGGTCACGGTCAAGGCCGCCCGGGAGGGCGACGCGGTCACCATCCACTACGGGCTGAACGGCGCTCCACCTGCGGAGATGCTCCGCCTCGCGTACTTCCCGCCGGAACTGTCGGTGCTCGCTGGTGTGATGTGCGCGTCACCGACCGGGAAGGGGTTCGCCACACGGTTCGAGAACATCACGATCCAGCCCTGAGCCAACGGCCAGCGGCGTCGGAAGCTAGCCCCACGCGGGGAGCACGGGTACCTCACCCCGCAGGGACGCGCCGTCTCCGCGGCCGGTGACCCACGCCACGACGTCCGCGGCGGGACCCGCCACCTCGTACGTCCGGTCGTCGTGACCACCGGCCAGGTCCCAGGTTCGCGTCCGGTCCCCGGGCAGCTCGGCGGTGAGCCGCACCGCCGGCCAGTCCGGCGAGGCGAGGTGCGGGGCGAGTGCCGTCTCCAGGAGCTGCTCGAGGTGGCCTTCCGGCACGTCCGCGAACGTGACCCCGGCGTCGAGGTCCACCAGGTGCACCCACACCTCGTGCAACCGCATGACCGGCACGTCGGACGCCGGGATCGGCCCCTGCATCCGCGCGGCGACCGTCGCCGACCAGTACTTCTCGGACAGCTCCGTGGCCGCGACCAGGAACCGGGCGTTGGCCGCCCGCAGGTCCTCGCGCAGGACCTGCGCGAGCCGGTCGGCGCCCTCCTCGATGTCGGCGTCACGGTCGGCCCTGCTCGCGTACATTGGATGCTCGACGCCGGTGCGCGCCCAGGTGAGCAGGTTGACCAGCGCGTCGGCGTTGCGGGCAAGGTGGGTCACGACATGCGCTCTCGACCACCCGGGCAGCCGGCTCGGTTGGTGGATGGTGCGGTCGTCGAGTCCTGAGACAATGAGATCGAGCCTCTCGGTCGCCTCGCGTACCAACGGAAGCAGGCGCACCGCGCGCGCCGCCGCCGGCCGCTCGCCGGCGCGCCGCTGTGCGGGCACGCCGTTCTGCTGGACCGATGCCTCGGGTGAGATGCTCATACCGCCCGTCCCCGCGTGTTGGCAGCAAGACATGACTCGAAAACCAGACTTGGTTACCTCAGCAGCGTAGGTGATCACGGCGGGTGACCGATACCCACGGGCAGCGACCCGTCCGGAATTGTCGGTGCCCCGTCCTAGAGTGGGCCGCGGCCACACCGCTCGGCTCGGAACCGGCTCGTGACCAGTCAAAAGAGGAACTTCGAAGGGACTTCAGTGGCTGACCGCCTCGTCGTTCGCGGTGCCAGGGAGCACAACCTGCGCGGCGTTGACATCGACCTGCCCAGGAACAGCATGATCGTGTTCACCGGGCTGTCCGGGTCCGGCAAGTCGAGCCTGGCGTTCGACACGATCTTCGCCGAGGGGCAGCGCCGGTACGTGGAATCGCTCTCGGCGTACGCCCGGCAGTTCCTCGGCCAGATGGACAAGCCGGACGTCGACTTCATCGAGGGTCTGTCCCCGGCGGTGTCGATCGACCAGAAGTCGACCAACCGCAACCCGAGGTCGACCGTCGGCACGATCACCGAGGTCTACGACTACCTGCGCCTGCTGTTCGCGCGCGCGGGCAAGCCGCACTGCCCGCAGTGCGGCGAGCCGATCAGCAAGCAGACGCCGCAGCAGATCGTCGACCAGGTCATGGCCATGGAGGAGGGCCTGCGGTTCCAGGTCCTCGCACCGGTGATCCGCGGCCGCAAGGGCGAGTACGTCGACCTGTTCTCCTCACTGCAGTCCCAGGGCTACTCCCGCGCGCGCGTGGACGGCGCGGTGCACCAGCTGACCGACCCGCCGAAGCTGAAGAAGCAGGAGAAGCACGACATCGCGGTCGTGATCGACCGGCTGCAGGTCAAGGCCGGCTCGAAGCGCCGGCTCACCGACTCGGTCGAGACCGCGCTGCGCCTGGCCGACGGGCTCGTGGAGCTGGAGTTCGTCGACCTGCCGGAGCACGACCCGAACCACATCAGGGGCTTCTCCGAGAACCTGGCCTGCCCCAACGGCCACCCGCTCGCGGTCGAGGACTTCGAACCGAGGTCGTTCTCGTTCAACTCCCCCTACGGCGCGTGCCCGGTCTGCACGGGCATCGGCGTCCGCCAGGAGGTGGACCCCGAGCTGGTCGTGCCCGACCCGGAGCTGAGCCTCGCCGACGGCGCCATCGCCCCGTGGGCGGGCGGCCAGACCGCGGAGTACTTCGAGCGGTTGCTGACCTCGCTCTCCGAGGCCATCGGGTTCCGGATGGACATGCCGTGGCGCAAGCTGTCGGCCAGGGCGCAGAAGGCGGTGCTGCACGGCACGGCGGACCAGGTGCACGTCCGCTACCGCAACCGGTACGGGCGCGAGCGGTCGTACTACGCCAACTACGAGGGCGTGATCCCGTTCCTCGAGCGGCGCCAGGAGCAGACCGAGTCCGAGTACATGCGGGAGAAGTACGAGGGCTACATGCGGGAGGTGCCGTGCCCCGCGTGCGAGGGCACCCGCCTCAAGCCGGAGATCCTCGCGGTCACGCTCACCCACAAGAAGGAGGGGCCGCGGTCGATCGCCGAGGTCACCTCGCTGTCGATCAGCGAGTGCGCGGAGTTCCTGGCCGGCCTGCAGCTCGGCCGCCGCGAGCAGGCGATCGCCGGCGCGGTGCTCAAGGAGATCCAGGCCCGCCTGCGCTTCCTGCTGGACGTCGGCCTCGACTACCTGTCCCTGGACCGCGCGGCCGGCACCCTCTCCGGCGGCGAGGCACAGCGGATCCGCCTGGCCACGCAGATCGGCTCGGGTCTGGTCGGCGTGCTGTACGTCCTGGACGAGCCGTCGATCGGCCTGCACCAGCGCGACAACCACCGCCTGATCGAGACGCTGACCCGCCTGCGTGACCTGGGCAACACCCTGATCGTCGTCGAGCACGACGAGGACACCATCCGCACGTCCGACTGGGTGGTCGACATCGGCCCTGGCGCGGGCGAGCACGGCGGCGAGATCGTGCACAGCGGCACGTACGAGAAGCTGCTGAAGAACAAGAAGTCGCTGACGGGCGCGTACCTGTCGGGCCGCGAGCGGATCGAGCTCCCGGCGATCCGCCGGCCGGTGGACAAGAAGCGCCAGCTGACCGTCGTCGGCGCGCGTGAGCACAACCTGCGCAGTATCGACGTGTCGTTCCCGCTGGGCTGCATGTTATATGTGAAGTGCGTGTTGTTGTGTTTGATTTT
>NZ_JBJMIE010000554.1:0-15049 GCF_045807065.1 Actinophytocola sp. | reverse complement strand
GGGGGGGGGGGGGGGGGGGGGGGGGGGGGGGTGAGCAGCAGCCAGCGGTGGCCGAACGGGTCGACGATGACCGCGCCGCGGCCGTAGGGCTGGTCGGCGGGTTCGCGTTCGACGGCGGCGCCGCGGCGGCGGGCCAGTGCGACGGTGTCGTCGACGTTGGGCACGTCGAGGTGCAGGGAGTGGCTGAAGGTCGTGGGGGAGTCGGGTGCCTGGACGGGGACCTCGGGGTAGAGGTCGGATTTCTCGGCGAACATGAGCACGGCGTCGCCGAGGTCGACTTCCATGTGTCCGATGGTGCCGTCGGAGTCGATGTGCGGTTCGCCGCGTGGCTGGGCGCCGAGCACCTCGGTGTACCAGTCGAGTGCGGCTCGCGCGTCGGCGACGACGATGTAGGGGGTGAGGGTGGGTGGCCAGGCGGGGGCGCGGCGGGTGGCGGGTTGGGTTGTCGGTTGGGTTGTCATGGTGTCTTCCTGGTTGAGCACGGCGCGGGTCAGGCGTTCCCGTAGCCGTGCGGCGAACAGCGGGTCCGGTGTCGCCGGGACGACCGGCTCCCGCAACGCGTCGAACGGATCGGTCACGACGAGCCCTCCTCCCGGTAGCAGCGGCGGAACGCGGCGCGGGCGCGTACGAGCAGCGCCTCGGTGGCGTGGACGGTTCGGCCGAGGTGGTCGGCGACCTCGGGCACGGGCAGCCCGTCGAGGTAGCGCAGGGTGAGTGCGGCGCGGTGGTGGGGGCCGAGGGTGTCGAGCACGGTGTGGGCGCGGATCGCGTCGATGGTGTCGTCCCACGGGTCCTCGGCCTCGGCGTCTGCGTCGAGCAGCCGCAGGCCGCGTTCTTCGCGGGCCTGGCGGCGCCAGTGGTCGGCGAGCTTGTGGCGGGCGACGCCGATGAGCCAGCCGACCGAGGGTGGTGGTGGTGCGGGTCGGCGGGCGGCGGTGACGGCGGCGAGGAACGTCTCCGCGGTGAGGTCCTCGGCCAGGGTCGCGTCCCGGCAGCGCGCCAGCAGGTAGCCGTAGACGTGCGGTAACGCCTCGTCGTACAGCTCCAGCAGCCCGAGCGCCGGATCCGGCGCCACGCCTTCCATGTCCTCATAGTCGTCCGGGACACGCCTTGTCCGACGCCCGGGTTTCGGGTGGGGTTGTCGATAGGGTGTCTGTTCGTGCGATCGGAGAGCTACGGCGACATCCTGGCGCGGGGTAAGGCGCGGAAGACGGTGCCGGAGGTGGTGGCCGAGCCGGGTCTTGTGGTGGAGGACCCGGCCAGCGGTTTCTGCGGCGCGGTGGTGCGGTTCGAGCAGGGCGACGTGGTGTTGGAGGACCGGCGCGGTCGTCACCGCGTGTTCCCGCTGACCCCGGCCGGGTTCCTCGTGGACGGCGTGGCGGTGACCCTGGTCCGGCCGGCGCGGGCGGCCGCGCCGAAGCGGGTGGTGTCGGCGTCGGGGTCGGTGCGGGTCGAGGGGGTGCGGGCACGGACGGCGCGCGACAGCCGGTTGTGGGTGGAGGGCATCCACGACGCGGAGCTGGTGGAGCGGGTGTGGGGGCACGACCTGCGGGTGGAGGGCGTGGTCGTGGAGCCGTTGCACGGGATCGACGATCTTTCGGCGCGGGTCGCCGAGTTCGGTACGGCCGCCCACCGGCGGCTGGGGGTGCTGGTCGACCACCTGGTCGCGGGCAGCAAGGAGTCGCGGATCGTCGACGCGGTGGGTGATGCGAACGTGCTGGTCACGGGTCACCCGTATGTGGATGTGTGGCAGGCGGTGAAGCCGGCCGCGGTGGGTATCGGGGCGTGGCCGTCGGTGCCGCGTGGTACGCCGTGGAAGGAGGGCATCTGCGCGGCGTTGGGGTGGGGTGAGCCGGCGGAGGGGTGGCGGCGGGTGCTGGCCGGTGTGCGCAGCTACCGGGATCTGGAGACGCCGTTGATCGGCGCGGTGGAGCGACTCATCGATTTCGTTACTACCGGTGGGGAGTAGTGCTAGAACCGTCACATGGTGAGATCATTGCCGTATGGCGGCATTGTTCTGGCTCATCGGCGGAATCGTGCTGATCGCTGCCGAGATGTTGTCCGGGGATTTCTTCCTCCTCATGGTGGGGGTGGGTGCGCTCGCGGGCGCCGGCGCGGAAGCGCTTTTCGCGAACGCGGTAGCCAGCGTCGCGGTGTTCGCGGTGGTGTCCATCGGGTTGGTGACGATCGCCCGGCCTCACCTCAAGCACCGCCTGCATCCGGCGATCACGCACACGAACGTGGACAAGCTGATCGGCCGCAGGGCGGTGGCGGTGTCGGCCGTCGACGTCCAGGGCGGGCAGGTCCGGCTCGACGGGGACGTGTGGTCGGCGCGCGCGTTGGACGACGGGCACGCGATCGAGCCGGGGCAGTCGGTGACGGTCGTGGAGATCGCGGGTGCGACGGCCGTCGTGCTGGCGGACTTGGACTGAGGGTGTCGTGGCCGGTGCGGCGGGTGGCGGCGTCCAAACTTCTGGTTGGACGCGATGCCGAGATGTCCCAGTTCGGGGGCTTGTTGTGGTCTACTTCCTGAACGCCGGCCAGGAAGCGCCGTCCGGAGTGGAGGCACGTTGACCATTCTCATCGTCGTCGTGATCGTGATCCTGTTCGTCATCACGGTCGTGGTGAAGTCGATCCTCGTGATCCCGCAGGCCCAGTCCGCGGTGATCGAGCGGCTCGGCAGGTTCCGGTCGGTCGCCGAGCCGGGGCTCAACGTCCTGGTGCCCTTCCTCGACCGGGTGCGTGCCCGCATCGACCGCCGTGAGCAGGTGGTGTCGTTCCCGCCGCAGCCGGTGATCACCCAGGACAACCTGACGGTGTCGATCGACACGGTGGTGTACTTCCAGGTCACGAACCCGCGGGACGCGGTGTACGAGATCTCCGACTACATCGTGGGTGTCGAGCAGCTCACCACCACCACGTTGCGCAACGTGGTGGGTGGCATGAGCCTGGAGGAGACGCTGACCTCGCGTGACTCCATCAACGGTCAGCTGCGTGGTGTGCTGGACGAGGCGACCGGCCGGTGGGGCATCCGGGTGGCGCGGGTGGAGCTGAAGGCCATCGACCCGCCGCTGTCCATTCAGGACTCGATGGAGAAGCAGATGCGCGCGGACCGGGAGAAGCGCGCGATGATCCTGACCGCGGAAGGTACCCGCGAGGCGGCGATCAAGACGGCGGAGGGCCAGAAGCAGAGCCAGATCCTGGCCGCGGAGGGCGCCAAGCAGGCGGCGATCCTCGCGTCGGAGGGTGAGCGGCAGTCGCGGATCCTGCGTGCGCAGGGTGAACGCGCGGCGCGTTACCTGCAGGCGCAGGGCCAGGCCAAGGCCATCGAGAAGGTGTTCGACGCGATCAAGGCGGGCAAGCCGACGCCGGAGGTGCTGGCCTACCAGTACCTGCAGACGCTGCCGCAGATGGCGCAGGGCGACGCCAACAAGGTGTGGATGTTGCCCAACGACTTCGGCAAGGCGCTCGAGGGGTTCGCCCGGCAGTTGGGTGCGCCCGGCGACGACGGGGTGTTCCGGTACGAGCCCCCGGCCTATGAGCCGCCGCAGCGCCGCGATGACGACGAGGAGGACATCGCGAGCTGGTTCGACACCTCCACCGACCCGAAGGTGGCCGAGGCCGTGCGCGCGGCGGAAGCCGTTGCGCGCCAGGAGGTTCCCGGTCCGTTGGCGACCTCGTCGACGCGGCCGGCGATCGGTGTGACCCCGGAGGTGGCGCCGGAGATCGCGCCCCCGCCTCCGCAGGGCTACGAGCAGCCGAGCCCCTACCAGCGGCCGGCCTACGAGCAGCCGCCGCCACCGCACCCGGGTCTGGGCCCGCAGCGGCCGCCGGTCCGGTCGAACGAGTCGACGGAACTGTCCGACGATCCCCGTTTTCAGTGAGCCTCTCGCGGTGGCCCCGGATTCCGTCGAGTCCGGGGCCACCGCTTTGTTTTCCACTCTGGATTGACGCCGGTCCGCTGTGGAGAAATGCCGGTGCGGGAATTCTTCGTTCGCGGTGAGCGGAAATCCGTTATGGACCGCCGGTGGGGTGGGCCATAGTGGCCCGGTGACTCAGTTACGACTCGATGGTGCGGTGCTGCTTCCCGACGGGGTGTGGGTGCGTGGCAGAGGGTTGCGCAACCCCGCGCCCGCGGGCCCCGACCCGGAGTACGGCCTCTATCTGGGTTCGGCGCGGCTGCGGGCGCGGCACAGCGTGGCCTGGCCGCACGAGTGGCTCGACTGGCCGGACTTCCGGCTGCCCCGCGACACCGCGCTGGCCGTGGCGGGTATCCGCGACCTGCACCGGCGTGGCCTGGACGGGCAGCGGGTCGAGGTGGCGTGCGGTGGCGGCATCGGACGCACCGGGACGGTGATCTCGGCGCTGGCCGTGCTCGCCGGCGTGCCCGTGGCCGACGCCGTTGCCTGGGCCCGCGCCCACTACCACCCGCGTGCGGTCGAGACGCCGTGGCAGCGGCGCTGGGTCACGACCACGTTCGCAGGCTGACCACGTCCAACGTCACCGCCGGCTGCGGGGCCTTGCCGCAGGCGGCCGGCCGCGGCGGCCCGATGCGTTCGGCGACCGCGACCCGCCAGGCGCGGCCGTCGGTGTGGGTGACCGCCGCCAGCCAGCCGCCCGCGGGCAGCTCCTCGACCGAGGGCACCGCGACCGCGTCCGGGTCCTCGTCGCCGATCGCGGCCCGCACCGCCAGGTCGGCGACCTGGCCCGCCGCCGGCCACGTCGAGCGGCCCCGGCAGTTCGCCAACACCGGACCCCTGGCCAGCAACCGGGCACCCGCCTCGGCGCTCATGCGCCCGTAGGAGTACCCGGTGGGCAGCAGGACCGCGGTGGGCGCGAACCGGTGCCCGCCGATGTGCGTGCACTCCCACACCTGGTCGCCGTGCCCGGGGGCCAGGGCGGCGGCGACCGGCCGGCCACGCAACGCGCAGCACACGTCGCGGCGGCCGTTCGTGCACACCAGCAGCAGCCGATCCGACACAGGTGTGCCGAGAAGACCGGGGGTGCCGGCGCCGGCGCGGGTGAAGTCCAGGTCGAACAGGTGCTTGGGGTTGGTTATCGTCGTGCGTTCCAGCCAGGTGCGGCCGGGTGCGGTGTGGGCGAGGTAGACCGTGCGGGGCACCGGGCGGTGCCGGTCCGGGTGGCTGCCCGGCCGGCGGATCAGCACGATCCGCACCCCCGTGCCCGCGGACAGCGACGCCAGCTCCTTCGCCACCCCGTGGTCGAGGTGGCTCGCGGACAGCGCCTCGGCGCCCCACGGCCCGGGCTGCTCGACCGCCAGCCAGGACCGGGTCACAGCGGACGTGCCCGCCAGTGGTTCGGCGAGCTGTTCGGCCAGCGCTGCGCAGCCGGCGGGGGTGCGGGTGGCGTTCATCGGCTCCAGCGTCTCATGCGGGTACCGCCGAAGGGGTCATGCCCGTGGCGACGACGGGTGAAACCCGCGCGCCCCGCGTCGCCGCCGGTGGGCGTATATGAGCGGAAAACCGGTGACGCCACTGCCTAGGGTGGGGTTCATGCGCCCGAAGGTCCCCTATGCCGATCCCGGTGTGCCGGACGCACGCGGCCCGCTGCGCTACCTGTGGTGGCTGGTGCGGCGCCAGCGGTGGCGGGTGCTGCTCGGCGCCACCCTCGCCACCACCTGGATGGTGCTGCTCATGCTCCCGCCGTACCTGATGGCCCGCGCCATCGACGACGGGCTGCGGGCCCGCGACCTCGGCGCGCTCGGCCTGTGGACGGCGGTGCTGGCCGTGTCCGGCGCGGCCAACGCCGTGATCGGCATCTACCGGCACCGCACCATGACCTTCATCCGCAACGACGCCGGCTACCGCACCGTGCAGGTCGTGGTCCGGCACGCGGTCGCGGTGGGCGCCGAGCTGCCCCGCAGGGTCACCGCCGGCGAGGTGGTCAGCATCGGCGCCGCCGACCTCGACCGCATCTCCCGCACCATGACCTCCACCGGCCCCGGCGTCGGCGCGATCGTCACCTACGCCGCGGTCGCCGTGCTGCTCGTGTCGATCTCCCCGCTGCTGGCCACCGTGGTGCTGCTGGGGGTGCCGCTGTTCGTGATCTCGATCGGGCCCCTGCTCAACCGGCTGCGCCGCACCGAGACCACCTACCGTGAGCACCAGGGCGCGTTGACCGCCCGCGCGGGTGACATCGTCGCCGGGCTGCGGGTGCTGTGCGGGATCGGAGGCAAGGACCTGTTCGCGTCCCGGTACCGGCGCGGGTCGCAGGACCTGCGGGCCGAGGGCTACCGGGTGGGCGCGGTCGCCAGCTGGATCGAAGGGCTCGGCGTCGGGCTGCCCAGCCTGTTCCTCGCCGCCGTCACCTGGCTCGCCGCGCGCATGACCGCCGCCGGAGAGATCACCGTCGGGCAGATGGTCGCCGTGTACGGGTACGTCGCGGTCCTCGCCACCCCGGTGTACTTCCTCATCGAGGGCGCCCAGGACATCAGCCGCGGGCTCGTCGCCGCCCGCCGGGTCACCACCGTGCTCAACCTGGCGCCCGCCGTCGAGGACAGCCCCACCGTGGCTGCACCGCGCGGACCCGCCGAGCTGCACGACCCCGCAAGCGGGTTGACCGTGCGGCCCGGTGAGCTGCTCGCGGTCGCGGCCGCCGTACCCGCCGACGCCACCGACCTGGTCGACCGGCTCGGCCGGTACACCGACTCGGCCGTCACCTGGGGCGGGGTGCCCCTGTCGGGCATGCCGCTGGCCGACGTGCGGGCGCGGATCCTCGTCGCCGACAACGACGCCTACCTGTTCGCCGGAACGCTGCGGGAGGCGGTGTCCGCCCACGACCACCACACCGACGCGGCGCTGCGGGCCGCGATCCACGTCGCGATGGCCGAGGACGTCGTCGCCGCGCTGCCCGCCGGCACCGGCTCCTTCCTCGAGGCGCAGGGGCGGTCGGTGTCCGGCGGGCAGCGCCAGCGGCTGCGGCTGGTGCGCGCGCTGCTGGCCGACCCGGAGGTGCTGCTGCTCGTGGAGCCGACCTCGGCCGTGGACGCGCACACCGAGTCCGTCATCGCGCGACGCCTCGCCGACGCCCGCGCAGGCCGTACGACCGTACTGGTCGCCACGTCGCCGCTGCTGCTCGACCGCGCCGACCGCGTCGCCTACCTGGTCGCCGGGCGGGTCGTGGCGACCGGCAGCCACGCCGACCTGCTCGCCACCCAGCCCGGCTACCGGGCGCTGGCCTTCCGGGGAAGTGAGGAAGAACTTGTCCACGACCAGGCACCATGACTGACCAGCGTGTCGACGGGTGGCGGCTGCCGGTGGCCGACGCGCGCGGGGTGCGGCGCGCCGGCTGGGAGATCATCCGCGTCGACCGGGGCGCGGCGGCGCTGGTCGCGGCGTCGACGTGCCTGTCCTCGCTCGCCGGGCTCGGTGCGCCGTGGCTCATCGGCCGGATCGTCGACCGCGTCCAGGCCGGCACCTCCGACACGGCCGTCATCGACCTGCTGGCCGTCGCGATCGTGGCGTTCGCGGTGGCGCACATGGTGCTCACCCGGTTCGCCCGCTACTTCGCCTACCGGTTCGCCGAGCGGTCGCTGGCGCGGCTGCGGGAGGAGTTCGTCGACCGCACCCTCGCGCTGCCGACGTCGGTGGTCGAACGTGCCGGTGCCGGTGACCTGATGTCGCGCACCACCGCCGACATCGCCACCATCGGCGGCGCGCTGCGGGACGCGGTGCCCGCGGTGTTCATGGGGGTCCTGCAGGCGACGTTCATGGTCGGCGCCATCCTCCTGGTCAGCCCGCCGCTGGCGCTGTGCGCGCTGCTGGGGATCGCGACCCTGTGGCTGCCCGGCCGCTGGTACCTGCGGCGCGCCCGGCACGCCTACCTCGCCGAGGGCACCGCCACCTCCGACCTGTCCGAGTCGATCGCCGCGACCGTCGACGGCGCCCGCACCATCGAGGCGTTCGACCTGCGGGAGCACCGCGTCGCGGACGCCGACGCACGCGTCGGCGAGGGCTTGCGGACCCGCCTGCGGACGCTGTACCTGCGGTGCGTGCTGTTCCCGTGGGTGGACTTCTCCAGCATCGCCGCCACCGTCACCGTCCTGTTCGCCGGCGGCCTGCTGTACACCGCTGACCTGGTGAGCCTCGGCGCGGTGGTCACCTCCGCGCTGTACGCGATGCAGCTGGTCGACCCCATCAACCGGGTGCTCATGTGGATCGAGCAGGTGCAGCGCAGCGCCGCGTCGCTGGCCAGGGTCAAGGGCGTCGGCGAGGTCGAACCGGCGCCCGTCGGCACCGCGCACCCGCGGGACGACCGGCTCGAGGTCCGCGGCGTCCACTACGCCTACAGCGGCGACCGGGACGTGCTGCACGGCGTGGACCTGTCCGTGCGGCCGGGGGAGCGGCTCGCGATCGTCGGCCCGTCCGGCGCCGGCAAGTCCACGCTCGGCCGGCTGCTCGCCGGGGTGGACGTGCCCAGGACCGGTCACATCACCGTCGGCGGCGCGCCGGTCGCGTTGCTGCCACCCGAGGAGCTGCGGCGCCGGATCGTGCTGGTCACCCAGGAACACCACGTGTTCCTCGGCACCGTGCGGGACAACCTGGCGATCGCCGCACCGGACGCGGACGACGAACGGATACTCGCCGCGCTCGCCGCCGTCGACGCGACCTGGGTGCGGGACCTGCCCGACGGGCTGAACACCGCGCTGGGCGCCAACGCCCGCACGCTCGACGCGCCACAGGCCCAGCAGCTCGCGCTGGCCCGCGTGGTGCTGGCCGACCCGCACACCGTCATCCTCGACGAGGCGACCGCCCTGCTCGACCCGGCCACCGCCCGCCACGCCGAACGGGCGATGGCCGCGGTCCTCGCCGGCCGCACCGTCATCGCGATCGCCCACCGCCTGCACACCGCCCACTACGCCGACCGCGTGGCCGTCATGGCCGGCGGCCGCATCACCGAACTGGGCACCCACGACACCCTCGTCACCCAGGCCGGCGAGTACGCGGCCCTCTGGCACCACTGGCACGGCTGACCTCCCCCGAAATCCTCCTGCGGGTCCCATCCCGACGGCTGTGCGGTGGGCCAGGCGGATCGTCGCTGGCTGCCGTCACCGGCGTACCGCAGGAGCGCGGTGCTCCGGCCCAACTCCGGATGACAGCCTTCGCTACCTGCGCTACCGTTAACTCCCTTGATCAACAATCAGCACGTCCGGGTCGACATATCGCTATGTCGTCATGTCGGTGCGCGCCGCGCGGAGCCAGGTCAGGTAGTCGGCGACCGCACGCTCGGTGTCGTAGGCGGGGCGGAAACCCGTGTCCCGCACGAGGCGGGTCGTGTCCAGCCAGAGCGGGCGACCCGAACCGCCGGTCGGCAGATCGACCCGGGCGTCCGGGACCACGGCCCTGATCGCGGCGACGATCTCCGCGTTGGTGGTCGCCCGCCCCGAGGAGACGTTGTAGGTGCGGTGGCTGAGCGAGTCCGCGAGCTGCAGCGACGCGATGGCGCGGCCGCAGTCCTTGCCGTAGCACAGGTCGATCGCGTCCTCGGCGTGCGCGGGCGAGTACAGCGCCGTCAGGTCCGGTCGCGTGCCGAACGCGGCCGCGTGCACGAGCGCCGGCGCCGCGATGAACGGCGACGCCACCCGCCCGTGCGGGCCCCAGATCGCGCCGATGCGGTAGTTGACGATCTCCACGTCCAGCGCGCCGGACAGGTGGTCCACGAGCAGCTCACCGATCTTCTTGAACGCCGGGATCACGTGCCCCGAGGTCATCGGCAGCGGCACGTCCTCATACAGCGGGCCCTCCTCGGCCACCCCGCCGTACACCCCGATCGTGCTGGCGACCCCCAGCCGCGACACACCCCACGCGGCCGCCGCCTGGACGACGTTGAGCAGGCTCGCGAGCGCCTCCCGCGCGCCGTCGAGCGGCTCGTGGGCACCCGGTGGCCACGGCACCGACCCCGCCAGGTGCACGATGCCGGTGATCTCGTGGCGCTCGCCCACGGCCAGTAGCGCCGCCAGGTCACCGAGATCGACCTGCTCGATCGCGACCCGCTCCCCGGCGAGGTCCGGCGGCACCTCGGGTGTCCGCCGCTGAAGCAATACACATGACTCGCCGAGGTCCAGCAACGCGCGGACCGTGTGCCGGCCGATGAACCCCAGACCCCCGGTAACCAGAATCATCACTACTCCTGTCGCAGCCCTGATCATCAGTGTTACTGACGATCAGCCTAGCGTTAGGATCGGTGGGTGTCGAGGAACGACGGACCAGGCCCCGAAGTGAGCGCGCGGTTGGGCTACCTGCTCAAGCACGCCCAGCTCCGCATGAACGAGCTGAGCACCCGCGCGCTCGCGTCCCTGGGCGTCAACGGGCGAGAACTGGCCGTCCTGCTCGTCCTCGCCGGCGACGAACCCGCGTCCCAGCAGCAGGCCGCCCAGCGGCTCGGCGTCGACCGCACGACGATGGTCGCGCTCCTCGACACACTCGAGGACAAGGGCCTGGTGTCCCGCCACCCCCACGCCGAGGACCGGCGCCGCAACGTGGTCGAGCTGACCGCCGCCGGTCAGGACGTGCTCGAACGGGGAACCAGGGCGAGCGACGAGGCCGAACGCGAGTTCCTGGCGCCGCTGGACCCGCAGACCGCCCGGCAGTTGCGCGCCGCGCTGCGGACACTCGTGAACCAGCCCCCGCCGCGTTCAGGCCGGGCCGGCGAGGCCGTGCAGTAGCAGCGACGTGAGGGTGTCCACGATCTCCTCGTCGCTGTAGGGGATGCCCTCCGCCGTCAGTACGGCGTAGCCGAGCAGGCCCATCATCGCGCCGATCGCCGCGGCCACGAGCGTGGGGTCGCCCGGCACCGCGTCGCCCCGGTCGCGTAGGTACTGCAGGTGGTGGCGGAACTCCACGGTCTGCTCGGTGAGCGACTGCCACGCCCGGCCGCGGCCCGGGTCCTCGGCGATCATCGCCTGCGTCTGCGCCACCACGACCGGCAGGTGCGTGCGGAACATCCGCCAGCCCACCGCCAGGTGGTCGCGCAGCTGGGCCCGGTCGGTCAGGTCGTGGTCGGCCGGGTGCTCCCAGCTCTCCAGCTCCTCGTCGGCGGAGTCCTCCAGGTCGCGCATCAACGCCTGGAGCAGGGCCTCCTTGCTGGGGAAGTGGTCGTAGAACGAGCCGGTCGCCCGGCCGGCCTCCGCGGTGATGTCGGTGATCTTCGTGTTCAGGTAGCCGCGGACGGCCTCGGCGGGTTCGTCAGCCTCGCCACCAACGGGTTGCGGGCGCTCGACGCGGTCGGCCTCCAGGACGCGGTACGGGCGTATGGCATCGACGTCCCGCTCCAACGGATGTGGTCCAGCCGCGGCACCCTGCTGGGGGAGAACCCCCGCGGTCGCAGGTCAACCGACCGCGAACACAGCATCACGATCCGGCGCGCCGACCTCGTGTCCGTGCTGCGCGACGCCGCCACCGACGACGGCGCACGCGTGGTCACGGGGGAGCGGGTCACCGACGCCGCATGCGAGGGCGACCGCGTCCGGATCACCCTCGCATGCGGCACCACGGTCGACTCGGACCTGCTCGTCGGCGCCGACGGCATCTGGTCGACCACCCGCGCCGTCCTCGACGCCGACGCACCCCGTCCCGGCTACGCCGGCATCCGTCACGTCTTCGGCACCAGCGCCGCCCCCACCCCGCCCGGCGTGTTCAACATGATCATGGGACGCGGGGGAGCGTTCGCCTACCTCGACGGCGGCGGCGCCACCTGGTGGGCGGCGCAGGTCATCGACCCGACCCGGACGCACCGCTGGACCTCGCCATGCTGCGCGACCGGTACCGCCACGAGGAGCAGGCGCTGGCCGTCCTGGAACACGCCACCGACCCGCGACCGCCGACCCGCGACCACGTCCTCGCGCTCGTACCCATCTGGCACGACGACCGGACCGTGCTCATCGGCGACGCCGCGCACCCCGTCGGCGCCGGCCAGGGCGCGTCCATGGCCATCGAGGACGCCATCGTGCTCGCGCAGCGGCTCGCCACCGACCCGGTGCCCGCCGCGCTCGCCGCCTACGACGAGGCCCGCAGGCCGCGCGTCAACAGGATGCTCAAGGCCGGCGCCGACAACCGCGCCCGCAAGAAGGCCGCCAACCCGGTGCGGCGCCGCCTCACCGACACCGTCATGTCCTTCGGCCTCAAGCACTTCTACGACAAGGCCACCGGCTGGCTCTACAACTACGACGTGGGGGAGCTGCCCGTCACCGCGTAACGCGCCACCAGCTCCGCGCCCAGCCGCGCCAGCTCGGCACGGACCTCGGGGGAGTCCGCCACCTCCAGCAGCGCGCCCCACCCCGCCAGCGGCTGGGCGATCATGAGGGGAGTGGGCGCGGACAGCCGGACCCGCACCCGGCCGTCGTCCAGGGTGTCGAGCACCACGCAGTGCCGCCCGAACTGGTCGCGCAGCACGAACACGTGCCGGGCGGCCACCAGCACGGTCGCCGAGACACCCGACCTGTGTTCCTCGACCTCGGCGACCACCCGGTCCCACGCCGTCGCGAGGTCGAACCCGGCGGGCCGCGGGAACGTCCGCGCCGTCAGCTCGACACCGGCGACACGGTCGACCCGAAACGTCCGCTGACCGGCGTCGGTGCCGGCGACCAGGTACCAGACGTCGTCCTTGTCCACGAGCCCCCACGGATCGACCACCCGCGTGGTCGGCTCCCGGCCCCGGCTCGCGTAGGAGAAACGCACCGTCCGCCGCCGCACCACCGCCCGCTCCAGCAGCTCCACCACCGGCGACCGCGGCGCGACCCGCTCACCCCAACCAGCCGGGTCGATCACCACGGCGGTGGCGGCGGCCTCGGCGTCGGCGCGGAAGGTGTCCGGGAGGGCACGGACCAGCTTGCGCAGCGCGGCCTTCGCCTCCGGCGCCACCGCCGCGGCCGGGCCCACCAGCAGGAACAACGCGTGGGCCTCGGCGGCGGTCAACCCGGACAGGTCGGTGCGGGCACCACCCACCAGGGACCAGCCGCCACCACGCCCCGGCTGCGGGTACACCGGGATACCGGCCGCCGACAACGCCTCGAGGTCCCGGCGCGCGGTGGCCACCGACACCTCCAGCTCGGCGGCGACCTGTCTGGCGGTCACCCGGCCCCGCGTCTGCATGAACAGGAGGGTCGCCACAAGACGATCGGCACGCATACCGGGGGATTCTGCCCGCCAAAGTGCTCGTTCGGTGAGCACTTTGACCCGGACAGTGGTCTCCGAACACACCACCAGGGAAGGGACCACCGACATGTTCCGCGGGTTCGCCACCATCAACTACTTCGCCGACGACCTGACCGCCGCCGAGGCCTGGTACACCGAGGTCCTGGGCACCGAGCCGTACTTCCGCCGCGACGTGGACGGCCGGCCCGCGTACGTCGAGTACCGCATCGGGGACTACCAGGCCGAGCTGGGCATCATCGACAGCCGGTACGCCCCGCACGGCACGTCCGGCGGCGCGGTCATGAACTGGCACGTCGACGACCTCGAGGCGACGTTCGCGCGGCTGCTCTCACTGGGTGCGACACCACTGCAGGGCATCACACCGCGCGGGGAGGGCTTCGTCACCGCGGTGGTCGCCGACCCGTTCGGCAACGCCATCGGCGTCATGACCAACCCGCACTACCTGGAGGTGCTCTCCCGTCTTACTTAACATAATGTAGATTATCGAACTTTCGGGGAGCGGGGTCGATCAGGGCTGGAACACGCGCTGACCAGGTGCGTGACGCGCGCTGTCGGTGGGGTCGGCTACAACTCCTGGGGTGAGCACCATCGAGACCACCGGTGTGGGCGCGCAGCTGCGGCGGTGGCGGCGCGTTCGTCGGGTCAGCCAGCTGGAACTGGCGTCCCTGGCCGGCACGACGCAACGCCACGTCAGCTTCATCGAGAGCGGCCGTTCCCGACCCGGTCGGGAGATCGTGCTGCGGCTGGCCGAGTCGCTGGGCCTGTCGCTGCGGGAACGCAACGACCTGCTCGCCGCCGCCGGGTACGCGCCCGTGTTCGCCGAGTCCGGGTACGACGAGGCGGTGCTGCGGCCGGTGCGCGCCGCCATCGAGCAGGTCCTCGACGGGCACCTGCCGTACCCGGCGGTCGTCGTCGCGCCGTACGGGCGGGTGGTGGCCGCCAACGACGCGGTCGGTGTGTTCTTCGACGGTGTCTCGCCGGGGTTGCTCGAGCCGCCGGTGAACCTGCTGCGGGTGATGCTGCACCCGGACGGGTTGGCGCCGCGGGTGGCGAACCTGGCCGAGTGGGGCCGCCACGTCGTGGAGAACCTGCGGGCGCGGGCGCGACGCAGCCCGGACCCGCGGCTGGACGCGTTCGTGGCCGAGCTGGCCGGGTACGTGCCGGCGGCGCCGGTCGGACCCGAGCACCTGGGGTTCTCGGTGCCGATGCGGCTTGCCACGGCGCTCGGCGAGCTACGCCTGATCACCACGTTGACGTCGTTCGCGACGGCCACCGACGTCACGCTCGCCGAGCTGGTGCTGGAGGCGTTCCTGCCCGCCGACGAGGACAGCGCGGAGCTGCTGCGCCGGCACCGGCGTGCTCCCCTGCCGCTCCCCTGACCCCGAACACTGTTTCGTCACGTGACGATATGGTCGGGGTCAGGCAGGTCACGCGGCCTGTGCCGTCGCGGCCTCGACGAGCACCCGTTCCACCCTCGCGATCAGCGACTGCCTGCGAAGGCACCACACCCGGAACGCGCGACGGTCCCCGTTGTCCAGCGCCGCGTCGATCTGGGCGTCGGTGTTGACGATGCAGATCTGCAGTCCACTGATCTCCGCCACGGGATTCGAATCGGACATTGCGCACCACCACCCACGGAAGGATCTTCCCGACCCCGACAGGTCGTTCCCTATGTGTACCGGGTCCCGCTTGTGCATTGGTCGAGCACTTCAGGGAGTGTTCTCGGAAATCTCCCCGAGCCCGGACCCGTTGACCTCCACGTCTATGCCGCCGATGAGACGGGGCCGCCGCATCCAGGTGCCGTGCGGGCGGGCCAGCAGCTCACGCAGCGGCTCCGGTTTGCCGAGATGGAAGCCCTGCGCGACGCGCACCCCGAG
>NZ_JBJMIE010000553.1:0-13617 GCF_045807065.1 Actinophytocola sp. | reverse complement strand
GAGCAGCGACGCGGTGAAGGAGATCAGCACCGGGTCGTTGGAGCGGAGCAGCTCGATCATGACGGCCCCTTTCGTGGTCGGTTCAGCCTAGCGTTCACGCCCACGGCAGCTCTCCAGCTGTAACTGTATACAGTATTCGTTCCCGTCTGTAGGGTGGGTGCGGACCGTGTCGTAGAGGAACGAAAGGCCCCCGCCCTTATGTACACAGTCACCAACCCGGCGACCGGCGAGCTGGTCGAGGAGATCGAGAACGCCACCGACGAGGAGGTCCGGGCCGCGATCGAGCGGGTCCACCGCGGCTACTCGTCATGGCGGCGCCGGCCCGTCGCCGAGCGGGCGCAGATCGTCTCGCGGGCCGCGGAGCTGTTCGCCGAGCGGGCCGACGAGCTCGCGGCGATCATGACGCTGGAGATGGGCAAGCGGATCAACGAGGGCCGCGGCGAGGTCGGCATCGTCGTCGACATCTTCAACTACTACGCGGACAACGGGCCCGCCCTCCTCGCCGACGAGCCGCTGCGCCTGCGGAGCGGCGCGGCGGTGATCGTCAAGCAGCCGATCGGCGCACTGCTCGGTGTCATGCCGTGGAACTTCCCCTGTTACCAGGTCGCCCGCTTCGTCGCGCCGAACCTGGTGCTGGGCAACACGATCCTGCTCAAGCACGCCTCCATCTGCCCCCGCTCCGCCGCCGCCATCGCCGAGGTCCTGCACGACGCCGGGGTGCCGGCGGACGTCTACGTCAACACCTTCGCGTCCAGCCGCCAGGTGCCCTCGATCCTCGCGGACCCGCGCATCGTCGGCGTCTCGCTGACCGGCAGCGAGCCGGCGGGCATCTCCGTCGCGACCGAGGCCGGGCGCAACCTCAAGAAGACCGTGCTGGAACTGGGTGGCGCCGACCCGCTGATCGTGCTGGACACCGCGGACCTCGACGAGACCGTCAAGCAGACCGCCACCGCCCGGATGCGCAACTGCGGCCAGTCGTGCAACGCACCCAAGCGGATGATCGTCCTGGCCGACCTCTACGACGACTTCGTCGACCGGATGTCCAAGCACGTCACCGACTTCTTCCAGCCGGGCGACCCGGCCGACCCGGCGACCAGGCTGCCGCCGCTCGCCTCGGTCGCGGCCGCGGACGAGGTGGCCGGGCAGGTGCGGCGGGCGGTCGAGCAGGGTGCCACGCTGCGGGCCGGCGGCAACCGGATCGGACCCGGCGCGTACCTCGAGGCGACGGTGCTGACCGACGTCACCCCGGACATGGACGCCTACCGCGAGGAGATCTTCGGACCGGTCGTGCTGGTGTTCCGCGCGTCCACTGAGGACGAAGCGGTGGCGATCGCCAACGACTCGCCGTTCGGGCTGGGCGCCAGCGTGTGGGGCACCGATCCCGAGCGCCTGCGCCGCGTCGCCGAGCAGATCGAGGCGGGCATGGTGTACCTCAACCGGGCGGGCGGGTCGGTCGCGGACCTGCCGTTCGGCGGGATCAAGCGGTCCGGCGTCGGCCGCGAGCTCGGGCCGGCCGGCATCGAGGAGTTCATGAACAAGAAGTCGATCCGCCTCTGAACGCGCCGCGGAATGGCCGGGACGAACCCGTCCCGGCCATTCGCCATTTCCGAAACTTTCAGGTTATCCGCGCCGTCGTTGACAACATATCCCGCTTATCTCTACATTCAATTCCGGAATAGTTTCGAAACTTCCGGAATTCGCAAGGGCGCGATCGATGGGAGACCCACGTGGCCCCCGCACGAAGACTGAGCCAGTTCCTCGTTCCCCTGCTGCTCGCCGGCGCCACACTCGGCGGGACACCGGCACACGCCGACCGGGGCACACCGCCCACGCCCGTGATCGTCGACTCCACCGCGCGGGGCGGCCGGACCGTGGCGTTCACCTTCGACGACGGGCCCGACCCGCAGAACACCCCGCGGCTGCTGAAACTGTTGCGCCGCGAGCACATCCGCGCCGTGTTCTGCCTGTGGGGCGACCACGTCAGGCAGTACCCGGAGCTCGTGCGGCGGATCGTGGCGGAGGGCCACATCCTGTGCAACCACTCGATGCACCACGACGACATGAGCACGTGGACGCCGGCGGCCATCCGCGCGGACCTGCTCGAGACGCGCGCCGCCATCCGCGAAGCGGTGCCGTGGGCACGCATCCCGTACTTCCGCGCCCCCAACGGCGCGTGGGGCCAGACGCCCGCGGTGGCGGCGTCGCTCGGCATGCAGCCGCTGGGGTGGCGCCTCGCGATCGGCGACTGGGCGCCGCCCGGCACGGACGTGCTGGTGGACCGGCTGATGACGGGGATCACCGAGGGCGCGGTGGTGCTGATGCACGACGGCGGCGGTGACCGCACGCAGACGATCGAGGCCGTGGCCGCCGTGACCCCGCGACTGCGGGCCGGCGGCTGGCACCTCACCGTCCCGGCACGGCGCGGGTGATCGCGATGGCACTCAGGATCGCCACGCTGCCCGGCGCCGCCGGCCAGCCGCGACGCAGGTCCCGCCTGCTCGCCGTCCTCGCGACCGTCGGGCTCCTGCTGTCCGGATACGCCTCCGCCGGCGGCGAGACCGGCGGACCACCCGGCACGAACTGGGTCGGCACCTGGGCGGCCGTGCCCACCACGACGCCGGCCACCGCGACGCCGACGCTCGACGACGAGACCATCCGGCAGGTGATCCACACGAGCGTCGCCGGCAGCGCGGTGCGGCTGCGGCTGACCAACGAGTTCGGCGAGTCGGCACTGCGGATCGGCGAGGTGCACGTCGCGCGCCGAGCGGGCACGACCGGCACCTCGATCGTCCCGTCGACCGACCGCACGGTGACGTTCAGCGGGACGCGGTCGACGATCATCCCGGCGGGCGCGCCGATGCTGAGCGATCCGGTCGGGCTGCCGGTGCCGGCGCGGACCGACCTCGTGGTGAGCATCTACGTCCCCGACCCGACGGCCGTCACCACGCTCCACGCCTTCGCCAACAGCGGGAACGTGGTGGCGGAAGGGAATGTCACCGACGACCCCGCGGTCACCGGCCGCACGGTGGGTCAGTGGTACTTCCTGTCGACGGTCAGTGTGCGGGCGGACCGGGGTGCCGGCGCGGTGATCGCGCTGGGCGACTCGATCACCGACGGCTCCACGGCCGAGGCCGACACCAACCACCGGTGGCCGGACCGGCTGGCGAACCGGTTGCGGGACACGGGAATGCTCAACCTCGGGGTCTCGGGCAACCGGCTGCTGCACGACCCGAACCCGCCGCCGGGCTGCGACGCGCAGAACTTCGCGATGTTCTTCGGCCAGTCCGCGTTGCGCCGGTTCGACCGGGACGTGACCGCACAACCCGGTGCGCGTTACGTGATCGTCCTGCTCGGCGTCAACGACCTCGGCCACCCCGGCACGGTGGCGCCGCAATCGGAGACGGTGTCGGCGGAGGAGATCATCGCGGCGCACCGCCAGCTGATCACCCGCGCGCACGCCGACGGCCTGACGATCTTCGGTGCGACGATCCTGCCGTTCAAGGACGACACCCTCGGCTTCTACAGCGAGGCCAACGAAGCGAAGCGCGAGACGGTCAACCACTGGATCCGCACCAGCGGCGAGTACGACGGCGTCATCGACTTCGACCGGGCGATGCGCGACCCGGCGGACCCGCTGCGCCTGAACCCGGCCTACGACAGCGGCGACCACCTGCACCCCAACGAGGACGGCGCCGCCGCGATGGCCGCGGCGGTCCCCCTCCGGCTGTTCCACTGACGGTCCGCCCCTTCGCGCGGGGCGGACCTCCCCCGACGTGCTCAGGCGCCGAGGCCGCCGATGAGGAGGTCGACTATCTGGCGGGCGAGGTCGTGCTTCTCCTCGACCGGTTGACCCTCGATGCGGTGGTACCACATGTCCACGGCGTTGAGGTTGCTCAGCAGCGTCCGCGTGGCGAGGGAGGCGTGGACACGGCGGAGTGAGCCGTCGGCGATGCCGGCCTCGACGACGCGGTGGAACATCTGCTCGTAGTCCTTGCGGAGCTTGTTCAGGGCGCCCAGGGCGTCGCGCTGGCGGGGCTTGAGCGCCATCGACGCCTCGCCCCGCACCCCCTGGTGCACGACGTGGTGGTAGGCCAGGTCGGTCATCAGGTTGAACACGTGGGCGACGGACATGGCCACCAGCCGGTCGCGGCCGGTCCCGTGCCCGTCGACGTGCGGTTCGACCTGCTTGCGGACACGGCCCATGGCCTCGGCGTACACCGCGAGGAAGATGTCGAACTTCGACCGGAAGTGGTAGTAGACCAGCCCCTTCGTGGCGCCGACGTCACGCGCGATGTCGTCGATCGTGGCGTTGCCGAAGCCGCTGGCCATGAACGCCTCAGCGGCCGCGTCGAGGATCCTGCGCCGCGTGTCGGGCACCAGTTCCGGGCTCGCGCTCACCAGGTCGACCTCCCTCCCCCGCCCATCGTCGCACATGTCCTGTTGACACGGCGGGGCACGCGAATTTACCGTGATACTCAGTAGTATGGCAGGTCAGGGGGCAGAAACGCGAGAAAGTCCGGAAAGGCGTCCAATGACGAACGCGAAAGATCTGCTGCACGAGCTCGCGACGAGGAAGGCCGTCACCCGGTTGTTGCCGGTGCTCGGCGCCGCCTACTTCATGTCCTACGTGGACCGCACCAACGTCGCCCTCGCGAAGACCGCGCTGGAGGCCGACATCGGGCTGTCCGCGGCCGCGTACGGGTTGGGCGCCGGTCTGTTCTTCCTGAGCTACGCGTTGCTGGAGGTGCCGAGCAACCTGGTGCTCTACCGCGTCGGCGCGCGCCTGTGGATCACCCGCATCGCGGTGACGTGGGGCGCGGTGTCGGCGGCCATGATGTTCGTCGGCGACGCGTGGTCGTTCTACGTGCTGCGGTTGCTGCTGGGCGCCGCCGAGGCCGGTCTCTTCCCGGCCATGATGTACATGGTCACGCTGTGGTTCCCCCAGAAGCACCGCGTGCGGGTCGTGGGGCTGATCTACACCGCGCCGTGCGTCGCGATCGTCATCGGCTCCCCCATGGGCGGCGCGCTGATGGAGCTGCAGGGCGTCGGCGGTCTGCACGGCTGGCAGTGGATGTTCCTCATCGAGGGGATCGTCACGGTGCTCATCGGGGTGCTGGTCTGGTTCGCCCTGCCCGGCCGGCCGGCGGACGCGAAGTGGCTCACCGAGGAGGAGGCCGCCGCGCTCACGCAGGGGGCCGTCGGGCAGGACGCGCCGTCGCCGACCCGGATACGCGGCAACCTGCGCCTGGCGTTCGGCCGCGCGACGGTGCTCCTGCTCGCCGCGATCTACTTCGTCAACCAGGCCATCGGCGGTGGCATCGGCTTCAACTTCCCCGCGTTCATCCAGTCGCTCGGCCTCGACAGCCCGTTCCTCATCGGCCTCGTGGCGGGCGGCGGCGGGATCACCGCACTCGCGGGTGTGTTGTTCTTCCCCTGGCTCAAGGGCCGCATCGGCCGCGAGCTCCCGCTCATCGGGGCCTGCGCCGGTGCCGCGCTGGTCATCCTCGTCGGCTTCCTCCTGTCCAGGAGTCCGGTGTGGAGCGTGAGCCTGGTGTTCCTCTACAACTTCTTCGCCTTCGGCACGCTGCCGCTGTTCTGGTCGGTCGCGATGTCCCGGCTGTCGGGGCTGATGGCGGCGGCCGGCCTCGCCTTCGTCAACATGGTCGGGATCACCGGCGGGTTCGTCGGCCCGTACGTCTACGGTCTCGTCGAGGGCGCCAGCGGGAGCCTCGTCACGCCGTACTACGTGTTCACCGCGGCGGCCGCCGTCGCCGTCGCACTGGTGCCGGTGCTCGCGCTGTCCATCCGCCGGGACGCCGTGGCCGACGCGGCCGTGGCGCGACCGCCTGCGCAGGTGGTGTCGTGAAGGCGAAGTGGCCCAGCCACTGATCCAGCTCTCGCCGAGTGGCCCAGTGGCCCGAGCCACTGGGCCACTTCTTCGGTCCTGAGCGTCAGGCGGGAAGGTGCCAGACCTGGTTGCTGCTGGCGGAGCAGTCCCAGATCTGGAGGCGGGTGCCATCCGCGGAGCTCGGGCCGGTGGCGTCCAGGCAACGGCCCGACGCCGGGTTGCGCAGCGTGCCGTTCGACTGCGCCTGCCACCCCTGGGCGCCGGTCCCGTTGCAGTCGTAGAGCTGCACGACCGTCCCGTTCGCCGTGCCGGCGGCCGCGATGTCCATGCACTTGCCCAGCGCCCGCACCGTGCCGTCCGAGCCGACCGTCCAGCTCTGCGCGTTGGTGCCGTTGCACGTCCACAGCTGGACCGCGGTGCCGTTGGCGCTGCTCGCGCTCGCGACGTCGACGCACTTGCCGCCGATGCCGGTGATCGGGCCGGTGCCGCCGGTCGGGGGTGGCGTCGTGCCGCCGCCGGTGGCCACCCCGTAGATCGCGCTCACCAGGGACGTGCTGCCGGTCGTGTCCTGGGACAGCTCCCAGTTCATGATGCCGCCGGCGTTGGCCATCGCCCACTGGGTCTTGCGCTTGATCGTCGGGATGCCGTTGTAGCACTCCTGCGTGCCGTTCACGGTCGTGCAGTCGCGGTTCGCGTTCGCCGGGTCCAGTGCCACCAGCTGCGAGTACGTCAGGTAGCCCGGGCGGCTGTAGAACGGCACGCCCAGCACCGTCTTGCTGGCCGGCAGGCCGCGGGACTTCCAGAAGTTCGCCGACGCGATCGACCAGTCGTAGTTGGCGTGCGGACTACCGCCGTCGTAGGCCATGATGTTGAGCCAGTCCACGTACCCGAACACCGCCGGCTGCACGCCGTTGGCGGTGCCGCCCTCGGAGACCACCGCCGCGGTCAGCAGCTTTCCCTGACCGTGCAGGGCGTTGCTCAGCTGCTGCATGAGCGCGGTGTAGTTGTTGCCCGAGGTGCCTGGGTCCGGGTACTCCCAGTCGATGTCGACGCCGTCGAGGTTGTACTGGTTCAGCACGCTCAGCACGCTGTTGACGAACGTCGTCCGCGAACCGGAGGAGGCCGCCAGCGACTCGAACGCCGAGTCGTTGCCGTCGTTCCAGCCGCCGATCGACAGCGACACCTTGACGTTGTTGCTGTGTCCCAGGCTCACCAGCGACGACAGCTTGCCGGAGTCGGGCACGGCCTGCAGCGTGCCGTTCGAGTTCGGCAGCGCGAAGGCGTAGTTGATGTGCGTGAGCTTGTTGTACTGGACGCTGTTCACGCTCCCGGACCACGACGGCAGGTAGCCGACGCTGCGGAAGCCGTTGGGGAGCACCGCCGCGGCGGCGGGTGCGGCGGCCGCGACCGCGAGTCCCGTGGCGACCGTCGCGACGGCGAGTGCCGCCGCACCCCACCGGCGCCGTTGCCGGGACAGGTATGCAGACATGAGTTGTTCCTTCCGAGGCAGGGAGAAGGCACGCCAAGTGAACAACGGTGGTCTTCACAGGGTCAATAGTGGACGGGCGATTGGTTCAACCATTTACGCACATTGGTTAGTCAGTCTTCCGAACCTTGCGCGACCGGCCCGGAACCGGTTACGATCGGCAGGACGATGACGGGTGTTCGATGACCACTTCGACCCGTTCCACGGGCGTTCTTTCGTTCTGTCCGTGATTGTTCAGAGGCATTGCGCACGCACATCCGGCTGGGGTACGCCTGGTTCCGGCATGATTTTCCTGCCATTGCCGATTTCCGGAGGCATGCGATGTCAGCACGCTGGTCTCGTCGCTCGTTCATCCGCCGCGCGGCCGCCGCGACCACGGGCTCGCTGCTCGGTGCGGCAGTACTCGGTCGGACCACCGCCGCCGCGGACCCGTGGCGCCGGGCCGACGCCATCGCGCACGCCGTGCGACCGCCCCGTTTCCCCCACCGCCAGTTCCCGGTCACCAGGTTCGGCGCGAGGGGCGACGGCGTCACCGACTGCACGAAGGCCTTCGCCGACGCGATCCGCGCGTGCGCACGTGCCGGCGGCGGCCACGTCGTCGTGCCGGAGGGCCGCTACCTGACCGGCCCGATCCACCTCAGGAGCAACGTCGACCTGCACGTCACCGAGCACGCCACCGTCGCGTTCAGCCAGGACCCCAACGCCTACCTGCCCGTCGTCTTCACCCGCTGGGAAGGCACCGAGCTCCACAACTACTCTCCGCTGATCTACGCCTACGGGCAGCGCAACATCGCGGTCACCGGCACCGGCACCCTCGACGGCCAGGCCGACAACGCGCACTGGTGGCCGTGGAAGGGAAGTACCGCCTACGGCTGGCACCCGGGCGACCCGGAGCAGTCGGCCGCCCGCAACCAGCTGATGGCCATGGCCGAGCAGGGCGTGCCGGTCGGACAACGCGTCTTCGGCGACGGCGGGTACCTGCGCCCGAACTTCATCCAGCCCTACCGCTGCCGCGACGTCCTGATCGAGGGCGTCACGGTCGTCAACTCCCCGATGTGGGAGATCCACCCCGTGCTCAGCCGCAATGTTCTCGTGCACGACGTGAAGATCAACAGCCACGGCCCCAACAACGACGGCTGCGACCCCGAGTCGAGCCGGGACGTCGTGATCCGCGGCTGCACGTTCGACACCGGCGACGACTGCATCGCGATCAAGTCCGGCCGCAACGCCGACGGCCGCCGGGTGAACGTGCCCAGCGAGCGGATCCTGGTGGAGGACTGCGACTTCGCGGCCGGTCACGGCGGCGTGACCGTCGGCAGCGAGATGTCCGGCGGCGTGCGCGACGTCTACGCCAGGAACCTGCGCCTCTCCAGCCCCATCCTCGACACGGCGCTGCGCTTCAAGACGAACTCCGTGCGGGGCGGGTTCATCCGCGACTTCCACGCCCGCGACATCACCGTCGGCACCGTCGCGCAGGCCGTGCTCACCATCGACTTCTACTACGAGGAAGGGCCCGGTCACGGCTTCAACCCGGACGTCACCGGCATCACCGTCGACAACCTCACGGTCGCGCAGGCGCAGCGGGCACTCAACCTGCGCGGTTACCCGGACGACCCGGTCGGTGACATCCGGTTGTCGAACATCGACTTCCAGCGCACGAACCAGCCCTCGGTCGTCGAGAACGTCGCGGGCCTCGTGCTGGACCACGTCCTCGAGAACGGCGCTCCCATGGACGTGCTGAGCGGGTGAACCCGGCTCGTGCGAGCATCGTGACGTGAAGTTCAACGAAGACGCCGACCTCGACACGTCACAGGTCAGTGACCAGCGCGGGATGGGCGGGCGCATCGCCGCGGGCGGCGGTGGGCTCGGTGTGATCGGGCTGATCATCTACTTCGTGATCTCGCAGCTCGGCGGTGGCGGTGGTGGTGGCGGCACGGGGCTGCCGTCGGGGTTCGGCGACGTCGGCCAGAACGAGCAGGTCGGCTCGTCCAACCTGGCGCAGCGCTGCCGCACGGGCGCGGACGCCAACCGCGAGGCCGACTGCCGCGCGGTCGCGTTCATCAACTCGATCCAGAACTACTGGTCGACCCAGGTCGACGGCTACCGGGAGGTGGAGACGAACTTCTTCTCCGGTGGCGTGCAGACCGGGTGCGGCAACGCCGACTCCGCCACCGGCCCGTTCTACTGCCCCGCGGACTCCGAGGTCTACATCGACCTGACCTTCTTCACGCAGCTGCACGACCGCTTCGGCGCCCAGGGCGGCCCGTTCGTCGAGGCGTACGTCCTCGCGCACGAGTACGGCCACCACGTGCAGAACCTGCTCGGCACGTCCAACCAGGTCGGTCAGGGAAGCGGCCCAGAGTCCGGCTCCGTGCGCCTCGAGCTGCAGGCCGACTGCTACGCCGGCGCGTGGGCCAACCACGCCACGACCACGCCGACGGAGTCCGGCAAGCCGCTGATCACCGAGGTGACCCAGGACGACGTGAACGCCGCCCTGGACGCCGCGGCCCACATCGGCGACGACTACATCCAGAAGGAGCTGGGCGGCGGCAGGGTCGACACGACCCAGTTCACCCACGGCACCTCGGCGCAACGCCAGAAGTGGTTCTCCACGGGCTACCAGTCCGGCGACCCCCGCCGGTGCGACACCTTCAACACGAACGACCTCGGCTGACGCGCTCGGGCGGGAAGCGACCGGGATCCTGCCGCTCGGAACCACCCGCCCGACCCGGCACCTCGTCCCCCGGCCGGTTGTGGCCACCCACCTGCGCCGGGACGCGAGAAGTTCGGGGAGGCGGACCGGCTAGAACAGCCTCGCCGGCACGGCGTCCGCCATCGCGCGGTAGCCGGTCGGGTTGAGGTGCAGGTGGTCGCCGACGTCGTAGGCGGGGAGCAGCTGTCGCGGCGCGGCGGGGTCGCGCACGGCCCTGTCGAAGTCGATCACCGCGTCGAACTCGTGGCTGGTGCGGATCCAGTGGTTCACCGTTTGCCTTGCGGTGTCCCGGATCCCGTCCGGGTCGTCGTAGCCGGTGTTGCCACCGAAGGGAAGCAGCGTCGCGCCGAACACCTCGATGCCCTGTGCGTGCGCCCGGGTGACGAACTGCTCGTAGGCCGCGATCAGGTCGGCCGCGACCTGTTGCTGCGCCTCGGAAGTCGCCGCCGCGGTGCCGATGTCGTTGATTCCCTCGAACACGACCAACCACTCGACCCCGCTCGTCGCGATGACGTCGCGGTCGAAGCGGGCGAGCGCGTTCGGGCCGAGACCGTCGTTGAGCACGCGGTTGCCCCCGGCCGCCTGGTTGAGGATCGCGACGTCCGCGGTGCGGTGACTCGCCTGCAGCCGGTCGAGCAGCTGGTCCGGCCAGCGGTCGTTGCCGTTCGTGGTGGAGCCGCGGCCGTCGGTCAGGGAGTCGCCGAGCATGACCGCGCCGGCCGTGCCGCGTGGTGCGAACGCCTCGACGCCGCTGAGGAAGTACCAGTGGTCGACGGGGGTGGCGCCGGGCAGGTCCGCGTCCGTGACGTGGTTGCCGCCCAGCAGGTAGGAGGTGGTCCGCGAGCCGGGGTGCGAGGTGATGTTGTTCGACGCCTGCCCGGCGGCGAGGTAGAGCGTGACGGAGAGGTTGCTCCTCGGCGCGACGCGGAAGCCCAGCGGGTCCGACACCATCTGCGCGCCGACGGGGATGACCGTCGACGGGCGGCCGTTGAAGGTCACCGGCCGGACGCTCGCGGGGTCGACCGCGGAAACACCGGCGTGCCCGTTCACTGGGAGCGCGACCGAAACCGCGCTGATCGGCAGCGCGGCGCCGCCGAACGCGTTCGAGAACCGAAGTCTCAGGTTCGACCCGCCGACGGTCACGCGCACTGTCTGACGCAAGGTGGTGTCGGCCATGACCAACCCGTCCCGCGTGAATGGAGGCGGTGGCATGTTGCCCGGCTCGGTCAGCTGCGGCATGGACGTCCACGTGTTGACCCATTCGCCGGCCGCGACGGGTGAGCCGGTCGCCTCCCCCGACTGCACCGCGAGCCCGACCGACACCGCCAGGACTCCGGCCAGACCGACAACGAACCGTCTTCCGCGCATGGCCCCATCGCCTCCCGCAGTAGCGTTGCTCGCATTCGGGACCGGTTTCCGAGAAATTTCGGAAATCATCGATCCTAGCGGGACCGTAGAGCATGGCGTAATTCGCGGTCAACAGGGGAATTGCCACCGATAATTTCGGAGCCGAGCCCTTCGGCGCGCGGCCATTCGCACCGAACTCGCGTTCCGCGCGGCGGCGCGGGTTGGCGGTGAGGACGTCCGGCGGTGCCGCTTCGAAGTCGCGGAAGGGCTGGTAGAGGCCCCGCGCTACATTGTGCCGGTGGCACAGCCCGACCGCATCCGCGACGCCGAGCGCACCCGCGCGGAGATCATCGAGGTCGCGACGCGTGAGTTCGCGGACAAGGGCTACGCGGGCGCCCGGGTGGACGAGATCGCCGCGAAGATGAGCACCACCAAGCGGATGATCTACTACTACTTCGGGAACAAGGAGCAGCTGTACATCGAGGTGCTGGAACACGCGTACGCCGGCATCCGCGCGATGGAGCGGAAGCTGGACGTCGACCACCTGACCCCGGTCGACGCGATGCGACAGCTGGCCGAGCTGACGTTCGACCACCACGAGTCGCACCCGGACTTCATCAGGCTGGTCAGCATCGAGAACATCCACCGCGCGGAACACATCGCCAGGTCGACGGTGCTGCCCGGCCTGGCAAATCCGGCCCTGGACGTACTGACCCGAATCCTGGCCCGTGGCCGCACAACGGGCGACTTCCGCCCCGACGTCGACCCCCTGGACATCCACATGGTGATCAGCTCGTTCTGCGTCTTCCGCATCGCGAACCGCTACACCTTCAGGGCGATCTTCGCGCGGGACATGCTGGCCACGGAGAGCCGGGACCGGCACCGAACACTGCTTGGCGACCTGGTGCTGGAGTACTTGGCCAACCGCTGACCTGTCTCCCCCGGACCTGTGGCCACGGACCTGCTTGCCGTCGACCTCCACCGGCCTTGGTCAAACTTCGTGGGATCACTGGCAGGACGTGGTTCGGGTCGTGCTCGCTTCGGTGATCGCGTCCGTCGGCACGATCTTCACGGTCTACGCGCTCGGGTTTCCGCGTGAGGCCTCACAGCACGGCGGCGGGGTCCAGCCAGTCGCGCAGGGTCGGCGGCAGCCGCTTCTCCATCCCGTACGGCTCCAGGTGCGCGCCGAACACCTCGGCGAACGCCCTGGCCACGCTTTCGTCGTCCCAGTTGTCCCTGGTCAGCACCGGCGCCTTGAAGTACGGCTGACCCATGATGTGCAACTGCGGACCGTTGCAGCGGATCACCTGTCCGGTGACGCCGAACGACCGGTCCCCCAGCAGGTACGTCACGAGCGGCGCGATCCGCTCCGGCGTGCGGTCCGGCGGGCAGTTGCGCATCGACCGCTCGGTCGCCAGCGCCATCCGGGTCCTGGCCAGCGGGCACACCGCGTTGACCCGGATGCCCGCCGCCTCCAGATCGAGGGCCCACGAATAGGTGAGCGACGCGACCGCGCCCTTACTGGCCGCATACGTGCCGAGCGCCCGCTGCCCGAGCAGGGCGCCCGAGGAGATGTTCACGATCGACGCGCCCGGCTTCATCGCCCGCACCGCGGCGAGTCCGGTGTAGATGACGCCGAGGACGTTCACCTCCACCAGCTCGCGCACCCGGTCCAGGTCCTCCTCCCACGGCAGCGCCGAGTAGTTCAGCGCCGCGTTGTTGACCAGCCCGTCGACGCGGCCGAACTCCGCGACGCACAGGTCGACGAGTGCCCGTGCCTCGTGCGCGTCGGCCACGGAGTGCCTGCTGACCACCGCGACTCCGCCGACGTCGGTGATGGCGGCCACGGTCTCCTGGGCCAGGTCGGCGTCCACGTCGTTGACCACCACCGCCGCCCCCACTCCGGCGGCATGTCGTGCGAACGCCCGTCCCAACCCCTGCCCCGCCCCGGTCACGATGACCGCGCGCCCGTCGAGCGTCGTCAACCTCGTCCTCATCCTCGTTGCCATGTGCGACTCCCCACAGCCGACCTCCCCTGATCGATTCCCAGTGTCCATCGTGGCTGGCCAGCGCGGGGCCGGCCGCGCCAGGAGGTCCGGATCCTGCGGCAAGCGTGCGCGACGGAGTTCGGCCCGGCCGTACCCCCCGGCCGAACGGCGAGCGGCGTAACGTCGGACCTGTGACGAGTGCGGACTTGCTGGTCGACGCGTTTGGACGGATCCG
>NZ_JBJMIE010000552.1:0-9437 GCF_045807065.1 Actinophytocola sp. | reverse complement strand
CGACAACGCCGCGATGGAGAGCTTCTTCGCGTTGCTGCAGAACAACGTTCTCGACCGGCACACCTGGTCCACCCGAGACGAACTGCGGACCGCGATCGTCACCTGGATCGAACGCACCTACCACCGCCGCAGACGCCAAACCGCCCTCAGCCGGTTGACCCCCATCGAATACGAAGCAATCATGACCACGCCAGCCAGCCAGGCTGCGTGACTACCACTGTCACCTACTCGTGCAGCAGACCCAACGTCCCGCCAACCGGCACGTGTGCCTACGTGAGCCTCAACTAATTGTAATTGTGGGATCCCGGACGAGGACTGAGGCTGTGACCGGCGTGATTGGTGGGGCTGTCCGCTTTTGCCTTCCTCGTCGTCGGTGGTCATTGTGTCGGCGATCGTGCTGTAAGCAAGGCACCGCGAGGTCCGCCTGAGTGCTTGATATGGATCCGAGGTTGTTCGGTTGATCATCCGCGGCCGGAAACTCCCATCAGATCGCAAGGTACTGCTGGCCCCTGCCGGCCTGGTCGACCAGAAGGAACACCTTGAGATAGTAGAAGTCGCGGCGCCGAACGAACGCTTCTCGGGTGATCTCAGTGCGGTACGGCACCCACTTCCCGGACTGGTATTCGATCCCGGAGGCGCAAGCGACGGTCTTTTCGCCGTTCCAGAGAGCCAAGCCCTCGCCCGTGGTGATCTCGACGAGACCCGAGACCTCGTGTTGCGAGGGCTTTAGTTCGTGGGGTGAGAGTTCCGACGCGAGCAGGAACACCCGGCAGAACTCGCGGTTGGTGAGGCCGCCGACCTTGTCGACTTCGGTTTGGATGCCTACGTAACGAAGGTCATCGTACTCGACGGATAGACCGAGCTCCTCGGAGATCTCCCTGCCACTGTCCCTAATCGTCTCCCCGGCCTGGTAGTGTCCGGCCGCAGAAATGTCCCACTGTCCAGGATGCAATTCCTTGTCCCAAGATCGTCGCTGGACTAGCACTTTCACCTCGCCGGTGGTCGGGTCCCTGCGGTAGATCCAGCAGTGCATGCTGTAGTGCCAGAGCCCGACGCGGTGGGCGAGTCGTTTCGTGGCGGTGCCCAGTGGTCTGCCCGATTCGTCAAAGACGTCAACCAATTCGTCCGTCATCGCATCGGCCGCGATGCGGAAACGTCGCCCTCGCCGGTCCAGCGGCGTAGGTCGCGGACGACCAGCCTGTCTAGCCGGTCCAAGCGTGCAATCGCCGCTTCGCGGAGCCGCTTGGAGACGCGATGACGAGCGAGTCGAGCGAAGATCGCTGCCGTTTTGGCGGCGCGCTCGATGTCGCCCGAATGTTCGTAGTAGGTGATCGCTGGTTCGACGCGGTTCATCGCTTCGGCGACTTGGACGGCTTCGGCCGTTCCCTCCGGGAATACGGCCGTTTCCCCGCGGGTGAGACCATAGTGCACGGCGACGACGTGTCCGTAGACGGCGTTTAGACCATGCTTTTCGGCCGTGCTCAGATCCTCGGCCAAGTCGATCAGCTGGCTCTCGGCCCGGATCAGGTTTCTAAGGGCTCCGTCGAGGTCGTGGGACGGTGCTATTGCGGCGAGGTGGCGGTAGCCGCGGATGAGAAGAAGCTGCAGTCCGGTCGTGCCATCAGTTTGCGAAGCGGCGATGCGTTGTTCGACCAACTCGATCGCCTCGGTGATGTGTTCGCGGGCAAGATCGTCATGACCGCTTTCGTGGTAGGCCCAGCCAAGGTCGTCCAGCAGTATCGACGCTTCGGTCTCAACGTCTTCGGCACGCTGGGCGGCGTGCAGGCAGAGACGACCTAGTTCGGCCCGCTGGTCGTGGGCGCCGAGAAGGTGCAGAGTTCGCGTGGTGTTCGCCCGCAGCGCGAGAAGCGCACGGTCCTTGTACTGTTTGTGCAGGTATTTCGCATATTCTAGTATTGCTTGGACAAGGCGATCCGCGGCGTCGTCAACCGAATCCGGGACGGGGGCGCGGGTTTCGGCGGCAGCCTGCCATCTGCCGACGCGTAGCGCGACGTGCCAGGCCAGACACGCTCCCAGCGCAAACCAAAAACCCGCCGTCGGGCCGAAGCCGGTCACCCAGCCGAGTGCTCCGCCGACGAGGTATGCGAAGGATAGGTAGTTGACAAGCCAGACAAGCGAGAGGCCCGGCTCGCGGAACTTCCGGCTTCCCCGGACGTCCACGAGAACCAGAGGGACTGTCGCCGCTAGCGCCGCTCCGACGGCCAGCGACACGTTGGTCGCCGAATAGTAGGAGGATAGGTCTCCGGCCATCAGCGCTGTCCTCTCTCGCCCGAGCGTGATATCCCGCCATGGTGCTCCCGGGTACCTCCAGACGCGACCTCTAAATGGGCGACGACCGTACCTGGGAGCCGGTCACCGCGACCCACCTCGAGCACGGCCCCACTCAGGCTGCAGGCGCCGTGCCACTTTCACCCGGCTGAGCTCGTCGTCTCGTAGCGCGAGAAGCCGACATGCTGGACACGGTCGGCAATGGCTAGGCCCGAGGCGATCGGGGGGACGAGGAATTCCGCATCCCGTGAACCCACAGGTGTGAAACAAGGTATCCGGACAACCGGGGAAAGCTCACCAGCTCCCGAAGATCGTTGTCAGCGGTCTTGGTCTTCCTGTCGATGGTTTTGAGTTCTGTAATCAGCTCGACCACCAGCCGATATCGGGTCTTGCCCACGAGGTCCCGCGGTCTGATCGTCGCGACCGGCGCTCGGGCCTGAGTGGCAGACAAGGACTTCCGCTTGGCTCGCCATGAGAGGCTGGCAGGTCTCAGTCTGCTTGCCCACGAAGGCTGGCCAGAGGAGCTAGACACGATCCGCTCATGCTGACGAGCAGATGGTTCAGCTCGGTATCAGATCCAGCTGCTCCAGGACCAAACCGATATTGAATCCTCCCTCGACGCGGGGCCGCTGCAGTCGGCCGCGACGACGAACCCGTCAGAGGCTTTCCAACTACGTAGGGTGCTTCTATTATTACTTCTTATGACTCACGCCTATGATAATCCGGGACATGAAGGACCATTGGCCGAGTTCACGGCGTTGCGACAGGAAATTGATAGAAAGATGACAAGCCAACAGCAAGCGTCAAACTTGCAGGTTACAATATCTGGCGCAGTATTCGGGTTTGTTATCACCAATCAAGACCGTGTCGCACTTCTCCTGGTGTTGCCGCTCACTACATATATGTTGTTTGGTAGATATGCAACGTATCATGCGGCAATACACGATGCGGCAACATACATCCGAGAAGTGCTAGACGGCAAGGTTCCAGGCGGCCTGGGTTGGGAACGCTGGATCCTCGACTACAAGCGACCTCGACTACCAGCGATCAGTTCAATTGATCCACTATTCATCCAGTATCCAGGCGTGGCCATCCTATCGCTGCTATGGCTGGCGCCGAAGCTATTCATCGACTCATGGCACGTGCCTGTAGGTCAACGTATCGCGCTAATCGCCCTCTGGTTTCTCGGCCTTGCTACAACACTCGTCACCATTCACCTCACCTGGCGAGTCCGGCAACATTGGATACGCGCATGGACGAAACGCTCCAAGAGTGCCACCCTCACCGACTGAAACGACAACTACATCGCACTCTTATGCCGCGGCGATCGCCTGCTCCAAGGGCGACGCTCATGCCGATGAGCGCAAGATCGCTCGGCGGTAGGATCTCCGCCAACTCGTTGGCATACACCTCCAGCTTGGTGAAGGTGATCGTGCCGTTTGTCGTCCCCGGTCGGGTCATCGGGGCGCTGTGGCCGGGCTGCTGCCGCCAGAACCTTGTCCGGGCTTGCCACGCTCTCCCGCAGCAACGGCCTTAATCCGGCCACAATCTCCGCCCAAGTCCAGGCGGCGGGCGTGCCGTCCACCTCGCGGCCGTACCGGACCAGCAGGGCGGCCACCGCCGACGTCGCGCCGGCCCGGTCGAGACTGGACATTAGCTGGTCCAGATCCTGGCGCCACTCGTCAACGAAGGAGATGTCGTCCTCGATTTCTGGGTCGTCGAGGTCATGGTCGCGGCGATTCAGGTCAGCCAGCGCGAGCACGGCGTCACCGGCTGGCAGGTCGCGCAGCGCGTCAACCCGGTGAGACTGTGTCGCCATCCGAGCCTCGCCCACACGGCTGTCGTCTGTGCAGACTGGGCGCCCTGCACCCACGGCCCGACCCTGCTACAGCCCTTGCTCACCGCCCTACTCGCCGGTAGACGGCCACAGGACTGGCAAACCCGCTTGATCTCCGCGACATCCACGGCGATCTTTCTACGCCACGCGCGAGCGGCCGCGCATGAAGACTGGAGCCGCTGGTTCCCAGACACGCTAACCACCGCATCCCCGAGCCAGTCCCATCGTCCCGGCACATGATCTGTGACTAACGTGCCTCACCAACAAGCACGCCCAACCAGAGAAAACATCAAAAAGCCCCAGATAACGCTGGTCGGCAGGTCGTCGATCAGGACGTAGTCAATGTGGTCGCCTCGTCCGCTGCGGGAGCCGCTGCTGGGTAGCCGCACGGTGTGCACCCAGTCCGGGGCGTGTCGGGGCACGTTCTTCTCGAAGAACTGCTCGCCCGCGACCCCGTTGGGGAACCGGATGAAGGTCACCGGTCGCCCGGCCAGGTGTGGCAACAGCACCAGCGCGATCCGGCTGTAGTAGTTGATGACCTCGCCTTTGCTGAACCCATCGTCGGGGTAGAGAGTCTTGTCCAGGTTGGTCAGCACCAGCCGCCGCTCGCCCACCTGCACCGTGACCCGCTGCTCCGCCACCACACCCGTCCCCTCCTCAGCGACCTGATCTAGCGGGCGGCCTAGCGTGGGGTCCGGAGCGGTGACCTCGGTTGGTTCCCGGTCCTCCCGCAATCCGCGCCACGCTGCGTGCCGCAGCCGGCGATCCGTGCGGGTGAACTGGCGGTAGACCACCTCGCCAACCAGGACGGGCTCCACCCACACTGCGTGCCGGACATCCTCGCGTGCTGGAGCGGTCGTGAACGGCCACGTCGGGCGCTCCAGTGATGCGAGCCGGGCGTGTAGGGAGCGCAGGTCGCGTTCGCTGAAACCGGTGCCCACGTCCCCGACGTACAGCAAGTCACCGCTGGTTGTGTCGTAGGCGCCGAGCAGCAGAGCGCCGAGGGTGCCGGTGCGCCGACCTTTGCCAGGGCGCCAGCCACAGATGAGGACTTCTTGGGTCTGGATCAAGGGGTGTTTGCGCCACTCGAGGCTTCGCTGGCCCGGGTGGTACCGGGACGCGCGGCGCTTGGCGATCAGGCCCTCGTACCCAGCCACTTTGGCCCGGTCCAGCAGATCAGTGGGTGTCAACCCATCGGCGGCCAGCGCGGGGTGGGTGAAGGCGGGCACCACCGCGATCCGCTCCGGATCCGGCAGCACCACTCCTTCGAGCAGCTCGCGACGCCGCTCGTACGGCTCGTCGAGCAGCCTGGTGTCACCCAACAGGAGGAGGTCGAACACGAGAAAGCGGACCGGCCAGTCAGCCACCGAAAGCCCCTGCTGGTACCGGCCGCGACGCTCCTGCATCAACCCGAACTCCGGCTGCCCAGCCTCGTTGAGCACCACCAACTCACCGTCCAACACCGCGGCACGCCCGCCCATTGCGTCGCCGAGGCCGCCAGCGAGCACCGCGAACTCCTCGGTCAGGTCGTTCCCGTTGCGGCTCGTCAACGCGAACATGCCATCCCCAGCCGCCCGCATCACGGAGCGGTACCCGTCGTACTTGAACTCGTACGCGTAGTCCGGGCTGTCGGGCAGGCGACCACCGTCCGGTGACGCGAGCATCGGTGCCACGGCAGCAGGCAGCCGCGAGCTACCGCCACGAGGTGCACGGGCCATGTCGCCTCCACCCGGACGCCCGTGCTACCAACGCACTACAAGACGGCCGGCTGCCAGGTGTCCATCTGCGACACTAACGTCTGCGCTCTCGCCATGGTGAATAGTCGCAGCTCACCAGGGGGATACCGCCTCGCTGACTCACTGGGGGACACCCGGCCAACGGCAGGGAGTCTCCAGTCAGAGCGTCGCTGGCTGGCCTGGGGACACCACAAGCGACTCATCGCTGGCCGTGGGCTCCGCATCGTCATGGCCGGCACCCGCAACCGGCGGTTGCCACCCCGCTAGGTCCAGCGTGATCTTGTCACGACAGGTAGGGCACAACACGCCGCCTGGACCTGGCGGCTGCTCACCGCACTTCCCGCAGGTACGCCCGAGCACCATCGTCTGCTCCCCTTCATCCGATCGGGTGAAACCTGGCAAGCCCGAGGATCCTTGCTCGCGGTCGGAGCGGAGATGGCCTGTCGAGCCGACCAGCCGCATGCTAACTCACCTCCTGGCACACTCGTTCGATTCTGCCCGTGTCGTCGCACGTCAGCACAGCAAGTGTGAGTGTTGTGACTGTGCTGGTCGAGCCCGTGGGATCCGCCGCGCCGAGACGCGTGGCAGCTGCTCAACTGGTCGTCACCAACGACATAGAGTCGCCGTCTCGGCAATGTGTGCCCCGCCTCGCGTCGGCCCGGGGAGCGCGAGGCCGAAAACCGGCTGAACAGGACCATTGGGCCGAATAGGCTAACCGGGTCGGGTTGGAAAGGAGCGAGATGGAACCGTTCGACGAGGGCCTTCGCTGTCAGGACATCCATGCCGGTCTCCGCAACATCCACCCGAACTCCGGCAGCTTGACCCAGCTGGCCGAGACCCAGTTGATCGGCATGGCCGCCAGCCTCGCTGCCCTCATCCGAGGGCAGGACGTCATCAACAACGCGCAGGCCCTCCGGGCCGTGGCCGCCGAGCAGTTGGACGTCAACCAGTACGCGTTCGACACCGTCATCCAGGCCCTGGTCGACGTGGAGTTCGTACAGGGAGTGCAACTCACGGACGGCAGGATCGCCCGCTTCACCGAGAACGTGCCCTACTACGACGACCTGTACGCCGAACTCGGCAAGGCCTGGCGAGCACGGCGGCCCAATGAACTCGAACAGCAGATGGTGGCGCTGGTCGACAACCTCGCCGACGCCCCGGTGCCAGTCGAGGAACTTGCCGCGCGGATCGGCTTGGACACCGCCGCCGTCCCCACGCTCCTCGAGGTCGGTGCTCAGGCCGAACTGGTCAAGAGGATCCCATTGCTGGACGGGGACGTGGTGTACTCGCCCTTCTTCGGGTTCGAGAACCCGGAGGTCGTCGGCGACCTGGTCCGCGACTACGGCCCAGCTGAGATCGCGGACGCGTTCGCCGCATTGCGCGGAGAGCAAGGCATGCCGGTGACAGAAGCCGACCGTGTGCTGCAAGACGCCATCGCCCGCGGCCTTCTCCTCGCCCCGGCCGTGGAGCTGCCGACCAGGACCTTGCAGCCGTTCGCGGCCCTGCCGTACACGCTCGACCGGGAGCTGCTGCGCGGGCGAAAGCCAGTTCTGGAGAAGGCGCTCGCGGTACTCGCGTGCCTGCGATGCGGGCAGCACTTCGGTGGCTACTCAAGCCTGCCCGCCAACGCGCTGGTCAACGTGATCGACAAGCTCCTCGATCCCCACCAGGGGATTCTCCAGCCGCACAGCTCGCATGAGCGGCAGTACCGGCTCATGCACCAGGCCGGCATCATCGCCTTCGCCCCGGACTCGAGGCCCGGAGGTACCTGGGTACGTCCCATGTTCATCGACACCGAGGACAACCGCGAAGCGCTGCGGATCGCGCGTGACCTGATCACACACGGCGAGCAGGTCGCGGGCCGGGTCGGCGACGAGCAGGCACGGGCCGCGTTGGTACTCGGTCAGCCCTACTCTGCCCCCATGCAGACGACGTACCGGCTGCGTGACAAGGCCAAGGTGTCGCCCCGGCAATGGCAGGCCGTTGTCGACGCGGCTCTGGGGCGAGGACGGATCCGATGAGCGAAAAGGACCTTGGCCTGAAGGTTGCCTCGCGCCGGCTGCTGTGGCGGATGGGCTACACAACCCGCCTGGACGTGCAGCTCCGCGGCGCGTGGGGACCGGCTCAACCAGAGGCCACGAAGGACCGAAGCCGACGCTCCTCACAACCGGAGTCGTTCACCGACCTGGACGTGCTGGGCATCAATCTGGCCGGTGCACGCCTGCACAGCGCGATCGTGGACTGCAAGACCACGGCCGGAGGCTCGACCGGCCGGGTGTTCTGGGTGCGCGGTGTCGGCGACTTCTTCGACGCCGATGACGCCTACATGGTGCGTGAGTCGGTCGTCACCGACGCCGCCCGACAACTCGCCACCCGGCTGGGCGTCACCACGCTGACCAGCGCAGACCTCAGTCGCCTGGAGGACTTCCACCCCTGCGAGGTGCCACTCGACGCCACGCCGATGTCCTACCTGTTCGACGTGTCGAGCGCGGCTACGGTGCTCGCCGCGTTCACCGGCTTGGACAAAAAGCTCAAGCCGTTGCTCGACTACCGCGAGTTCGGTTACTGGCTGTACGACGAGTACCGCAACCTGATGCAGCTGGTTGAGCACCTTCGCGAGTGCGCGGACCAACTCGATCCGCGTAACCCCCGACACCTCGCTCTGGTACTCGACCTGACCTGGCTGTACCTGGTCAGTCTCTGTCACGCCATCCACAACATCCGAGCCGCGCATGTCTCCGACCCGGACCGTGGACTGCGGGAGTACCTCTTCGGCGGCGTCGTCGGCCTGCGCGAGAAAGAACAACTCTCCGGGCTGCTCGCGAGCCTCCGCGACGGCGGAGCGTTGCCCACCGAGGTCCGAGTCGATCCCCTCCCGACGTACTACTCCAAACTCCGCGAGCTGGTCACCAGGGTCATGCGTCGACCAGATCGCGTGCTCCCTGCGCTACGGCTGCTCGAAGTGCTCACCACCGTCACCGCACTAGCCCAACGCGTAGAACCAGCCGACCTCGGCTCCCTGCACGACGACCTCGCCGCGAAGCAAGCTGCGGATGTCCTGCAGTTCTTGGTGGGCGCCACTGGCTTGAACGATGGCTTCCGAACCAGGGCACGGTCGCTTCTCTTTGGTGAACCTGTGCCAGGAACGCCCGAACAGATGACCATTCCCACCTGACGGGCCGACGGACCTGGGCCGACCAAGCCCGGCGCTGGTCGTCACGTCGGGCGCAGTTCAGCGGGTACGCCGACGGCGAAATAGTAGGACGTAGGTGGGATGCCTGCGCCGTCGTCCTGTTCCTAGCACTCAGGAACCGGCAGCCCCAAGCATTGTCTTGGTGTGCCCGGCAGCCGTTCTTGCTGCCGGGCACACCAACCTGTTACTTCAGTGGCCCCCAGGGTGGGCTACCAGACGCACCAAGAGTCCGGGACTCGCTCAACGTACCGGCTATCCGCGGTCACCCAGCCCGCCGCGGGGTCACTGATCTGGGCGCGGTACCGGCCGTTCTCGACACCGAAGCTCTTGAACCGCCGCCCATAGCCCAGGTTGGGCGGCGAGGACTTGTCGTGGCCGGTGG
>NZ_JBJMIE010000551.1:0-3953 GCF_045807065.1 Actinophytocola sp. | reverse complement strand
GGTCCCGGTCCAGCCGCACGGTCCTGCGGTGCCGCACTGCCTCGCGGCCACGCGAGTAGCCGTCGTGCTCGGCCGTCCACTTCGCGCCGTCCGCCACCAGGACGGAGGTGCGGGCGTGCCGCGTCCACATGAACGGGCCGCCGGACTGGGACTGGTTGCGGCCGTCCAGCTCCAGCGTGTTGTGCCCGAGCGTGGAGCGGAAGTAGCTGCGCCACTCCGGTTGCCCGTGGTAGCAGTAGGTGCCCGGGTCGGCGAGGATGTCGACGCCGTCGTACCGGATCTCCACCGACAGCGCGTCGGCGTGGGCATGCGCCGCGATGGACAGGAACCCGTGCGGTCCGCCGTCACAGCGGCACCAGATCTCGCCGAGGGCACCGGCGGCACGCATGATCGTCATCCCCGCGTCCGCGAGGTGCGTCGGCCGCTCCGCCGGGCGCGCGGCGTCGGCCCGCACCCCGTTGGACAGCGCGGTGAGCAGTGAGGTCCGAACGTCCTCAGCGGACTTCTTCGGCCACCACTTCAGTCGGCCGAACAGCAGGTCGCCGGTGTGCAGCAGGCTCGCCCACCGGTGCGTGCCGCGCCCGTCCACCATCAGCCCGTGCCCGTCGTCGGCGTCGCCCTGCCGCGGCGGGTACCCCTTGACGTCGACGATCGCGGCCAGCGCGTCGCACATCCGCATGAGCACGAGCCAGGTCGTGTCCGGCACGGTGACCCCGGCCGCGTCCGCCTCGACGGCCGCGACGAGCCCCAGCTCCAGGACCAGCCCGTGGTACTCGGTGGCCAGCTCGCGGTTGAGCCCGGACGCGAACGTGTTGCGGTGCAGCTGCTCGTCGAGCAGGCTCAGCGCGGTCGCGCGCCAGGTCGGCGTCTCCGGGAACCAGTCGAAGGCGCAGGCGGCCACGAGCTGCCCGGCGGCCTCCGCGATCACGTGGTTGTTGGCCGACGAGCCGTGGCTGCCGAGCGACGCGAGCCAGCGCTGGTGGTGCCAGATCTGGTGCAGCGCGTCGGAGTTCTCCTCGAACAGGGCGGCGGCGCCGGACCAGCGGTCGAGCAGCCGGCGCACCCACGCCCAGGAGATCAGCCGGATGCCCAGCTCGATGCCGCTGACCCAGTGCACCCCGTGCAGCGGCGGGTTCGCCGCCCACCACGACCGCAGGTGCTCGGCCACGCGCTCGGCGTACCGCTCGTCACCGGTGAGTGCGAACGCCGCGGCGAGGACCGTGAGGTGCTGGTGGCGCGACGGTTCCCACAGCTGCTTGATGTCCCCGACGGTGTGCTCGTCCCGGTAGGGGATGTCGAAGGCGTAGCGGTCGGTGGGTGCGCGCCGGCCGGTCCTCGGGTCCCACGACCAGTCGGGGTCGACCATGTCCTCACGGGTGACGCCGAAGTACTCCGCGCGCCCGGCCATCAGCTCGTCGGCCGTGTTGAGCAGCCGTTTTCTGGCCGCCTCCGGCACGGCCGCGAGCGCCTGGTCGGGCAGCACGGACACGAACCGCCGGTTGGGCAGCCAGACGGCCCTCATCGACCCGGCCTCGTCGACCCCGCGCCGCCATCGGTGGACGCGGGCGGCGATGACCGCACGGGTGGCCATCTCGCGTGGCCCCATGCGGGAGAGCCGGCGCAGGTACCAGGTGGGCCTCATGCCACGGGCTCGGCTTCTATGCGGACCGGCACCCCGGCGTTGAGACTGGCCTCGACGGCGAGGGTCGCCCGGGTGGTGGCGGCGAGCGAGTCGAGCGGGACGGGCATGGGCGCGCCGGTCATGACGGCCTTCAGGAACTCACGCACCTCGGTCGCCTGGCCCTTGTCCCGGCCCTTGGGGATGCGGGAGCTGGCCCACTTCTTGCGCCCGAACACGGCGGCGCGGGCGAAGTCGTCGAACTTGAGCACCTTGCCGTCGGCCGTGAGGTCGATGGTCTCCTTCTGGAACTGCGTGGAGCCGCTGGTGGCGTAGGTGATCGTGGCGGTCGAGCCGTCCGGGTACTTGAGGACGGTCTGCAGGTCGTTCTGGCCCGGGGTGGCCGCCGCGTAGACGGTCGTGGGGTCGTCGCCGACCAGCCAGGAGACGGTGTCGATGAAGTGCCCGCCCTCGCCGGTGAAGCGGGTGCCCTCGGCGTCCTGGGCGTACCAGCTGTTGCCGTCCAGCCGGCCCGCGTTGACCAGGTACCGGATGGAGGCCGGCCCGATGCGCCGCCCGAAGCGGATCCGGGCCTCGTTGAGCAGTGGTGCGAACCGCCGGTTGAACCCGACCTGCAGCCGGTCGTTCCCGGTCTTCTCGACGGTCGTCAGAATGCGGGCGAGGTCGTCGGTGGAGAGGGCGAGCGGCTTCTCGACGAAGACGGCCTTGCCCGCCTCCAGCGCGCGGATCGTGAGATCGGCATGCGTACTGTGCCGCGTGACGACGAAGACCGCGTCGATGCTGTCGTCGTCGAGCACCTGGTCCAGCACGGTCGAGGCGTCGGTGAACCCGAACTTCCGCTTGGCGTTGGCCGCGGAAAGCGCCGAGGTGGTGACCACCCGATGGAGGTCAACGGCATCGTTCTCCGCCAGATGGGGCAACAACATCGACGAGGCGTAGTTCCCAGCCCCGACAAACCCCACCCGAAGCGTGGACTTCCGTACCCCAGCCGAGTATCCCCCGAGCGAAAGTCCCTTTGATGCGTCCGGGGGGCCCCCGATTTCAACGCTACCAGTGGGCACCGACAATTCCCGGGCCTCGTCGTCGGAGAGGGCGTCGGAGAGGGCTTTGTCGGCCTGGGTTTCGTCGGCGAGGGCGTCGCTGGGCAGGGCCTCGACGGCCGAGACCCCGTTGGGCGGGACCGAGCCGGCCGAGACCTCGCTGGGCGGGACCGAGCCGGCCGAGACCTCGCCGAGGAGAGCCGGGCCGGTCGAGGCCTCGCCGGGCAGGAGTTCGCCGGGCAGGAGTTCGCTGGACGGGAGTTCGCTTGGCGGGACCTCGCTTGGCGGGACCTCGCTTGGCGGGACCTCGCCGGTGAGGGCAGAGTCGGCCGGGACCTCGCCGGGCAGAGCGTCGTCGATGAGGATCTCTTCGGTGCGGGTCTCTTCGGCTTCGGGGTAGCCGAACAGGACGGCCACCGCCTTCAGTTCGCCGGCGTTCAGGGACCGGTAGGTCTCCACCGCGTCGTCGAACGAGGCCACGTGGGTGATCAGCGGCTCGACGTCGATCCGGTCGCGGGCGGCGAGGTCCAGGAAGCACTCCAGGTTCCGCCGCTCGGTCCAGCGCACGTACCCGATCGGGTAGTCCCGGCCCTCCAGCTCGTACGAAGCGTCATATCGGCCCGGCCCGTAGGACCTGGAGAACCGGACGTTCAGCTCCTTCTCGTAGTACGCGTTCCACGGCAGGTTGAGGCTGCACTTCCCGATGTCCACCACGGTCCCGCGGTCCCGCGCCAGCTTCGCCGCCAGCTCGACCGGCTGGTTCGTCGAGCCGCCCGCCGCCAGGTAGACCTGGTCGACCCCGAACCCACCGGTCAGCTCCGCCACCGCCGTGTCGACCACGTCCGACCCCGGCGCGGCGCAGACGGCCGCACCCACCGACTCCGCCAGCGCGCACCGCGACGGGTCGGGGTCCGCGCCGATCACCTTCACGCCGGACGCCACCAGCAGCTGCACCACCAGCTGGCCGATCAGCCCCAGCCCGATCACCAGCGCGACGTCGCCCAACGTCGGCTCGCCCCGCCGCACGCCCTGCATCGCGATCGAACCGACGGTGCCGAACGCCGCGTGTCGCGGGTCGAGGGTCGCCGGGACCCGCGCGTACAGGTTCTTCGGCACCCAGTTGACCTCGGCGTGCAGTGCGTGCTCGTTCCCGGCGCAGGCCACCAGGTCACCGACTGTCACGTCGTCGATGCCCGGACCGACCGCCGTCACCACACCGCAGAGTGAGTAACCCAACGGGGTGTACGAGTCGAGCTTGCTGGTCACCTTGCGGT
>NZ_JBJMIE010000550.1:0-33065 GCF_045807065.1 Actinophytocola sp. | reverse complement strand
GAGGTCACACCGTGGCTGCGGCGGCACAGAAGCTTGACGTTCTAACACGCTTGCTCGCAACGCGGCCGCCCCGCCCAGTTCGACGCGGCCGACATCTAGCTCTCGACTGGCCGGTCGAGCATGGCCTGACCAGCCACGGTTCCTGTGTACGACACGCCCGGGGGAAACTGTTCCGAAGGCCGAGTCGGTCACCGTCCGTGAGCTACGAACGAGGCAGGGTCGAGACTATTCGATCAAGATCACTTCGGTTAAGCAAGCGTGCTCGTGTTTGCATGGAGTGCCGTAGGGGCGCCCGCAGGTGCCCAGTTCCAGTTTGCGCAGCTCGAAGTGCTGCTGGAACTCGTTCCACTCCTGTTCAGTGGGTTCACGGTATTCGGCCTGGGGCCGGGTGGCGCGGCGCCGCTCGAGGAACGTCCGGTAGGCGCGGACCAGGTCGTCTTGGAAGACGGCGAGATAGGCCTGAGTCGTGGTGAGGCTGGCGTGGCCGAGCAGTCGGGCGGCGATATGGACGGGCAGGCCCCCGGTGACCGCCTCGGTCGCAAAAATTCTACGGAAGTCGTGCGGGGTGTAGCGCAACGGTTCGCCCGCCGCGTCGACCAGCCCCGTGCGTTCCATCGTAGCGTTCAGCAGCTGTTGAACCTTGCGAGGGCTGAGTACCTGGTGACGCCAGCCGATCTTGTGCTGGAACAGGTGCGGCAGCGGCGGATCGGTCACTCGTTCGTGATAGTCGTAACGGGCGACCAGCGGAATCGTACCGTCGTTCGTCGTACGCAGCCGGGTCACGATGGTCGCCAAGACGCTTGCCAGTTCTGGGCTCACCAGTAGCAGCCGTTCCTCGTTGCTCTTGGACGGGACGACCTGCAATAGAGGGACCAACTCGCCGGTGTCGGACAGCCGATAGGACACCAGTGCCAGGTGAGTGAGCTCCAGAAGTTCCTCGACTCGCAGGCCGGTGTCCCGCAGGACCTCGATGACCGCCCATGCCCAGAAGGCATCCTCCTCCAAGACGGTCACCTCAGTCGCGGTGCCGGTAGCGAGGTTCTCGATCACGATTCGGGTGACCTCGGCGTTGAACTGCGCATTGCGGTACGGACGCCGGACCAGCCGCCGGTAGCGCGTCCCGTCGTGTTCGAAGTCCCCACCTGCTGGCGCAGCGGCGGCCGCCTGCATCAGCGCAGTGCAGGCAGCGAGGTGGCGTTCCGCGGCATCGATCAGAACTGGCAAGTGCGGGAGCCGTTCCCGGACTCGCTGGTGCATCCGCGCGGTAGTCGAGCGCTTCTGCTTGGCCCTTCCCGCGGTATCGCCTCGTCGCACCGGGCAAGGCACCGCCCAGGGCGCCCAACTGGGATCCTCCAGAGCCCATTCCTGGATGTCCAGGTAGAAGGCTCTGACCGTGGTCAGGATGTCCAGCCGCTGCCGCCGCGGACGGCTGCCTGTGTCGGCTGTCTCAACGAGCAGCAGCCGCCGTTTCCATGCATGAGCCATGTCGTCCGGCAGATGTAGAGAGTCGATGCCAGGGTGGTGCTGCTCGAGGTCAGCCCAGAAGTTCTTGGCCAACGCTCGCACCAGGCCCCGGAACGATCCGTAGTCCAGCGCCGGACGCCGCTCGTCCAGGTAGCGAACCAGCACGTCGCGGATTGACCGGCAGCGAATCTTGTAGGCATCGACCATCTCGGCGGTGGGACGCTGTCCTTTCAGTAGGGTCTGGCGCATCGACAACGTTGTGGGCAGGACGCCTCCAGCACGCAAGAGGTCCCAGGCGGCGTAGCAGCCGTGCGGGGTCCGGCCAACACGCGTGACGGAGTCGTCGCGGAACTCGATCACGTCCTCGGCGATGAGTTCCTCGAGTATGCGGCCGGTGTACAGGACGATCTTCGTGATGACCGTCAGCCCTTCGGTGACGTGCCGGTTGTTCATCCCCGCCTGCACGCCGGCGGCTTCCAATCGACCGAAGGTGTGCGGCGAGAAGACCGCACGGGCGGTGTTGAGCAAGGTGAATGACTTGTAGGCGGCCAGGAAAGCATAGCTGGGCCGCACAATCCTGCGCAGCAACAGGCAGGACAACCCGTTGATCAGTTCCTTCCGATTGGTCCTTCGTGTCCGGTCGTCACGGGCAGCCAAGGCGTCTAACCACTCGGTCCCAGCGTCGGCCGACGACGCCTCCCATCGCTCCTGCCACCCGTTCCCCGGATGCGTGAGTAGCCAAGTCAGGATTGTCCGTGCCCCGCGCAACCGACCGACCCCCTTGCCGTTCCCCGGCGCGGGCCAGTCCGGCAGCGAGGGCAGCAATTCCAACGCCTGTTCCACGGACAACCGATCGTGGAGGCCGCCCGGCCGCGCGGCCTGCTCAGATGGACGATGCGCGAGGTAGTCGGACCGAAGCCCACCCACCGCGCTCTGCGGCGCGGTGATCCCGGACGGGGTGGTCGAAGAGGGAGCCATCACGCCTCCCCGCCGAACAGCACGGCCAAGTCTGAGGCCTCGTATCCGCCCGCCGCCGGCGACGGTTGCTTTCGTGTTGGCTCCTCACGATGGTCAAGATGTTGGCGGACCCGGAGAATCACCTCTTGGTCGTCGTCCTCGGTGTAGATCTGCGTCGTAGTCAGGTGGGCGTGACCGAGGATCGTCTGGACATCCCGCAACGACAGGGAATTGTCGCGGACCATGCGCACAGCGGCCGTGTGTCGTAAGTCGTGCATGGTCCAGTTGCTGCCCAACAGGGCGTTGGCACGGCGCAGGACCGCACGCAGGGCGTCATAGTTCAACGGCTTCCAAGTCAGCTGTCCATCGTTCTTGCGACGGCGCCGCCGTGTCCGCCAGATCGACTGCCCCGCTGGTGGAAGCCCGCCGATCTCGGCGATGTAGAGCCGCAGCCAGACGAACGCCTCCGCGCTGGCGGGCAGCCACTGCTCGGCGCTGGTGCCCTTGCGGTGCACCCGCACCAACTGGTCACCCCAGTCCAGGTCTGGGCCGGTGATGCCCAGCAATTCGGTGGCCCTGGCGGCCGTGGAGACCGCCACCGCCAGGATCGCTCGGTCCCGGTTGCTGCCCATCGCGGTGAACAGCTCGTTCCACCGCTCGTCCGCCATGGCCCGCGGACGCCGCTTGGGGATCTTGGGGTTGTAGCGCACTCGTCCCTCGCGTCGGAAAGGCTCCAGCGGGTTGTGATGGGCATGGGGCCTGCGGCCCTGGCGATCCAGCGGCACCGGGTTGATCAGCGGCCCTTGACCCTGCTCGATCCAGTACGCGTAAAACGTGCGCAGCACCGCGTTGCTGTGCTGCACCGTGGCCGGCTTGTACCGGTCATCCAGGTACTGCTTACGCGTAATCGGGTTGATCGTGCCCGCCAACTCCGCCGACACCGTCCGCGCCGACCGGCGCGGCTTGGTCACCTGCTTCATCCACAACACCAGGTCACGAACCTCTGCGGACGTCGCCCGATCCCACTCCACACCGACAACCCGTAGCCACCGCCACCAACGCAGCAGGTCGTAGCAATAGCTGCGCACCGAACCCAGCCGGATATCCCGAGCCACGAAGTCGACCAGGAACAGCCTCACCGGCTCCACCGGCACATCGCCCGGCCCCAACACCAGCCAAGGCACCACACCTTCGAACTTCGCCACCCGACCCCACGCCGGCAGCCGGATCGCCACAACATCACGCTCCACAGCCTCGAACACCCAACACACCTCTCGTAAGGAATGGGTGACGAGATCTACCGCTGGAGTCCGTCCGCAGACCGACACTGCGCCGGCGTGTCTCCTGTTAGTCCGGTCAATAGGGCCGTGCCGGCGTTGGCTGACCGAGCACACCGATCCGGCCCGCACGGTGCTGTATGTGGGTATCGACAACAGCGCGCGTGACCGCCGGCGTGCACCGGCTATCGAGCGTGGTTGGTTTCCATGGCGGGTGGAATTCCCGCTTCTCGACGAACCGGATTTGTCCAAGGCGGACATGCTGGCCGAAGCGCGTGCACTGGGGCTACGCCCGCCCCGGGCCTATGAGTTGGGGTTCGAGCACGCCAACTGCGGGCAACGTGTGTCCGCGGCGGCCAGAAGTATTGGCTGCGCACGCTCGAACACTTTCCCGACCGCTTCACCGATTACGAGGTCCGCGAACAACGCTTCCGGCAGCGTACGGGAAAGAACGTCGCGATCTTAAAGGAACGTCGCGCCGGCCGCACCTTCCCGCTCCCGCTGGCCGAACTGCGCCGACGCCACGGTGCCCACACGGCCCCGGACCAGCGCGCCGTGGCGTGATCGGTGCGCCGGGGTTCTGCCGCCGTCGTGATGGTCGGCTTCCGATAGTCATTCATGTCGTTGGGGGATCGTTATGTCTTCTTCGGATCATCCGTGGTTTCGGACCTATCCCGTATGTCACCGCAACATCATCTGGCACTGGAACCAGGCGACAACCGAGGAGACCCGGCGCGGTCTTCAGTGGTATGCCGACGCGCACCACATCGCCACGGCCATCGCCGACGGTGACGCTCATCTGGGTGCGGGCATGCTCGCGGTCTACTCCCCACAACAAGGCTGGGTCGCCAACCTTCTTCTCGCCGCCCAGGTCCTGCGCACCCGGGTCGGGATCGGGGGAGCGGGCAGCGGGGCGTTCGCCAGCACCGCCCAGAAGCAGGCCGCCGACCGGCTCCTCGCCGGCGAACGCTACGAACAGGTCCTGTCCGGGCCCAAAGTACTCGCGTTCGCCCACCTGATCGAGCACAACGGAAACCGATCCCCGGAGCACTCGCACGTGGTGGTCGACCGGCACGCATTGTCCGTCGCGCACGGCACGGCGCTGTCCGTGGCCCAGTACAACACCGCGCCACTGCGGGCCGCCCAGCGCCGCAACGGTTCCATCCACCACCGCCATTACGACCATGTCGTCGCGCTCTACCACCAAGCGGCGGCGGAGATCTCTCGCCGGCGGGGTCAGCCGGTTACCGCGTACCAGATGCAAGCGGTCACCTGGCTGGTGCGCCGACGACTGACTCAGGCAGCCCAGCGCGAACGCGGGATGTCCGCACTAGACAAGGGACGGGAACAGGCGCGGATCAACGCCGAGATCGCCTGGCGACGCTTCTGCGTGACCCACCTGCCCCAGCTCGGCGACCTGCCGGTGCCGGGCGCCAGCTACCAACCCGCCGCCTGACCTCGCGCCACAACCACCCGTCAACACAGCGCACTCGAGGAGGAACCAATCATGCCCGATCCCCAGTACGGATTCCTGGTGCAGCTCTCCCAAGCCAAGTACGACGACCACGTCCACAATCTGGGAGCCACCATCGTGTACCCGGGCCCGGACGGGAGGCTGCTCAGCCCATCCGAGCCACCTCCTCCGAGTGCCGGGCTGTATCTGACCGGTTTCCAGGTCAGTGCCTTCCTCTCCGCCTCCGAGGAGCGCGCGTGGGGCTACTTCCAAGGCTACAGCACGCCCTATCGTGTTGACCGTGTGGTCGCTGAGGCGATGGTCCGCACGCTCCGCAAGCTCGACAAGGGCCTGGACAAGGCCACCCAGCACCAGGGGCATGTCAAGGGATTCGACGACTACCTGTTCCGCATCGCCGGGATTCTGGACACGCAGACCTACTACGTCCGCAGCACTCCGGAACGCCTGGCCGTGACCGGAGAGCGATTCCGTCAGCTCACCGCACCGGCCATGCAGTCCTGGCTTGCCGATCTCGAAGCTCGGTTCGCTCGTCGAGTCCAGTAGCCACTCGTCACCGAAGCACAGGAGCAGGATCGTGTCTGCTGCAGTGACTTGCGCTCAACGTTGGCGAACCGGCCGTCAGCACTGGGTACTCGACGGCAGGGATCTGTTCGATCCTGCCCGATACGGTGTGGCGGAGATCAGGAAGACGGTGGCGCGCGAGTTCACTCTGCGCCACCACTACTCGGCAACGTTTCCCGCGACCAAGCTCCACTATGGCCTATTCGACCTTGCCGGTGGAAAGCCGCTGCTGGTCGGTGTGGTGGCCCTGGGCATGCCGATGCGGAATCTCGTGTTGACCAACGTGTTCCCGCATCTGGCCCCGAATTCCGAGGCGCTGGAACTGAATCGACTCGTGTGCGATCCCAGTGTGGGATTCAACGGGGAGTCATGGTTCTGCGCCCGGGCGTTCCGCGCCGCGGCCGCGCACGGTGTTCGCGGACTGGTCGCCTTCTGTGACCCGCTGGAGAGATGGGAGGAGACCGACGACGGTCATCGCCGTTACAAGCGAGGTCATTACGGGGGCGTGTATCAGGCGCTCGGGTTCGACTATCTCGGCCGCGCCACGCCACGAACCCTGGACTTCCTCCCGGATGGAACCTTACTCAGCGCGCGTGCCACCGCCAAAGTCACCGGTGGCGAGCGTGGACACCAGGGGGTCATCTCCCGGCTGGTCGCCCTCGGTGCGCCGCCACCCACGGCAGACCAGACACCGGGCGAGTGGTTGCGTGAGGCCAAGCACGTGGTCGGGGTGCGTTCCCAGCGCCACCCGGGGAACCACCGCTACGCCATCCGACTTGGCCGAACCCGCGGCGAGCGCACCCGCACCGTCATCGGCATGGCCCCCGGCCGCTACCCCAAGCCCGACCTCGAACTCCCGCTTCCGCTCATTCTCTGACCGCACTGAGGAAGCGCGTGACGCCCCCGACCGGTCATCCCGCCCACCGATGTCGCGGTCGCCCTCGACTGCCTGGCGCTGCTCAATCCCAAATGGCCCGTCACCGGTTGTCCCCGCCTCACCATCCGGCTGTACGACGGGCGCCGAGCTGGTCTTGGCCTGCGAAGGCGATGACTGGATCTTGGGACCGGAGGACGGCTAGGACGTCCTCGCCGTCACCACGCTGTTCGGCCCCGACGACCGGCTCACGACGCCGGCCGCGAGGCGATCACAGAGCTGTAGCGCGCGGCCTGCTCGGTCGGCGCCCCGCTCGGCGCCCCGGTCGTCGACGCCACCGCCGCCGACCTCACGCGGCTGCTCGACCGCCCTGACCCAGCCGCTGTTCTGGACCAACCCCGACTCGCCACTTCTCGAGGAGGACTCCACCATGCCCGCATGGACGCGCACGACGATCACGCCCGGTGACCGGGTGACTGTCGAGATCCCCTACAGCGACCAGGCCGTGCTGCGGCCGTTGACCGGCAAGCTGCGCTCCGTCGAGGTCACCGCCGACCGGCGCGCGCTGATCTACGACGAGGACGGCAATCGTTACCGGTTCGACGGACGCACCGTCCCTCCGGTCGCCCTGGTCGAGGCGTCGATCTTCACCGACTCGGCGACCGGTCAGCTGTGGGCCAACACCTACAAGGTGCCGCCCGGCGACCCGAGCCCCTACCCGCTTCCCCCGGAGTACGCGGCCGTCGCCGAGCCGGACGGCCAGGGCGGCATCGCCAGGATGCCCTCCTGCCGATGCGGCCGCGGCTGCGCCTGCCCCAGCTGCGGCCAGCAAACGATCAGCGTCGCCCGCGGACTCGACTGGGCGGACACGCTCACCACCGCAGAACCACACAACACCAACCTGTGGTGCCGGCAGCCGTCCTGCCCACCCACCGAACCGTTCGACCTCCCATCCTGCTGCACGTGGCCGATGATGCTGGCCCCGGTCGGCTGGATATGCCGACGCGACAGCGCCCACCGCCGCCCCTACCGGTGGCCCGAGCCCGCCGACCGCACCGTGGCCGTCGAGCGGGAGGAGAACCCTGCATGAAGCGCAGCCTCTACCGCCGCCTGCACCGCATTCTACACCCCTACCTGGGACATCGCGACGCGATGCACGTCGCCACCGCGGTGCTCACCATCCCGGACCCGACCGTGCCGCGCTGGTCCCCCGGCGACGGATGGATCGAGATGGCCACGGCCCGCTACTGGATCCGCCCCGAACCCGACGGTGACCGCGGGCTGGTCCGCGTCCGGACGCTGGACGTCGCCGGCCACCACACCGACCAGCGAGCCCTGGTGTCGGGCCTGACCGAGTACCACGGCTCCGTCGTGGACAAGCCGCACCGCGCCTACCAGCACATGCAGCCAGGCACCATACGGGTCGACCCGTGCACGGACGACCACCCCGCCGAGCAGTACCGGCGTTACTTCGCGGCGTTCGCGGACGGGTTCGGCGACCAGGTGGAGCGGACGCAGGACGCCGTGGACTACCCGCTGCGCTACCGCACGTTGTGGCTGCGCCCGGACGTCGAACTGCACCCCGGCGGCACAGCGTGGGTGTGCTCGCTGGAGCTGGCGCTGTCCCCGGACCCGCACCACTACTGGTGGGACCTGGCTCGCGCTACCGACGTGCTGGCGCATGTGGCCCGCCGCTACCGCGTGTCGCGCCTGGCGCTCTACGGCGACAACCCGCACCAAGTCACCGACCCGCTGTGGCATCGCGGCCGGGCCGCCCTGGACGCCCACCGCGCCGGGCGCTGAACCCCCGGCCCCTGGTGGGCCCAAGCCCGCTCCCGGCTCCATGCGCGACGCCGTCGCCGGCCGCCCCAAGCCCGGCGGGTCTGGCCGCGGCGCTCACCGCTGCCGTCCGCATCGACCACACGCCGCCATCGCCCCTTCGCGGTGCTCACGAACGGAAAACCATGGCCGTCCTGCATCCCGACCTGTCCATCCACACGACCGCTCACTCGGCTCCGCCACCCGACACCGGCATGACCGGCCGCGGGTACATCACCGCCAGCGTCGCGCAGCTGCGCGACCGGTTCGGCCGGTCCCACCACCAGCTCGCCCCGGACGGCGACACCGAGGTCTGGGGCCTGCACACTCCGGCTGGGCTCGTGTACCTGCGGGCCGGCACCGCCTTCTCCGACCCCACCGATGAGCGCGACGTCCAGCACCGCTGCCTGATCCACGCCACCAGCGACGACGTCCTGCCCTGGGTCTACAAGGCCGTCCACGGCTCGACCACGGCGTTCCCCACCGGTGCCTTCTCCCACTTCACCGAGGCCACGCTGCACGACTTCGGCTATGCCTACCTTGGCTACCTCTACCTGCGAATGAACGCCGAAATCCAGCGCCGCGACCAGCTCGACCGGACCGCGTCGGACTTCCGCACGCACCTGCACCGGCCCCGACAGCTCAACGGGATGCTGATCAAGCTCGCCGACGTCCTGCACCACTACGAATGGGCGCACGCCAGCGAGACCGAACGCACGGCGTGGTCGCGCATGCAGCGCCCGACGCCCCGCGAGGGGCTGCGGTACTGGAAGGCCCGGAACCGCTGGCTGTACAAGCCGGTCACAAGCGAGCGTCACCCGCGCGGCGGCGACCCCGACCTGCCCGGGATGCTGCGCGCCCTGGCCGACTCCGCGCGATCACACCGGGGCCAGCTGCTGGAGAAGGTGCCCGAACTGGACCTCGTCTTGCACAACGAGCACGAGCAGACGCTGCGCGCCCTGGCCGATATCCCAATTCCAGGGCTCGACGCTCTCCAGTTCTCCTGCGGCTGAGGCATCACCCGCACGACCAGCGGCCAAGGCCGAGCTGACGATGCCGCCCCGCCTGGTGGGGCGCTCGCACGTGCGCCCGCGCCACGCACAGTCCAAAGCGGATCCAGTGCTGGACGACGCCAGACAGGCCAGCTAGGTAATCTGGAAAGACGTTGCCGGTGATCACCGTCGCGTTGACGGCCACAACGACTGAGGTGTTCTTCTGCAACTGTCGCCGGCGCTGGTCTATGGCCTGAGCGATGGCGTCGAGGTCGTTCTCGTCGGCTCGCTCCAGCACGTAGTTGACAACATCGGACAGGTCTTCGGGAACAGAGGTCATGGCGAACTCCCGTGCGGCACTGGGAAACAGGGATGGGTGGCCACCGAGTTCGCGCTGTCGATTTGGTACGGCGGTCCGCGCATCGGTGGGCGCAGTCGCTAGGCGTCGCCACCACGCGGGGGCAAGCCCTGCCTTCGGCTTTACGTCGCAGTGGACTGTCCACCACCGAGCGACTAGAGAAACCTGATTACGCGGGTCCGGAGCAGCGGGACTCGGTGAGCGTTGACTGCTTCGATCGTGACGGGCACTCGTCTTCCGTGATCACCAACAGTTAGTCGAGTTCGAAGTCGTGAGTTGCCTGTTGGTGCACCACAGCTGTCGCAGGGTCATGGTTCTGTGGACATACGGCGTGTTGCTTCATGTCGTGTGGTGGCTGAGGAGATCCGTGTGACAGAACCCCAGGTGTCGAGGTCGGGCAGCTGCCGCGCTTGCCGAAGTGGTGTGGCGGTTGTCGTTGATGAACCGAGGAGTCAGTCAAGCGGCTGATCACCGGCTGGGATCGGTGTCGATTCCGTTGATGGTCGGTCTGATGCGACCTGCCCTCGCGGAACTCCAAGCCGATCCTGCGGCACGTCGTGAAGGCGATCACCCCGGGCGACGTCCAGTACGTGACTATCGCCCTCGACCCGGCGTCCACGAACAAGCTGGCCGCCTCCTCGAAGGCTCACGCCCATCTCGCCGGTCGCGACTCCTACGACCTGCCCGGCATTCCGTTGAGCTGCTGCCGTGTATCCAGCGGCTGAACCCAACTTCCTTGCTGTCCTGAACAAAAGCCTGACTTTGGTTCGACGCCTACTGAGCCGCGGACAGGCCTTCACCCTGCTCCAGGCCGCATCAGTCCCTCGGTAGCCCAACCCGCAATTATGAGGAGGCAACCAGTGTCCGACATGGCCGCGTCCCGGACGCGCTGGGTACACACCGGCATCGAGAACCCCTTTGCGTTCGCTGTGACCGGGTTCAACGAGCTGGACACCGGTCGAGGCAGCACGGCATGACCGTCGCCGCGCCGCCGCGTCCGCTGCGCGATCCGCTCGGGGACCGGGTCGACGAGCAGATCGCACTGCAGGCCGTTCTCGAAGCGCAGAGCGCGTTGGGTCTGCTGCGTCGCCAACCACCCTCGCTGCCGCTGGCCTCGGTCCGCAGCGAACCGCCACCGAAAGTGGTGCTCGCGTTCGGGCTGGGCGCCGACTCGAGCGCGATCCTCGCGCGCTATCTCACCGAGCCGGAAGTCCGGGATTTCGAGCTGCACGAACTCGCGGTGATCACCGGCATGACCGGTCAGGAATGGCCCGAAACCCGCCGGCTGGTCGAGAAGCACCTGCTGCCACGGATGGCTGCCGCCAAGGTGCGCTACATCCAGGTCGCCCGCCGCGGCCCGTCGGAGGCTGACGGGATCGACATCCTGTCCGACACCCGGTCGCCGGACCGGCTGCACCTGGTCGGTGCCTGGACCCTGGCCAACGAGATGTTCGACGGCGGCACCCTCCCGCAGACCACCGGGGATCGGTTGTGTAGCCAGCACTTCAAGGCCTGGGTTTTGGACACGGTCATCGCCGAGTTGACTCAGGGCCAGCCTTACCGGCACATCATGGGCTACGAACTCAACGAGCGAGGGCGCGCGGAGCGCGACGCGAAATACAACACCGCGACGCGCACCGGCGAGTACCCGTTGCGGACCTGGAAGTGGGATCGCGCCCGCGCGCTGGCGTGCCTGGAGGAACTCTTCCACATGAAGTGGATCAAGAGTGCCTGCACCTACTGTCCATTCGCGTTAGCGAACAAAGCTGGTCGGGTGGAGACCGTGGCGAGGTTCATCGCCGAGCCGGAGGCGGGCGTGCTGGCTCTGGTGATGGAGTTCGTTGCGACCGCGCTGAACGCTACCCAGGGGTTGATCAAGGGGGAGCGGTTGCTGACGCTGCTGCGGAACAGCCCCGGTACCGCCGAGGTGTTGGCGGCGTTCGAGCGGCTCGTCGCCGCGTTGCCGTGGGCGGTCTACGACGTGCGGCGCACGCTCTCGCCCCGCACTGACGGCAAGGTCAACCACGCCCGATCGGTGCGCATCCTTGACATCGGCGACCCCGCCGCGATGCGCGCCCGGCTCGACCAGCGCGCCCACGTCGCCGGCGTTCCGCTGACCGTCGGCGACGTGAGGTTCCCCGACGACACCCATCCCCGTGCGTGGCTACGCCACCGGGAGCCGTTGCTGCTTGCCGACGGCAAGACCACCGCCGAGCAGTTCCTGACCATCGCACCGGCCACCGCGATCAACAAGACCGGCCCGGCGTTCCCCAACGCCTGGGCCGCCGCCGCCCAGTTCCACATGTTCTGACCACCCCCGGGCGCGATGTCCCGCCACCACCACGCCAATCCGACAACCACGAACCGACACGAGACGAGGTACAACGCGATGACCGACACCCCCGATGTTCCGACAACAGCGACCGTCGAGCAGGTGCACGCTCTCATCGGCCACGACGGTGACGAGAGGTTCGATGACCTGCTTCTGGTGTTGGCCGGCGACGAGGCCGACGTGACCACGTGGCAGGGGCGGAGGATCGCGGCCATCGTCGCGACCCTCACCGATGCGCAGATCACCGACTGTGCGAGGCCTACGACCTGTGCCCGCTTCATCGGCGCGACATCGGAATCTGCGGCGACGATGACGCACCCACGTGCCGCGACTACCGCACCGGACGGCTACCCGAAGCCACCTGACTCTCCAGGTCGGTATCGAACCGACGGCGCGGCCCTCTCGGTCGGATCCCATCGCACCGGCCAGGGATTGACACCGGACCGTCGACCTGCCCATGCCGACCGTGTCCAAGCCTTCGAGGGCCGGGTCCACAGAGGACGTAGAAGCTGAGGCAGGGGAGAACAGCACAGGGGCGGCCGGGGAGTGAGCCGGGTCCGGGACCGGGGAGAGGTCGATCTGCCCTCAGCGTTTCAGGTCGGGGCGTGGCCCGCCGATGAACCTGGGCCACCCGCCCGGGGAAGACAAGCCGAGCTTCGCTCGGTCGCCTTCGGCGATCTTCCCCGACCGGCCGTCCCAGAACCCCCGCCGTTCCCCACCCCGACCTGAACTACGCAGTCCAGATCGACATCACCCCGATCCCGCACCACTCGGTGTGGGTAGGGAACAATCGAGCGAAGGAGTTACCGATGGCCAACGAGCCCACCATGACGTTGATCGGCAATGTGACCGCGGACCCCGAGTTGCGGTTCACGCAGAGCGGCACGGCGGTGGCGAACTTCTCGGTCGCGCAGACTCCGCGCATGCGGGACAGGGCGACGGGGGAGTGGAAGGACGGTCAGGCGCTGTTCATGCGGTGCACCGTGTGGCAGGACTTCGCGGAGCACGTGGCGGAGTCGCTGCGTCGGGGCATGCGGGTGATCGTGGTCGGGCGGCTGAAGCAGCGCAGCTTCGAGACCCGCGAGGGTGAGAAGCGCACCGTCGTGGAGATGGAGGTCGACTCGGTTGGCCCGGACCTGCGGTGGCAGGTCGCGACGGTGCAGAAGGCCAGCCGGGGCGGGCAGTCGCAGTCGGGGCAGCCCACTGACGACCCGTGGGGCGAGGCACCCGCCGACCGCGAGTTGGTCGGCGCCGGGGCCGGTAGCGACCGACCGCCCTTCTGATCACCGCACTACTCCAGGACAGGGAGTGCCGTGCCCTCGCGCGGCACTCCCTGTCCTGTCGCCAGTGGAGTTGGCCTGGACACCTCCGTTCGGGCGCCGACTCGAGGCGGGACGTCGAACGCGGTGTTGTGCCCCCGGTAAGCGAACGCGTTCGAGTGGCAGCCAACCACTTGCGCAGCACTGACTAATCGTCTGCCCGAGCGGCTCGGCTGGTTTCTTCGGGTACACGGCTTCGCTGTGTGCCCGTAGTGACTGTCCGAACGCGACAGTCGATGTGAGTGCTGTGGTGTCGTCCCGTTTCAGGGAGCGATGCGCGGGACCTGGTGTCCCGCAGGCGATCAACGAAAGCTGATCTTTTCGAGGCCCGGCGTGGGCTGCTACCTACGCCGGGCCTCTCCACATTCCAGAAAGGGTGTCTTTCTGAAATGCCTGCCGTAACGATAGCGGAAGACGAGTGCCACCGGTGCTACGCGCACGTTGACCCGTATACGACGAGGTCCGGTCTCTGTCCAGACTGCGTCGCCGCTTCCATCGAATGCGTCTACTGCGCGGACCTGGAGCCGGCCGACCAATCGGAGGCCGCGTATCCCGACGGTCGCGTGTGCCACTGGTGCGTGAGTACCTACTACACCGAGTGTTACCACTGCCAGCGTTTCGCACGCGACGATTGCCACGTCACGACTCGGTGGGACGGCGAAGCCGTGTGCCCCGCCTGTGTGCAGGACCGGTACTGGCGCTGCGAGGGCTGCGCGGAGTGGATCCTCTCCGGCGACGACTGCGAAGACTGCGACGAGGATGACGCTGACGACTGCGACGACTGCGATGACGCGGACGACTACGTCAGCGGCAGTGAGTACAGCGGCCTGGTTCACGACTACAGCCACAAGCCTGTCCCGGATTTCCACGGCATCGGTCCGCTCTACTTGGGACTTGAGCTGGAGATCAACACGCCGCGTGGAGAGCTGGACAAGGCGGCACACCTCGCGACCTCAGAGTTGGGAACCCTGGGGTATCTGAAGTCGGACTCGTCGATCAAGCGCGGGTTCGAGATCGTGACACACCCGATGTCCCATGACTGGGCAGCCGAGCACTTCCCCTGGCCAATGCTCGCGAAGCTACGCGGCACGGGGTGCAGCCCGGACGGCAATGGCCTGCACGTGCACATCAGCCGGGCCGCGTTCGACGGACCGCTGCACATCTACCGGTGGTTGAAGTTCTTCTACCGCAACCAACGGCAGGTGATCCGCATCGCGCGGCGCAACGAGCCGCGCTGGGCGGCGTTCAGCGAACACAACCGCCGCAACGCGAAGACCCTCGCGAAGGGCGAAGCCTGGGGAGAGCGGTACTCGGCCATCAACACCAACAACACCGACACGCTCGAACTGCGGATCTTCGCGAGTTCCCTGACTGAACAGGAAGTGCACGCCGCGCTCGATCTGGCCGCCGCGTCGGTGGAGTACACGCGCACGCTCACCACCCGCGACATCACCCGCCACGGGGGTTGGCAGTGGCCGGCGTTCCGCGCCTGGGTCGAACCCCGCCCGCAGTACCGGGCACTGGCCCACGAGATGGCAGCCACCGACATCGACGACACACAGGAGCTGCCATGTGCATGCTGACCTACGTCCCCGCGGGCATTCAGCCCGACACCGACGCACTCGGTAACGGTGCGGAGCGCAACCGGGACGGGCATGGTTACGCCGTGGTCACGGGAAACCGGATCATCGTCGGCCACAGCCTGGACCCCGAGATCATGATCAAGGAGTTCGCTGCGGTCCGCGAGCGGCACGCGGACGGTCCGGCGCTGTTCCACAGCCGGTTCGGGACACACGGTGGAGTGACGAAAGCCAACTGTCACCCGTTCCGGGTGGGTGGTGACCGCCGCACCGTGATGGCCCACAACGGGATCCTCCCCGACGAGGTACATCCGGCCAGAGGGGACCGCCGATCGGACACACGGATCGCGGCCGAGGACCTCCTGCCAATGCGGCCTTTCGGGTCGCTCGCGCACCGCAAGGCACGGCGTCGTTTCGAACAATGGCTTGGCCCGTCGAACAAGGTCCTGATCTTGACCGTGGACCCCGCCTACGGTGACCGCGCGATCCTGCTGAACGAACAGGCCGGGAACTGGGACAACGGGATCTGGTACTCCAACATGGACTACCAGCAGCGCCCCACCGGGATGTGGGAGACAGCGCCAGGCTGGTGGGACGACGACTGGCCGGCCACACGCGCCGACTGGCCGCCGGAGTACCTCGCACCGTGCGGGGTGTGCGAGGCCGAGGGCCAGATCAACCCGATGACCGGCTACTGCGACGTCTGCTCCGCATGCGTCGACTGCCAGGCATGGGAAGAAGACTGCCTCTGTTACACGCCAGCCCGTGCCACCGCACAGCCTCGCGACCGCGATGAGGTCAACTGGGCGGGCGACCTCGTGACGCTCGTCGGCGACGACGAGTCCGGGCGCCCATCGCCGGACTGGCTCGCGCGGGAGGCCTCGTGATCATCTACATCCTCGCCCGCCTCGCCGTCTGCATACTCGGCTACACGCTCGGCTACACGCTCGCGAAAGCGCTCGGATCGTGGACTGAGGCCCTGGTCGTGATCACCTGCCTCTACATCCTCTTCGGCGACGACTCCCGGAAGTCGTGACACACGGCTCCAGTGCGGACAGAGGTCTGCCCCGCACATCACGCTGTGCGGGGTGGGCCTGTGTCGGCGGTCCGCCGGCCGCAGCTTCTCGTTGATCACCCAGAAAGAGCCAGGCACACCCGCCAGCGTTGCTGCCGGCTCACGCCTCGGTCGGGCACCTCCCTCCCCGGGTGCCCGGCCGAGGGCCCACCCTCGAAGGAGGACCTCGGTTGTCGCTCGCAGCCACACCGGACCCGAACGCCCGCACGGGCCTGGGCGACTTCGGGTACCGCGCACACGACTCGCTCATCCCGCGACCGCCCTACCACCAGCCGCTGCCCACCACACCACCCTCGGCCGGAGGCCCGGCGACCGACCTGTGTGGCTGTCCGGCCTGCCTCAGCGGCGGCTTCTACACGGTCTCACCGGCCTGCCGGTTCTGGCGCACCGAGTGCGAGGTGTGCGGCGGCCACCGCACCTACACCTACCGGGTGCCCGGCAGCTGGCGCCGCACCAGCAGCGACTGCTTCCTGTGCGTTCGGGACTGGCAGCACGCCGTCGCGTGGTTCTACCTGGTGCTGCGCACTCCCACCGCTGCGTGGCTGCTAGCGGCTAGCGCATCCGACACCGCCTTCGACTCACACACCGAGGGGAGGGCCTGAGGTGCTCGGTGGTCTTCCTCGGTGGCACCGTCCACGGTGTCAGCGGTGCCGGCGTCGAGCCGCGCTGACCTACCGGGGCTGGTGCCCGGCCTGCGTCCAAACCTGCTGCGGCGACGGGGAGGGTCAGCGGGTCGGGCTCCCCGTACCCGTCGACATCGACCACGCCCTCCAACAACTCGACCAGCACCTGCAACGTGACGGCTACCGGCCCCAGACGTGCTGGACCTGCGCCCTCCTCAGCGCCGACTGCACCGAGTGCGACACCCCACTACCCGACATGTCGCCACAGGAGCGCGCGGACCACGCTGTCGTGGACCGATGGGTCGTAGTCGGCTGCGAGAACTACGTCACCGCCGCGCTGCGCGCGGCCGCCGTTTACCTGATCTGACCAGCCCCCGCGCCCCAGCCCCGTTACGGGGCTGCCGCGTCGATCTCAGCCTCACCCACAGCAAGGAGGGTCACACCCGTGTCCATGCCCGTCGACCTGCAACAGAGCACGCGAGCCATCACGTTCGCGTTCCTCGCCTGCGGATGCCGCACCGTCTACGACGACCGCGACCCACAGCCCGGCGAGACCGTCGTCTGTCCCAACCTACTCACCTGCGATAGCCACCGCGGTGGGCGGACCACGGTCCGCCAAACCCTCACCGGCACCCTCCTACCGCCGGCGCGACAGGTCACCGCGTAGACCACGTAGCCCTCAGCAGGACAGGACCGGAACGAGCCGACTGGCAGCGCGGCACTGTGACGTTTCCCCTGTACGACGGCACCGTGAACCACTACCCACGGCACGAGCCGCCGGCTGGTCCGGCCCCACAACGCCGCCAGAGGCGGCGCCCCACACCGACCCAGCACCCGCGAAGCGAGGGCCGGCTTACGCGGGTTACTGACCAGTGCGGTAAACCTCCGGGCGCACGACGCTGCACAGACAGGTCAGGAGAGACCAGGGGTACTCGAGGAGTGGGGGAGGGTGCCAGCACGGAAGCCCCGCAGGGCTTGCCACCCCACAGGGGCGGCCTCGCCAAAGACCGTGCTGGCACGTGCCTGACGAGTCGACGGGCTGATTGACACCGAGGTGCGCCAGGCCACGCCAGTCTAGCCAGTGGCCGGCACCCAAGAGCATCACGGGGTACTGCTGGTTCCGCTGCTCAGAGGGGTCGCAGCCGCGACTCACCAAGCACCCTTCGCTTTTCGCAGGATCTCATGGCGGGGTGGTCGCCTCAAGGGCGCCTGACGGCGTCGGCTTCGCCGATCGAGCTAAAGCTCGACCCTTGACCCGACCACCCCGCCACCAGGCCCTAAAAGCGCGAAGGGGGCTGGCAGAAAAAGAGGGTTAAAAAGAAAGCATCGGATTGGAATTGGAGTCAATTCTCGCTGGCTGCTGTCCTAATCGCATGTTGAACAAAGAGTTATTTCCGGAGTTCGGACGGTCGAATGTGACGAAATAAATGGGGCGAATCATTCGGAAATGCTTGTATATTCCGCGCATTGTCGATAGGATCGCAACTGTAAGGACGTCGAGAACGCCAAAGCTCGACGAGTCGACAAGCTGATTCGATAGGGATTCTGATTCTCATGTCACAGACCCCGTGTGTGTCCGATGCGGTCGCTGACGTCGCGACCATGATCAAAAAGGGTGATCTTAAGCAGGCCAAGCGCACCATGGCGCAGCTCCTGGACAACGTGCACCCCACAGTGTTGACCCTGCTCAACGAGTGCGCCGACATCCTGTCACGTCCGAACGCGGTAGCACGACCCAAGCTCACCGTCCTGTGGCAGCGTTCCGACGAGACCGGCCGCAAGGTCATCGAGGCATGCGCGCCCGCGCGGGACGAGTGGGAACACCGCCAGGTCCCCGAGCTGCCCGCCGACGACCGCCCGCGCCAGTCCGAACCCCGCGCGGGACAGGTGAGGACCCGCAGGGGCACGCCGGTCAACGAGTGGGAGCTACGCGCCCGCCGCGACCAGCGACAGGCCCGCAAGGACACCGCCGCGTACCACGACCCCGACACCGGCCGTGCCGGAGTCGACGACGAGCCATGGCGCGGCAAGGACCGCCCCGACGCCTACGCCCTGGACTACGACAAAGCCGCCCTACACGCCCTCCGTGGCCTGGACTGTGTGCACTGCTACAGCGAACGCACCCGCACCGACCACGCCCCCCACGTGCGCGAAGGCGACCTGTTCGACGACGGACTGTGCACCGAGTGTCGCGACCGTGGTCGCGAGGGTATCCCGTCGTTGCCCGCCGGGTTCGTGTTCGCGGACCCCTTCGCGCAAGCCGCGTTGCTCGTTGCCGCCCGCTGCACCTACATCGCGTCACGGCACCACCCCGCCACCGCCCGCACTCTGCTCAACCGCGACTGGGAAGCCGTACCCGGTCACGCCCGCGCCCTGATCGCGGCATGGGGCAAGGCCAACACAGCCCTAGTCGCGGCCCCCGCCGCAGGCAGTCAGGCCCCCAACGCCGACGCGTGCCAGTGCGGAAGCGTCCGCCAAGTCCGTGACGGTCAGTGTGTCGAGTGCCGCCAACTCGACACCGAGACCGAGAAGCCGGCCGAGGAGCCCGCCGAAGAACCGGGCGAGGCACCCGCCGAGGATGAGCTTTACCAGCACTGTTTCGAGTGCGAACGCAGCTACGCCACCGAAGCCGAGCTGATCAAGGCGTGGAACGCCGGTCGAGGGGACGGAGTCCCCGCAGCCACCAGCGGCAAGGACATCACGTTCTGCCCCGACTGCATGCACGACTTCCTGTGCCCGCCCGACGAGCCGGCCGACGAGCCCGCCGACGAGTCCGCGCCCGCGACCGCCGCCGCCTGACCCGTGTGTCGGGTCCCGACCGGTGGCCGGGACCCGACACGGATTAATCTCCCACAGCCTCCCCAGGGCCATCCCCCCACCCTCTCCACAACCTCACGCATTCCCCTCAGCTCACCACCGCATCCCAAGATCACTCAGCACCCCCAAGACTCACAAGATCAAAAGATCACACACCTCTGGCACTCGCAGTGTGCGGAAGCAAATCCACTTCCGAAGTCCGGTAGACTTGGTGGCCTGGGGGGAAGGGGTGCCGTGGCCGCACGGTGACCATGACGTGTCACGTGCTGCACGCCGGGGATGGCTACCAATACCTGACGCGTCAGGTCGCTAGTGGCGATGTGCAGCGCTCTGCTTTTGATCCACTCGTCGCGTACTACACCCTCGAGGGCAACCCGCCCGGGGTGTGGGCCGGGTCCGGGATCGCCGAGCTTGGGGTGTCCGGGCAGGTCTCGGAAGAACAGATGGCCGCGCTGTTCGGCGAAGGCTTGCATCCGGACGCGCAGGAGTTGATCGCTGAGCGGGTCGCCGCGGGGATGCCGTTCGAGAAGGCTCGCGCAGACGTCCGATTGGGGCGCCGGTTCGCCGAGTACGACAACGACATCCCGCTCGTCGCGCGGACCCGCGCCGCGTACGCGCGGTTCGAACGCGAGAACCACCGTCGCCCGACGGTGCGGGAACGCCGGCTGATCAAGGAAGCCGAGGCCACCGCGCTGCTCGCCGAGATCGCGCCTGGTGAGGAGATCACGCCGGAGCGGGTCCGGCAGTACATCGTCGACGAACTCGGTCGAGCCCGGCACGCGGTCGCTGGGTTTGATCTGGTGTTCTCGCCGGTCAAGTCGGTGTCGCTGCTGTGGGCGCTGGGCGGTCACGAGCTCCGGCAGGTCATCGAGGAGATCCACGAGGAAGCGTGGCAACGCGCTCTGGCCTATGGCGAGCAGGTCGCCGCGTTCACCAGGATGGGTGCCGGCGGTATCGCCCAGGTGCCGTCGTCGGGATTTATTGCGACGGCTTACCTGCACCGGGATTCCCGCGCCGGTGACCCCGATCTGCACACCCACGTCACCGTCGCGAATCGGGTCAAGGGGCCAGACGGCAAATGGCGCACCTTGGACAGCAAACAATTGCACGCCGCTGCGGTGAGTATGAGCGAAGTCTACAATTCCACGGTCGAGCAACTCATTGTCCAACGGCTCGGTGCGGAATTTGTGGACGTGCCCAAAGGCCCGGGAAAACGCGCGGTGCGGGAAATCGCGGGCATGCCGATGGAGTGGATCAGGGGGTTCAGCCGCCGCCGGTCCCAGGTCGAGGCCGGCTACGACGAGCTGGTCCGGGACTACGTCCGCCGCCATGGCCACACCCCGCCGCGCACCGTGCAGTATCAGCTGGCGCAGCAGGCCACGCTGGCGAACCGGCCCACCAAGAGTGGGCTGCGGACGCTGGCTGAGCAGGTCGCGGACTGGACCCGTCACGCTCACGAGCTACTGCCCGGTGTGTCCATCCGAGAGGTGATCGCCGGCTGCCTGCACCGCCCCACAGCATCGGCCGAGTACGACCCGGCCGAGGTGGCGGCCACGGTGGTGGATGTGGTGTCGGCGAACCGGGCGACCTGGAACGTGTTCCACATCCGCGCCGAGGCGCACCGCCAGCTCCGCCCGGTCGACTTCCCCGACGCCGAGGAGCGGATGGCCGCGGTCGAGATGGTCACCCAGCTCGCCCTCGGCCGCGAGTCGGTGCTGCTCGACGTCGAGGTCGAACCCGCCCCGAAGGCGTTGCAGCGCCCGAACGGGGAGTCGGTGTTCACCCGGCACGGCTCCCAGCGCTACACCAGCGAGGAGATCCTCGCCGCCGAGCAGCGGCTGGTCGACGCCGCCCACACCCATGCCGGCCCGGTCGTCTCCCGCTTCGCCCGCAACCTCGCTATCCGCCGGTTCGAGCACGCCGGACGGAAGAAAGTCCAGCTCAACCCCGGTCAACGAGCACTGGTCGAGCACTTCGTCTCCTCCGGCCGGTTCCTCGCCGTGGGCATCGGACCACCGGGTACCGGTAAGTCCACCGCGATGCGCGCGGTGCGCGAGGCATGGGAGAGCACCGGCGGCCGTGTGGTCGGCTTGGCGCCGTCCGCGGTCGCGGCGAGCGTGCTCGGGGACGAACTCGGGGTGCGGGCGAACACCCTGCACAGCCTGATCCTGGCCCATCTGATGGGCGAGGACATCGACATCGCGGCCGGCGACATGCTCTTGGTCGACGAGGCCGGCATGGCCGACACCCGCTCACTGGACATGATCCGTGAGATCGCCGCCGAACACGGTGCCGTGGTGCGGCTGGTCGGTGACCACCGGCAGCTGTCCGCGGTCGAGGCTGGCGGGGCGCTGCGGTTGATCTACCACGACAGCGGGGGAGTGGAACTCACCGACGTCCGCCGGTTCACCGACCCCGCCGAAGCCGAGGCCGTCCTGCAGTTCCGGGTCGGCGACCCCCGCTCCATCGACTTCTACGCCGACCACGGGCGACTGTTCGGCGGGGTGCGCGCGGTCGCGCTGGACAAGCTTTACGAGGACTGGAAAGCCGACCTCGCCGCCGGCCGTGTCTCGATCATGATGTCCGACTCCGCGGACGTCGTCCGCGAGCTCTCCGCGAGGGCCCAGGCCGAGCGCCGCGCGAACGGGAGCGCCGAACTCGGCGGTGTCGAGCTACACGATGGCACCCATGCGGGTGTCGGCGACCGGATCGTGACCCGCAAGAACCGCCGCCAACTCGCCGTCCACCGAGGTCGGGACTACGTCAAGAATGGCGACCTGTGGCACATCGAGAAACGCTACCGCGATGGCCGGCTGCGGGTCCGCCACGTCCAGCACCGGGGCCGGGTCACCCTGCCCGCCTGGTACGTGCAGGAATGGGTTGAACTCGGCGACGCCGCGACCATCCACCGCAGCCAGGGCATGACCGTCGACACCGCCCGCGCGTTCCTCACCACCGCCGCCACCCGCGAAGCCGCACTCGTGGCCCTCTCCCGCGGCGTGCACGGCAACTACGCCTACCTCGACACCCACACCGTCATCCACCCCGACGAACCCACCATCCTGCCCGGCGACCTGTTCTACCGCTACCGCGAAGCCACCCCAACAGTGCGGGCCCTGGCCGCGATCCTCGCTCGCGAAGGCGCCGAACTCTCCGCCACCGAAACCCTCCGCCAAGCACTCGCCGACCTCGAACTGCTCTCCAGACTCGTGCCCGAGTACGACTACGGCCTCGACGTCCACCGCGGACCCCACGCTGCCGAACAGGCCGAGCAGTGGATCCGCGACGCCTTCCCCCACCCCGCTGGTGAGGTCGACGCCGACGACGTCCTCACCGACGACGCCTGGCCCGCGCTCCGCGCCCTCCTCCACAAGATCAACGACGCCGGCCGAGACCCGGTCGACCTGCTCCGCGAACGCGCTGAGGAACGTGAGTTCGCGTCCGACCCGCGCAACCCCGCCCGCTCGGCCGCCAAAGTCTTGCATTACCGCCTTGCCAACGACCTGCCCTACCCGCCCGACGGCGTCGGTCGACCCGACCTACTGCCCGGGTGGGTCTCCAGCCCACCCGAACCCGATCCCAACCAACCCGGCCTCGACGCCGACCCCGACCGCCTCGAACTCGCCGACTGGCTCCGTGCCCGCGCGAACCGCATCGCCGACCGCGTCCGTGATCTCGGTGAACACGCCGCCCACACCCCACCGGTGTGGGTCGCCGATCTCGGGGACGTGCCCGACGACCCCGTCGCGCGTGAGGTGTGGATCCGGTGTGCCGGCCATGTCGCCGCCTACCGCGAACGCTGGCAGGTCCCCGACACGGATCCGACGCTCCTGCCGCCGTGCGACCGTGGCGAACAAGGCCGCGCCCGTGCCTGGGTTGCCCACTACCTCGCCCAACACCCGATGCCCGAACCGCTCGTCGACGACCAGCTCGCCGCACGCACCAGCCGGGTACGCAGCCGGCTCGACGCGCTGAAGACCCGCATGACCCGACCACAGAACCCCTCGACCGACCACGAACCGAGCCCGAGCGAGGAACCAGCACCGGAGACCTCGCCGACTGCGGGACAGGACCTCGATATCGGCCTGTGAAATCCGGCTCAACTCCTACCAGGGACACGCAGAAGTGCTCGGTTACGAAGGAGAAGGATCGGGCACAGCATGGCGACAACCCGGTAGCCGTGTGCCTTGACGTCCTGTTGAGGTCCGCCACCCACCGGCTACGCCGACCAGGTCCAACTCGATACGCCTGGCCGCCACTCGCTGCCGCGAGCTCTCGGAAGCACGCGCCAGCGGGCGAATGGCCGTTGACAGAAAATGTGGGCGCACGATTCGTGGTTGGCGGCTCAGCTCTCTTCTGCTCCTAGGGGGTTGGCCAGAGCATCGATCTCGGCGATGACCGCCGGCCATAACGGGCGGGGCAGATCGTGGCCCATGCCGGGAAAGATGACGAGTTTCGCGTCGGGGATAGTGGCGGCGAGTGCCCGGCCTGCGGCGGGGCGGATCATCGGGTCGGCGGCGCCGTGCAGTACGAGAGTGGGCACGCGGAGGGTGGCCAGTACGGATCGGCGGTCGCCGCTGGCGAGAATGGCCGCGCCCTGCCGGCGGGCGGCGTTGGGGTCGCTGCCGCCGCGTTCGGTGATCCTCCGAGCGAGGTCGCGCAACCACTGCTCGTCCGGCGGATACGCGGGCGAGCCGATCACCCAGTGCCCGCGGACCAGTCGCTCCGCCAGGTCGCCGGCTCGGCGAGCCCGACGCAGGCGGAAAGTGGTCCAGAGCGTTCGCCGGCCGATCCGCCAGTGCGGGGTGGAGGAGATGCAGGTCAGGGTGCGTGTCCGGGTGGGGTGTCGAATCGCGACGGTCTGGGCGATCATCCCGCCCAGCGACATCCCGACGATGTGCGCGCTGTCCCACCTGAGCGTGTCGAGCACGGCGACCGCGTCGTCGGCCATGTCCTCCAGTCGATACGGAGCCCACGCCGGGTTACGCAGCACGGCGACCACTCGTGGTGGCCTGGTGCCGGAGAAGCGGGTGGACAGCCCGGTGTCCCGGTTGTCGAACCGGGCCACGGCGAACCCGTGCTCGACCAGACCGGCACAGAACTCCTCCCGCCAGTACAGCATCGACAGGCCCAGCCCCATGACCAGCAGCAGCGGTTCCCCCTGACCGAGGTCGCCGAAAGTGTCGTAGGCGATCTCCACCTTGCCGTGTAGGGCCCGGCCCTCGCCCACCGACACCACTTCCACTCTCTGAGCAGCTTTCGTACCGTCGTGATGTTACGGGTGTAACCTACGAGTGTGGCAGGTGATGCAGTGGATGATTGTTGGTTGGTGGTGAGCGTGTCGACGGCCGGCGCGGCCGCATCGTTGCGGGTGCAGGTGTGGCGCAAGCTCCGCTCGCTGGGTGCCTTGTACTTGCAGCAGTCGGTGTGCCTGCTGCCTGCACGACCCGAGGTCGTGCGGGAGGTGCGCCGGTTGGTCGACCGGGTGCAGCGCCAGGGCGGTTCGGCGCGGGTGCTGCGGATGGCGTTCACCGACCCGGCCGAGGAGCAGGCGGTGATCGCCGAGCTGAACGCCGCTCGCGACGCCGAGTACGCCGAGGTCCTGGAACGCCTCCCCGAGCTGCGAAAGGAACTGGCCGAGGAGCAGGCGCGCGGGAACGTCACCTATGCCGAGGTTGAGGAGTCCGAGGCCGACCTGGACCGCTTCCGCACCTGGCTGGCCAAGATCGCCGCCCGCGACTACTTCACCGCCCCCGGCGGCCAAGCCGCCCGCGACGCCGTCGAGCAGGCTGCTGCCGAGTTGGCCGCGTTCGAGGACGCCGCCCTCCAGGCCGAAGCCCCCGAACCTCACCAGACCGCGACGAGCACGCCGACCGATGCCGCTGCCGGCGAGGGACCGTGGCTGCGGGCGGTGGAGCAGCCGTGACCGGATCGTTCTGGTGGGACCTGCTCATCGGCGTGGCCGCCGCGCTGCTGTTGGCCTGGCTCGCCCTCGTCGTCCTGCTGCTCATCGCCCGCCCACGCGGCAACCTGCTTCGCGAAGCGCTGCGGGTGCTGCCCGACGTGCTCCGCCTCGTACGCCGGCTCGCCGCGGACAAGACACTCCCACGCGGGGTCCGTGTCCGACTCGGGCTGCTTCTGGCCTACCTCGCCATTCCCATCGACGTGATCCCCGACTTCATCCCCCTCCTGGGCTACGCCGACGACGCCATCATCGTCACCGCCGTACTCCGCTCCGTCGTCCGCCGCGCCGGTCTCGACGCCGTCCGGGCGCACTGGCCGGGCACTGACGACGGATTCACCGCCGTCGCCCGCCTCACCGGCATCAACCGCCAGGCGCGATGACCGAATGAACGCGTGATCGTCAACTGACCATCTGCGACTGCCGTCGTGTCGTCAGCGGTCTACATGTAGCCCGCCTTCCTCGATCACGTCGAATGACGATCAAACGATACGCACAGTAGGGAAGCTGTCGGACACCGGACCGGACTTGAGCTGCGGTGCCGTGGCCGGATCACCTGCGCGTTAGGAATGGTCATGTTGGTGTTGAGCCAAGAGTGACTGAGCGCGTGCAAGGTCTTGCGGGGTGTCAATGGCGATGCCGTTGTCATCGACTTTGACCATCTGCACTTCGCGACCATGTTCGAGGAAGCGGAGCATTTCGACGCCCTCGGCGCGTTCTATTGGGCCGGGCGTTGTGGTTGCAAAGTCACGGAGGCCAGCCGGCGTGAATGCATAGAGTCCGAGCTGTCGGAAGTAGGTAGGGTGCGTGGCGGCGTGTGGATATGGTATCGGTTGACGGGAAAATGCCATCGCCGAACCGTTTACCCTCAGGGTCACCTTTACAACGTTGTGGTCGCGCACAGTTGATGGATCCTGGAGCCCGCTATAAGCGTTGACGACGGCGACCGTGTTACCATTCAGGCTATGCAATGCTGATGCAACCCTGTCAATAGATTCTGGCGAGATGAACGGTTCATCGCCCTGCACGTTAACGTAGCCGTCGTAAGCTGAGAAGGCTTGCTGTTGAGCACATTCCGCGACCCTATCCGTTCCGGTGGAGTGGTCTCCTGTGATTACCGCAGGTATGCTCCATCTCGCGCACTCGTCCATGATACGTGTGTCGTCTGTAGCGACCACGGTCTGTGTGATGTGATCTGCTTTCAGGCATTGTTGGTAGACGTGCCATATCATGGGCTTGCCACCGAGTAGTACCAATGGCTTACCGGGGAATCGTGTTGATCCGAATCGGGCTGGTATTACGGCGAGCAGGCCAGGGAAGGTGGAAGAACTACGAGACATGTTGGGGCTCCTAGATGGCGTTCTTTGTCTGTAGTGGACCGGCCAGGGCCTTGCTGCCAGTGTTGAGAATGCTCACCGTTCGGTCGAGCGAGGACAGTTGTTGGGCGATTCCCTCGATGAGCGTTGTTGTAGGACGCCAGTTCAGCACATGGTGGGCAACAGTGGTGTCGGCCAACGTGGCTTCAACGTCGCCGGCGTGGCTGTTCACCACCACCACTGGTGTGGGCAGACCGACGAGCCCGCAGATGACATCGAGTACGTGCAGCAGGTTGGCTTCAACGCCGGCGCCCACGTTGATCACTGCATTGCCTGTTCGGGCTGTCGCGGCAGCGATTGTGGCCGCTACGACGTCATCTATGAAGGTGAAGTCGCGCCGCTGATGGCCGTGTCCGAACAGTCGCAATGGCTGACCGGTCATGGTGGCCATCAGGGCGCGGTGGATGAACATGTCGTGGCGTTGGCGTGGTCCAAAGACCGAGAAGTAACGGAGGGCGACTGCTGTGGTGGGGCAGTCGTCGCGGGCGGCGTGCGCGAGGCAGAGTTGTTCCGCGGCCAGCTTGGTGACGCCGTATGGGGAGGTTGGTTGTGGAAGATCGCTTTCTTTGCTGGGTGATCCATCGGTGGCGCCGTACACGCTCGAGGACGACGCGACTACGACGCGCGGAACGTGCAGGTGGGTGGCTGCGTCCATGAGCCGCTGCGTGGCAAGGATGTTGCAGGACGTGTAGTCCTCGAATTCTGGGCCCCACGAAGGGCGTACGCCTGGAATCGCAGCGAGGTGGAATACGACATCAACGTCGCGTAGGTGCTCCCCGAGTGATGCGGTGCGGAGATCCGCCACGGCGTAGCTGAAGTTGGGCGCCTCGAGCAGATCGGCGAGATTGACTGCGGCAGTCTGGTCTTGTTGGGGGTTACGCCGGTCGATACCGACCACTGTGGCGCCTGCACGGACGAGGGAGCCGCTGAGGTGGGAGCCGATGAACCCGGCAGCGCCGGTGACGACCATGCGCTTGTCGGTCAACGAAGGTACGGCGTTCATGGATTGCTCCACAGGGTCGGTGAGGGGGTGGGATGGCGAGCAAGTCGGTCCAGGATGGCGCGGCCGTGCATGGCGAGAGCGTCGTCGTCGGTGTCGCGTCCCCGGACCAAGGCGGTGGCGGCCTCCAGCGCGCCGAAGTGGTACAGAAGCGTCCGTTCCTCTTCGGAGAGATATGTGCCATATCCGCGGACGAAGGCCTGGTAAAGATCGGGTTGATGCGGCCAGTAGCGATGTGCCAGCCTCGCCATGTCCCGGATGTGAGAGTCGGGCCGGGCGTGTTCGAAATCGATCAACCGAACTGTGCCGTCGTCGTCCACGATCCAGTTGCGTGGTTGGAAGTCCAAGTGGCAGAAGCGTACTTCCACGGGGCTGGATGCGATGGTTTCCGCGTGGTCGAGGAGCAGGCGGCGCTCACCTGCGTTCAGCAGAACGCCTGCGCGGTCGACCCAGTGCGCGGTTCGTTGGCCGAGCGTGACCGCCATGTCGTGGCTGTACTCGGGTGGAGTGCTGTCATGCAGTTGGCGTAGAACGTAGGCGGCACTCTGATGTGCGGCCCGCTCAGCCTCGGCGCCAGAAATCACATGGTCGGCTGTGGCGCCGGGCACGGCGGTGAGCAGCAGAACCAGGTGCTCGTGATCGGAGGCCACCAGTTGCGGTGCCCGATCGCGAAGCGCGGGAACCCAATGGGTGTAGGCGTGTATTTCCCGTGCGTATCGGTTACGGGAGGTATGGCGTTTGGCCAGGTACCGGCGACCTCGCGTGTCAGTGAACGCCATGACATGGGCCGGCAACGTCGCGTCGGAAGTGACCGTCACGGATCCGAGGGTTTTCCGCGCAAGAGCGTGGACCGCGTCGGTAGGTTCGATCATCCTGTTTGTTCCTTGACGTCAGTCGTCTGTCCTTCGGAGCAAGGAGTGCTGCGGCCGCCGCGAGCACCATGCCTTCGCATGTCGAGATGCGAGGTGTCGTTGTGGCAGTCCAGCCACCAGCTTTCGTGACCGAAGCGATTGTGTTGGTGTTGCCATCGGGTGAGGGATGCGTGATCGACCGTGAACCGCACTGGGCTGCCGAGTGGCAGGCTGAGCAGGAGGCTGTGCGCGGCGATCACAGTTTCTCCGTGCGCGGCCACAAGAATGCGTTGGCTGGCCACTCTCGACAGTAACTCGGCGAGGAACGCGGTGGCGCGGCTGAGGAAGTTGTTCCAGGTGTCCGAGCTGGCTGCCCATGGCCGGTCTGGATGCGCCTGAGGGTGCCCGCGAAAGTTGGCGGTGATCTCTCGCCAAGTTCGTCCGTCAGCGTCGCCGTGGATCGGCCCGTCCAAGCCGGGCTCGACGACCACGGGTACCTTCAGGGTGTGGGCGAGGATCTCTGCGGATTGGCGTAAGCGCAGGCGTGGTCCGGTGTATACAGTCGTGATGTGGGGCGTGCCGGGGTATTCGGCAGCGATTCGGTCCGCTGCCAGTTGTATCTCGATCCTGCCCTGGTCGGTGAGGCCGGTGCAGGTCCTTGGGCCGCCGACGATCCCGGCGACGTTGCAGCGTGCCTGCCCGTGGCGGACAAGCAGCAGTTCGGTGGTGATCACGAGGACGCTCCTCGCCGCGCAGGCGGTTTCACAGTTGGCCATGGGTATCGGTAGCCGCCGCGGCCAAGGTAGGGCGTGGTGAGGATGTGGTGCAGCGTGGCGTAGCGCGACAGGCGCTGGGCATCGACGTGGCCGAGGACCGCACCGTGTCGTGCCGCGGTCGTGTTGTAGGCGTCGAGCGCGGATTCGATGAGTTCGTCGGGGAGCTGGCCGTCGGTCATGGCCAGGGTGACGATCAGTTTGGCCAGGTCGTAGCCGAATAGTGCGAGGGTGAGGTCGTCGAAGTCGACGGTGATGAGCTCGCCGGCGGCGGTGATGAGGATGTTGCGGGGGTTGGTGTCCTTGTAGAAGGCCACGGGCTCCGGCGCGGCTGCCGTCACGATGTCCTGCATGGCGTCGAGGTCGTGTGCGGACAGGTAGCCGGCCTGGTGGCGGCGATGGAGTGCCGCCAGGCGGGGACCGATGAAGTCGCTGATGGTGGCGCCACGGCTGATGGGGTGGGGCTGGTCCATTCGTGCCGTGTGCAGGGTGCTGGTCCACGCTGCGCCGTGGGCGTCGCCGAGGTGCGCGGCGATCCGGACCAGGTCACTCGAGAGGGCGTGACGTCCCAGGACGTGGATGAACTCGAGGCTGGTGTCGCGCACCGTCAGGAGCGCGGGAAGCTGGACCGGCTGGACGTGGGTGGTCAGCCAGCGGTAGTGGTGTTCGGCTGCTGCGCGGGCCTGCATGGTGGGGTAGGCCTTGACGAACCTGTTGGGTTTAGTGGGAGCGGTCATTGCGATCCTTGGCGGCGTGCGACGACGTAGGTGACGGTGGACTCGGTCTCCAGCGGTTCGTCGGGAACGGCTGCGGTCAACGCCGCTGCGATGGCGTCCGCTCGGCCCAGCAGGACTGCCGGCATCTGGTACTTGGGGCTGGTGGCCAGGTACTCGGCGACGTGTCGCAGGCTGGTGAAGATGAAGCGGTGTGGTTCGTGCTCGACGTGACACACCTGCAGTGCCGTGGCTGCCAGTGTCGCAAGGTTCCCGCTGTGAGCCGTTGAGTAGAGGCTGGGACGGGTGCAGGCGGCTTGGTCGAGTCCGGCGGTGGTGACGAGGTCGTCGAGTTGGTGGTAACTGTCGGCGGACTTGGTGACCAGCACCGCGAGTCCGCCGGGTGCGAGAGAGCGCGCGATCTCGGCGATGACCTGCTCCGGCCGGGCTGAGTGGTAGAGGCAGAACGCAGCGACCGCGAGCGAGCACGAACCCGTTTGCAGGGGGAGGCGGTGAAAGTCGCCCTGTATCCACGACACCCCGGCCGTGCCGACTGTGTCCGGCATTCTGCGGCGTGCCTCCGCCAACATCGCGGTCGAAGCATCGATGCCGACGAGGAGATCAGGACGTAACCGCACGGCCAGTGTCTGGCTGCTGCTGCCCCGCCCGCAGCCGATGTCGACGACGAGCTGCCAGTCCAGCTGACCCCGGTACGTGTCGGCGATTTCGGCGACGACGTCTGCGGCCGGTCGACCGGCGGTCTTCGCGCGATGCAGCGCGCCCGTCCGCACCGCGAGCCGATCTGCGCTCCCGTAGAGGATCCGGCCCACGTCGGCGCCGACGAACGGATTCTCGACGCCCCCGGTCACTGGCCCACCGCCAGTGGTAGGCCGGGGCAACCGCGAACCCGACCGAAACCGGGACGGGGCGAGTGGTTGACGGTTAGGGACGTGCCTGGTCGGCGGCTACCTGGGTCAGCCAGCGGCGTACCTGGCGTCGGCTGGTCAGGGTGACGACCGTGGCGTGCTGGGCGTGCTCGTCGATCTTGCGGAGCACCTTGGGGCGCATCTTCTTGCGGTAGGTGCTGATGTAGCGGATGACGCCCCAGTGCATCCGGTTGTACACGCCCGTGGCCTGGTTCTGGCCCGCTCCATGGCGGAGTTGCCGTGACAGCGCTCCCCATAGGCAGGTGACAGCGGGCAGGTCCAGGAAGACGACGGTGTCGCAGGCGTGCAACCGCACGGGCAGTGTGGAGTTGTAGTTGCCGTCGATCACCCAGCTCGGCTCGGCGACGAGTTCGCGCTGCCGCGCTTCGAACGCCTGCATTGGCAGTTCGTTCCAGTCGCTGTCGTAGAACACAGCGTCCAGGTGCGTGACCGGAGCGTCGAGCAGTCTGCCGAGCGTGCGTGCGACGTGGGACTTGCCGCTGCCTCCGCAGCCGATGATCGCGACCTTCTTCATGGGGCTCCAACCTAGTCGTGTCGGCGCGTCGGCCCGTGGTGCTGGTGCCGGCGCGTTGGGGTGATGGTGCATCGATCGATCCGATACATCCGGTTTCGACCTCTTTGTTGGTCATGCGTACTCGACCGCCGATATGTCCCCTGACGAGGTCGTCAGGTGGTCGAAGACGAAGTCCAGGGTGGCCAGTTGCTCGCGGAGCGAGAAGCGCTGAAGACGGCGGACGCAGCCGGCGAGCAGCTCCACGTGTTCGGGACTGCCCGCCAGCTGCCGCAGCCATCCGAGCCGTTGGACTGCTTCGGCACCATCTCGGATCAGCAGTTTTGGCGGCACGAGCTTGTCTGCATGGTTGATGGTGGTGGGGCACAGCGGCAGGCAGCCGGTGAGGACGGCTTCGGGGAGCCGTTGGGTCATTTGTCCTGCTTGGGCGTATCGGGATGGGACGAGAAGGATCGTGGCCAAGGCGCTCCCGTACACCTCGCGTACCTGCGTGAAGGGGATGCGCCCGACGAATCGGACATGGGGCCAACTGTCAGTGGCGGTCCACTTACCGGCCACCACATGATCGACCGCAGCGGCTGCGGGCGCGAAGAAGGAGTCGAACGCCTCATCGCGGTCGTACTGGTTGCCGACGTAGGCCAGGGACCGCGGCCGGGGCGCCGCCGCCAGCGCCACAGGGTCGGCGGTGGCGAGGGCCTCGTCGGCGACCGGGAACAGCAGGCGCACCGCTCCTGGGGTGGGGGACAGCGCGGCTTCGCATACCACGACGTGATCGATCTGTCTCAGCGGGTCGCTGCTCGGCAGTTTCCTATCTTTGTCCCACACGATCGTGGGCGTGCCGTGACACTGTGTGTAGTGGCTGAGCAACAGTTGCTGGCGATGGAGGTCGCAGGTGTGTCCGGCTGTTCCGCAGGCGGTGGTGTTGCGGCCGGGGATGGGCCAGCGCCATTCCAGAAACAGTGCGTCGATCTCGGGAAAGCAGTCATCCCACGTGTAGTCGTGGGAGAGATCGAGGCCGGCTTCGGTGCGGTCGCGGTCGTGTTGGAGAAACACGATGTCGTGGCCGCGGGAGCGGAGGCCGTCGATGAGCACTCTGCGGTGGCTGCGTCCGCCGTCCGGTGTGTCCACGACTCCCGGGCCGAGGAAACCCCAGAAGCCCGCCTTCCGCAGATGATGGAGCTGTCTGGTCGGTGAATCTGGTGTCTGATCTGGGGAAACGCTGGTGGGCCTGGTGGCGGGGCGTGTCACTAGGCGGTGGGATCGATGCAGGTCAGGTGGTTGCGGGTGTCGCCTCGGTGATCAGCGGCGGGACCGGTAGGTCGAGCGTGGTGAGGGTCGCGGTCTGGCTGTTGGTGAGTTTGGTGCGGCGACGGAAGGTGCCGGCGGGGCCGGTGAATGTGCCGAGGTGGAT
>NZ_JBJMIE010000549.1:0-6451 GCF_045807065.1 Actinophytocola sp. | reverse complement strand
TGGTGGAGGACAACTTCTACGCCCAGGCGACCGGGACCCGTTACCACCTCGGCGGTCTCGACGTCGCCCGCCGGGCGGAGGCGCAGGGCATCCCCGCGGTGGTCGTCGACGGCACCGACTACTTCGCGGTCAGGGCCGCCACCGAGGACGCCGTCGCGCGGGCCAAGGCCGGCGGTGGACCGTCGCTCATCGAGTGCAAGGCCGGGCGGTTCTTCGGGCACATGGAGGGCTTCGACGGTCAGGGTTACCGCGGCGAGGGTGAGGTCGACGGCCTGCGGTCCACACAGGACCCGATAAAGCGCTTTGTCGACAGGACCGGACTGAGCGAGGCCGAGACGTCCGAAGTGGACGTCACGGTCGATGCCGCCGTCGAGGTCGCGGTCGCCACGGCCAAGGCCGCGCCGACGCCCGACGAGTCCGAACTGCTCACCGACGTCTACGTCTCGTACTAGGGAGAAGCCATGACCGAGACACCACGTGTGCTCTCCTACCTCGAGGCGCTCAACGAGGCCCTCCGCCTGGAGATGGAGCACGACCCGTCAGTGGTCGTGTTCGGTGAGGACAACATCGGCGGGACCGGCTGCGACGGCACGCTCGGGCACGCCTGGGGGCCGACCCGCGGCCTGCACGTCCCGTTCCCCGGGCAGATCTTCGACGCGCCGATCACCGAGGCCGCGTTCGTCGGCGCCGCGGTCGGTGCGGCCGCGACCGGGTTGCGGCCGGTGGCGGACCTGCTGTTCGTCGACTTCGCGGGTGTGTGCTTCGACCAGATCCTCAACCAGGCCGCCAAGCTGCGGTACATGGTCGGCGGCAAGGCCAAGGTGCCGCTGGTGATCCGGTCGATGTGGGGCACGGGCATGCGGCGGGCCGCGCAGCACTCGCAGGCCCTGTACTCGCTGTTCACCCACATCCCCGGCCTGAAGGTCGTCGCCCCCTCGAACCCGGTCGACGCCAAGGGGTTGCTCGCGGCGTCCATCCAGGACGACGACCCGGTGATCTTCTTCGAGCACAAGCTGCTGTACTTCGGCAGCCGCGACGTGGTGCCGGCGGAGCGCTACACGATCCCGCTCGGCGTCGCGAACGTCGTGCGCGAGGGCGACGACGTCACGATCGTCGCGATTGGACGGATGGTCCACGAGGCGACCAAGGCGGCCGAGCGGCTGGCCGCGGAGGGCGTCCGGGCCGAGGTCATCGACCCGCGCACGCTGTCGCCGTTCGACTTCGACACCGTGTACGCCAGCGTCGAGAAGACCTCGCGGCTGGTCGTGGTGGACGAGTCCAACCCGCGCTGCTCGATCGCCACCGACATCGCCGGGAACGTCGCGGAGCACCGGTTCTCGTCGCTGTCCGCGGCCGTCCGCACGGTCACCGGGCCGCACGCGCCGGTGCCGTTCTCGGGGCCGCTCGAGGACGCGTACCCGCCCAACGCCGACAAGATCGTCGACGCCGTCCGTTCCACGCTCCCGAGTTCCGTCGTCAGCAAGGCATCCTGAGGAGATCGTCATGGCAGAGAACCCCAACATCCAGCTGATGGAGAAGGTGTACGCGGCCTTCGGCGTCGGCGACGTCGAGACCGCCGGCACCTACTGGCACGAGGACTCCGTGCACCACTACCCGGGCAAGAACCCGCTGTCCGGTGAGCACGTCGGCATCAAGGACTCCACGGCCTTCGCCAACAAGATGTGGGAGCTGACCAACGGCAACCTGCGCATGGAGGTCAAGGAGGTCGGCGGCAGCGACAACTACGCCTTCGCCGTCCTGGAGACCCACTACGAGCGCAAGGGTCTCGTGCTCGACATGCCGTTCATCAACGTGGCGCTGATCGTGGACGGCAAGATCAAGGAGTTCTGGACCTACCCGAACGACGTGTACGCCCTCGACGAGTTCTGGAACGCCTGATGAAGATCATCGCCATTGGCGGCAGCGTCACCGGTCTCGCCGCCGCGGCCGCGCTGTCGGACCGCGGGCACGAGGTGTTGATCCTCGAGCGCGAGGCCGCCGAGCCACCGTCCACCCTGGACGAGGCGGCGGCCTGGCCGCGTCCGACCGTGCCGCAGGCCGCGCACTCGCACGCGTTCGGCTCGCGTGGCACGAACATCCTGCGGGAGAAGCTGCCGGACGTGTACGACGCGCTGGTCGAGGCCGGCGCCGGCGAGGTCAACCTCGCGGACTTCACCCCGCCCACCCTGGGCCCGGTGACGCGGATCCCGTCGGACGACCTGCTGAACATGCTGACCGTGCGGCGCTCGACGTTCGAGTGGGTGCTCAGGAGGCAGGTGCTCGCCAGGGCCGGCGTGAGGTCGCGGACGGGCGCGACCGTGCGTGGCCTGCTGACGGACGGCGACCGCGTGACGGGCGTGCGGCTCGACGGCGGCGAGGAGCTGACGGCGGATCTCGTGCTCGACGCCAGCGGGCGCAAGACGAAGTCGGCCGAGTGGCTGGCGGAGGCCGGCCTGCCGGTCCCCGAGGCGCAGAGCGAGAGCTGCCGGATCACGTACTACACCCGGTACTACCGCCGCCTCACCCCGGCGCCGCCCGGCCCGCTGAACCGGGGGTTCGGCGCCGGCGGCATGTGGGACAGCTACACGGCCGTGCTGTTCCTCGGCGAGGGCGACACGTTCTCGATCTCGATCGGCGTGCTGCCCGACGACAAGCCGATGAAGAGCCTGCGCGACGAGGCCGCCTTCACCGCGGCGATCCAGGTCACGCCGCTGCTGGCCGGCTGGATCGCGCCGGGCAACTCCGAGCCGATCTCGCCGGTGTACGCGATGGGCGGGCTGGACAACAGCTCCCGCTTCGTCGACCCGGGTGCTCCGCGCCTGACCGTTGGCTTCTACGCGCTGGGTGACGCGGTCTGCACGACCAACCCGGCGAACGGCCGTGGTGTCTCCCTCGCCCTGGCCCACGTGTACGAGCTGGCGGACCTGCTGGACGCGCACCCGTCGGTGGACCGGGGCCAGGCGGCCCGGTTCGCGGGCGCGACGAAGGGTCTGCTCGCGCCGTGGCTGGGTGAGGCCATCGCCAACGACCGGGGGCGTGCCGGCCTGTGGGAGGCGGTGGCGGCCGGTCAGCGACCGCAGCTGCCGCCGCCGGGCGTGGTGCACTTCGGTGCCGCGGTGGCGGCGTCCATCTCGGACGTCGAGGTGTGGCGCCGGGTCGCGCACGTGATGATGTCGCTGACCTCACCGGCCGAGCTGTACGCGAACGAGGAGATGGCGCGGCGCATCGGCAGGGCGCTGGCCGGTGGCCCGCCGCCGCAGCTGCCGGGCGCGTCCCGTGCGGAGCTGACCGCGGCACTCGCCGCCGCGGCCACGCGTGCCGAAGCCGCCTGACCCGGTCCCAATGCCGCGAAAGGCGCGTTCGGGCTCCGAACGCGCCTTTCACGGCATCCCCCCGTCGCGAACGGAGGCGACATGCGCCTGACAGTGTTCGGCCCGACCGGTGGCACGGGTCGGAGTGCCATCGCGCAGGCACTGACGGTCGGCGACAAGGTGACCGTCCTGGCCAGGAACCCGGCCGCGCTGACCGAGTTCGGCGACCGGATCACCGTGGTGGCGGGTGACGTGCTCGACCCTTCCGCCGCGGCGCGGGCCGTGGAGGGCGCGGAGGTCGTGGTCTCCGCACTGGGCATCGGCATGCACCGCCACGCGACGACCGTGTACTCACAGGGCACCGCGAACGTCATCGCCGCGATGCGTGCCGATGGCGCGCGCCGGCTGCTGGTGGTCTCGACGTCCTCGCTGGAGGTTCCGCCGGCGCGCCAGTTCGCGGAGTGGCTGATCGCGAGGCACCTGCTGCACCGGATCCTCGCGAAGCCGTACGCCGACATGGCCCTGATGGAGCGGCACGTCCGGGAGAGCGACCTCGACTGGACCCTGGTCCGCGCCGCCCGCCTGACGAGCGGTTCCCTGACGGGCAACTACCGGACCGCGACCGACCGCAAGCTGCGAGGCTGCTGGTCGATCTCCCGCCCGGACGTGGCTCACTACTGCCTCAACCACGCCGCGGACGCGGACACCGTCGGCCACACGGTGGAGATCGCGTACTGACGACAGCCGCGCCCGCACCTTCGACCGAGCCGGCGTGGTCGCCGCGGACTTGACTCGCTCTCGAGCAGGGCTCGACTCGCGCGACGACCCTGGAGTCAGGCACTTTTGGGAGGAGCGCGATGAGGATCATCCGTCGAACCCCGGCGACCGTGGGTGTCGTCGGGTTGGGCCGCACGGGACTGCCGCTGGCGTTGGCGCTGGCCAGGTCGGGTCTGCTGGTCACCGGCCTGGACACCGACCGGTCGAAGGTGACCGCCCTGCGCCGCGGCGAGTCCCACCTGGCCGACGACCTGCACGCGGTGGCCGACTGGTTCGAGCCGACCACCGACCCGAGCCTGCTCACCGGCCTGGACGCGTACGTGATCACCACCCACGCGGCCGTCGACACCGTCGCACCGCTCATCACCAAGGGCACGCTCGTCGTGCTCCAGCCGGACGCCGACGCGGTGCACCGGCTCGGTGCGGGCAGCGGCCTGCGCCCCGGCGCCGACTTCCACCTGACCACGGCACCGGACCTCGTCACCGCGACGATGTCCGCGCTCAGCCTGCACGCCCTGACGCCACTGGCCGCGTGACCGGGCGCGCCCGCACGGGCAGAAAACAGGCCCCCGAGCACCTCGGGGGCCTGCACCGGACGCGTCCCGTGCCTAGCCGAACACCACGTCCTGCAGCTCCTTCAGCTGGTCGAGGCCGTCGCCGCAGGGAGCCAGCAGGACCTCGTCGCAGCCCGCCGCCTCCAGGCGGGCCAGGGTCTCCTTCAGCTTGGCCTCGCCGACCGCCGCGCCACGCAGCACCAGCTGGGCGTACGGCGGCGCGAAGCCGTAGTACTCGCTGAGGTACCGGTCCGCGAGGTCCGCCGCGTGCGGGCCCAGGGCGAAGTACGTCAGCGACACCACCCGCGGCGGCGTGACGCGCTCGGCCGCCGCCCAGGCCGCGCGGAACGCCGCCGCCCCGCCGGCGAACATCTCCACGCCGCCGCCACCGGAGATCCAGCTGTCCGCCAGCCGAGCGGCCCGCTCGATCGCGCGCGGGGAGTGCCCGCCCAGCATGATCGACGGCCCGCCCGACTGGACCGGCGACGGGCCGACGGCACCCGCGAAGCCGCGGCGAGCCCCGCCCCAGATGGCACGGAGCTCGGCCACCTGGCGCTCCAGGAACGCGCCGCGGCCCTTCATCGGCACGTCGGCGGCCGTGAAGTCGTCCGGGCGGGAACCCGCGGCGAGACCCAGCACCAGCCGTCCGCCGGACAGCCGGTCCAGACTCGCCGCCTGCTTGGCCAGCACGGCGCCGTTCCCGTGCAGTGGGGACAGCAGGATCGCCGTCGCCAGTCGCACCCGTGAGGTCACCGCCGCCGCCGCGGACAGGGCGACCAGGCCGTCGTAGCTGTCGTACACGAGCCGGCCGAGCGTGGCGAGGCTCGAGAACCCCGCCTGCTCGGCCGTGCGCGCCCACGCCAGCAGCGCCGGGCCGGACGCGCCCCGCACGGTGCTCGGCAGACCGACACCGATCTCCACGTCAGGCCGCCGCGGCGTCTGGCGCGCGCCGGTTGAGCACGTTCTCCATGCCCGCCTTCTGGAAGAACGCCCGCGCGCCCTCCGGGCTCACCATGTCGCGGCCCTCGGTCAGGTGCTCCTCCAGCTGCCGTTCGAACTCCCGCACCTCCGGCTGGCGGCTCATGTGCGCGGCCACCACCGGCAGCGGGCCCTCGACCTCGATCACGCGGATCGCGGTACCGGCGCCGACGAACGCCATCGTGGCCAGCAGGCGGCCGACGACGTTGCCCTCCGCATCCGTGATGGTGAAGTTCGGCCGGCCGCTGTTGCGGAACAGCTCCTTGACCGTCTCCTCACTGCCTTCCTTGATCGGGTACAGCAGCGCGTGCCAGGTGGACATCCTTACCTCCGTGTTGAACCTCAGTGGCTGGCGGTCACGCCGCCGTCGACATAGATGACCTGCCCGTTCACGAACCGGGCGAGCGGCTGCGCGAGGTACACCACCGCGCTGGCCACCTCCTCCGGCTCGGCGAACCGGCCGATCGGGATCCGTTGCTGGAGCCGGGCCACGAACTGCGGGTTGCTCTGCGCCGCCTCGACGAAGTCGGTCCGCATGAACCCGGGCGCCACCGCGTTCACGGTCACGCCCTGCCCGCCCCACTCCGTGGCGAGCTGCTTGACCAGCAGGTTCACCCCGGCCTTGCTGGCGCCGTACGCGGAGAAGCCCATCCGGCCGCCCGCGTCCCCGCGCACCGACGACAGGTGGATGATCCGGCCGGACCCCCGCTCGAGCATGTGGCGCCCGACCGACTGGGACAGCAGGAACGCGCCCACCAGGTTCGCCTCCACCACGGAAGCCCACTGCACCGGGTCGAAGTGCTCGGCCGGCACGGTGATCAGCTTGCTGGC
>NZ_JBJMIE010000548.1:0-14531 GCF_045807065.1 Actinophytocola sp. | reverse complement strand
CTGCGGCCGCTGCCGCTCACCGCGTGGGACGTGCGCCGTGCGCCCGAGGCGTTCCGCTTCGTCAGCCAGGCCAAGCACGTCGGCAAGGTCGTGCTGACGCTGCCGCGCACCATGGATCCCGAGGGCACCGTGCTGGTCACCGGCGGCACCGGCGCGCTCGGCCGCGACGTCGCCCGGCACCTCGCGACGCGCCACGGCATCCGCCACCTGGTGCTGGCCAGCCGCCGCGGCGGAGCCACCGACCTCGTCGAGGAGCTGGGCGCGCGGGTCACCGTCGTCGAATGCGACGTCACCGACCGGGACGCGCTCGCCACACTGCTCGCCGGGCTCCCGCGGCTGACCGGGGTGGTGCACCTGGCGGGCGTCGTCGCCGACGGCACCGTCGAAACGCTGACCCCGCGACGACTCGACGCGGTGCTGCGCCCCAAGGTCGACGCCGCGTGCACCCTGCACGAGCTGGTCGGCGACGTCGACGCGTTCCTGCTGTTCTCCTCCGCCGCCGGCGTGCTCGGCAACCCGGGGCAGGCCAACTACGCCGCGGCCAACGCCGCACTCGACGCGCTCGCCACCCACCGCCGCGCGGCCGGCCTCGCGGCGTGCTCGTTGGCGTGGGGGCCCTGGCAGCAGACGACGGGCATGACCACCGGCCTGCGGACCGCCGACCACCAGCGGATGTCCCGCTCCGGCCTGCGCCCACTGACCACAGTGGACGGACTGGCGCTGCTCGACGCGGGCATGCGCGGCGCGGAACCCGTTGTCCTGGCAATGAAGTGGGACGCGCCGGCGCGTGCCCGGACACCGGCGCGACGGACCGCGCCGCGACCCTCGTCCCTGGTCGACCGGCTGACCGGGCAGTCCGCGGGTGAGCGGGAGGAGACCGTGCTCGCGGTGGTGCGCGCCGAGACCGCGGCCGTCCTCGGTCTCCCGGCGGCGGAGTCCATCGACGTCCGCCGCCCGTTCGCCGAGCTCGGGTTCGACTCCCTGACCGCGGTGGAGCTGCGGAACCGGCTGAACACGGTCACCGGGCTGCGGCTGTCGGCGACGCTGGTCTTCGACCAACCGAGCACCGAGGCACTCGTCCGCCACCTCCTCGACGAACTCGTGCCGTCGCCGGAACAGTCGGTGCTCGCCGAGCTCGACGGGCTCGCCCAGCGACTGTCCACACTGGCCCCCGGCAGCACGACCCACGCGAAGATCGCGTTGCGGCTGCGGACGATCGCCGCGGACTGGTCCGGGCGCCAGGCCGACGCGCCGCTCCCGCCCGTCGGACCGGACGACCTGTCCGCCGCGTCGGACGACGAGCTGATCACGTTGATCAACGAGGAGCTGGGGCGTTGAGCCGGCCGACGGTAGGGGGTGCAGGGGTGTTCCGCGGGTGTCGGCTTCGGCAGGCTCGCAGTCGAGGGCAAAGCCGGAACCCGTGCCGTGCCAGTGAACAGGTGTGCCGTGGCTGACGAACAGACTCTTCGCTACTACCTCCAGCGGGTGACCGCCGACCTGCGCCAGGCTCGTCGGCGGATCACCGAGTTCGAGGAGGTCGAACCGATCGCGATCGTCGCGGCGAGCTGCCGGCTGCCCGGCGGAGTGCGTTCGCCGGAGGACCTGTGGCGGCTGGTCTCCGCCGGCGGCGACGGGATCTCGGGCTTTCCCGACGATCGGGACTGGGACCTCGACCGGCTCTACCACCCCGATCCGGAGCACGGCGGCACGTGCTACACGCGCCACGGCGGGTTCCTGTCGGACGTGGCCGGTTTCGACGCCGACTTCTTCGGGATCTCGCCGCGGGAGGCGCTGGCGATGGACCCGCAGCAGCGGTTGCTGCTGGAGACCTCGTGGGAGGCGGTCGAGAGGGCCGGGATCGACCCGCTTTCCCTGCGGGGCAGCCGGACCGGCGTGTTCGTGGGCCTGACCGGCCAGGACTACGCGCCGCGCCCGGAGGACGCCGGCGCCGTCGCGGGCTACGTGATGACGGGCAACACGGCCAGCGTCGCGTCCGGCCGGCTGGCGTACGCCTTGGGTCTCGAGGGCCCTGCGGTGACGGTGGACACGGCGTGTTCGTCGTCGTTGGTGGCGTTGCACCTCGCGGTGCAGGCGTTGCGGTCGGGGGAGTGCTCGCTGGCGCTGGCCGGCGGGGCGACGGTCATGTGCGGCCCCGGCGCGTTCATCGAGTTCTCCCGGCAGCGCGGGTTGTCCCCCGACGGCCGGTGCAAGTCGTTCGCGGCGGCGGCGGACGGCACCGGTTGGTCCGAGGGCGTCGGCCTGCTCGTGGTGGAGAGGCTGTCCGACGCGCGCCGCCTCGGACACCCCGTGTCGGCCGTGGTGCGGGGCTCGGCGGTCAACTCCGACGGCGCGTCCAACGGCCTGACCGCGCCGAACGGTCCGGCCCAGGACCGGGTGATCCTGCGGGCACTGGAGAACGCGGGACTGGTGCCGTCCGATGTGGACGCCGTCGAGGCGCACGGGACCGGCACCCGGCTCGGTGACCCCATCGAGGCGCAGGCCGTGCTGGCGACCTACGGCCAGGGCCGCGAACGTCCCCTGTGGCTGGGGTCGTTGAAGTCCAACATCGGTCACACGCAGGCCGCCGCCGGAGTCGCCGGCGTGATCAAGATGGTCGAGGCCATGCGGCACGGCGTGCTGCCCCGGACGTTGCACGTGGACGAACCGACGCCACACGTCGACTGGTCGTCGGGCGGGGTGTCGTTGTTGACCGAGCCGGTCGAGTGGCCCGACGCCGGCCGCCCACGCCGGGCGGGAGTGTCGTCGTTCGGGATCAGCGGGACGAACGCGCACGTGATCCTCGAGCAGGCGCCCGAGATCGCCGCGGCACCCACCGCGCCCGGCTCGGGATGGTCGCCGCCGGTGGTGCCACTCGTGGTGTCGGCGTCCTCGGACGAGGCGCTGGCTCGCCAGGTCGAGGTCGTCCGCTCGCTGGCGGCCGACCCGGTGGACCTCGGCTTCTCGCTGGCCACGACCCGCGCCGGGCTGGACCGTCGCGCCGTGCTCCTCGGCGAGGAGGTCGTCACCGGTTCGGTGGTGGCGGGCAGGACCGCGTTCGTCTTCTCCGGCCAGGGCGCGCAGCGGGTGGGCATGGGCAAGGAACTGCACGAGGCGTTCCCCGTGTTCGCCGAGGCGTTCGACGCGGTGTGCGCGGAGTTCGACGCGCCGGTCGCCGAGGTGGTGTTCGGCGACGAGGAACGCCTGACCCGCACCGGGTTCGCCCAGCTCGGGCTGTTCGCGTTCGAGGTGGCGCTGTTCCGGCTGCTGTCGCACTGGGGGCTGCGCCCGGACCACCTGCTGGGGCACTCCGTCGGGGAGCTGGCGGCCGCGCACGTGGCCGGCGTGTGGTCGCTGTCGGACGCGTGCCGTCTGGTGGGGGCCCGTGCCCGGCTGATGCAGGCACTGCCACCCGGCGGCGCGATGGTGTCGGTACGCGCCGCCGAGGCCGAGGTCGCCGCCAACCTGCGTCCCGGGGTGGACATCGCGGCGGTGAACGGGCCGGAGTCGGTGGTGCTCTCCGGTGACGAGGACGCGGTGCTGGAGGTGGCCGCGCGCTGGCGCCACCAGCGGCTGCGGGTGTCGCACGCGTTCCACTCCGCGCGCATGGCACCGGTGCTCGACGAGTTCGCGGCGGTGGCCAGGGCGATCACCTACCACCCGCCGGAGATCCCCCTCGTCCTCACCGGCGAGGCCACCAGCCCCGAGTACTGGGTGCGGCAGGTTCGCGACACCGTCCGGTTCGCCGACAACCTCCGCCGCGCCGAGGACGCCGGGGTCGCCACGTTCATGGAGATCGGACCCGACGCCGCGCTCACCGCCACCGCACCCGTCGCGCTCATCCCGACCCAGAACCGCGCACTGCCGTCGCTGCGGGCACTCGCGACCGCGCTCGCCCACGCCCACGTCCGCGGCATCCCGCTGAACTGGCACACCCTCTACCCCGAGGCCCACCGCGTCCCGCTGCCCACCTACCCCTTCCAGCACACCCGCTACTGGCTGGACAGGAGCCCCGTCGCCGACCCCGCCGCCCTCGGGCTGCGCCCCACCCGCCACCCCCTGCTCGGCGCCGCCGCGACGCTGGCCGACAACGGCGGCTCCGTCCTCATGGGACGCATCTCCCCGCGCACCCACCCGTGGCTCGCCGACCACACCGTCCACGGCCGCACCCTCCTGCCCGCCACCGCGTTCGTCGACCTCGCCGTCCGCGCCGCCGACCACGTCGGCTGCGACCACCTCGACGAGCTGACCATCGAGGCACCGCTGGTGCTCGGCGAGTCCGGTGGCGTTCGACTCCAGGTCGCCGTCGGTGGAGCGGACACCGACGGCCGCCGGTCGTTCACCGTCCACGCCCAGGCCGACGTCGCCGACGCTGCCGACGACGCCACCGCCGACACCTGGACCAGGCTGGCCACCGGGGTGCTGTCCTCGGCGGCCCGCATCCCCGACTTCGATCTCGCCGAATGGCCGCCGGCCGGCGCGACCCCGGTGCCGGTCGACGGTCACTACGCCGGCCTCGCCGGGCTCGGCATCGACTACGGGCCGGCGTTCCAGGGCATGCGGGCGGCCTGGCGGTCGGGCCAGGAGGTGTACGCCGAGGTCCGGCTGCCGGAGGGGGTCGAGCCCGGCGGGTTCGGGCTGCACCCCGCGCTGCTCGACGCCGCACTGCACGCCATCGGGCTGGCCGCGCGTCCTGGTGAGACGGTCCGGCTGCCCTTCTCGTGGTCCGGTGTGGACCTGTTCGCCACCGGTGCCACCGCGCTGCGGGTCCGCGTGTCGCCCGCGGGCGGGGACGCCGTGTCGGTGCGGATCGCCGACGACGAGGGCCGACCGGTCGCCGCCGTGGACACCCTCGCGCTGCGGCCCGTCACGGCCGGCCAACTCGCCCGGTCGCGGCGGCGCGACATCCTCTACACCGTCGACTGGGTCCCCGTCCGCGCCACGACGCCCGCCGAGCACGTCGAGGTGCTGCGCGTCGACGGGGACGACGTGCGGGCGGCCACGTCGACGGCGCTGTCCGCACTGCGGTCCTGGGTCGCCGAGGACCGGGACCCCGCGGCGCGGCTGGCCGTCGTCACCGCGGACACGGTGGCCGGCGCGGCGGTGGCGGGGCTGGTGCGCTCCGCGCAGTCCGAGCACCCCGATCGGTTCCTGCTCGTCGAGTCCGATGTGGAAGATGTGGACGCGGCGTTGGCGTGCGGTGAACCGGAAGTCCGGCTGCGTGCCGGCGAGCTGTCCGCGCCGAGGCTGGTGCGCGCCGCCGGCCGGGCACTCGAACCGCCGCCCGGCCGTGCGTGGCGCCTCGACGTCACCGACAAGGGCACCATCGACAACCTCGCCCTGGTGCCGAACCCCACGCCGGGGCAGCCACTGCGCGCCGGCGAGGTGCGCGTCGGTGTGCGTGCCGCCGGCGTGAACTTCCGGGACGTGCTGATCACGCTTGGCATGTACCCGGGCGACGCGGAGATGGGCATCGAGGGCGCCGGGGTCGTGCTGGAGGTCGGTGCCGGCGTGACGGGCCTCGCCGAGGGCGACCGGGTGATGGGGTTGCTGCCCGGTGCCTTCGGCCCCGTGGTGACCGCAGACCACCGGATGGTCGCGCGGATGCCCGCCGGGTGGACCTTCGCCGAGGCGGCCTCGGTGCCGGTGGTGTTCCTCACCGCCTACCACGGCCTGGTCGACCTGGCGAGGCTGCGGCCGGGCGAGTCCGTGCTCGTGCACGCCGCCGCCGGCGGTGTCGGCATGGCGGCCGTCCAGCTGGCCCGGCACCTCGGCGCCGAGGTGTACGCCACGGCGAGCCCCGCCAAGTGGGACACGCTGCGCGGCCTCGGCCTGGACGACGACCACCTCGCCTCCTCCCGCGACCTCGGGTTCGAGGCGAAGTTCGGCACGGTCGACGTGGTGCTCAACTCGCTGGCCGGCGAGTTCGTGGACGCCTCGGCACGCATGCTCCCCAGCGGCGGCCGGTTCGTCGAGATGGGCAAGACCGACGTCCGGGACGACCTGCCGGGCGTCGAGTACCGCGCGTTCGACCTCATCGAGGCGGGCGAGGAGCGCCTCGGCGCCATGCTCGCCGAGGTCCTGAACCTGTTCGCGCGGGGCGCGCTGCGGCCCCTGCCACGCACCTGCTGGGACGTGCGGCACGCCCCCGACGCCTTCCGCTTCCTCGGCCAGGCCAAGCATGTCGGCAAGGTCGTGCTCACCATCCCCGCCCCGCTCGACGGCACGGTGCTGATCACCGGCGGCACCGGGACGCTGGGCCGCCTCGACGCCGAGGTCACGGTCGCCGCCTGCGACGTGGCCGACCGCGCGGCGCTGGCCCGGCTGCTCGCCGGCATCCCCGACCTCACCGCGGTGATCCACGCCGCCGGGGTGCTGGACGACGGCGTGCTCTCCTCGCTCACCCCGCAACGGCTGGACACCGTGCTGCGCCCCAAGCTCGACGGGGCGGTGAACCTGCACGAACTCCTCGGCGACTCGGCCGAACTGGTGCTGTTCTCCTCCGCGGCGGCCACCTTCGGCGGCCCGGGCCAGGGGAACTACGCCGCCGCCAACGCGGCGCTGGACGCCCTCGCCCGGCACCGCGCGGCACGCGGCCTGCCGGTGCGGTCCGTCGCGTGGGGACCGTGGGCGGCCGGCGGGGGGATGGCCGACCGGCTGGCCGGGGCCGACGCGCGCCGCATCCGGCGGGCCGGGCTCACCCCGCTGTCCACCGAGGACGCGCTGGCGTCGTTCGACGCGGCACGCGAACTCCCGGACCCCGTCGTGCTGCCCGTCAGGCTGGACCTCCCGGAGGACGGCGCCGTGCCGGCGCTGCTGCGCGGCCTCGTGCGGACACCGGCGCGGCGGGCGGTCACGCCGGGCGACACCGCCGGTGGCGGGCTGGCCGGGCGGTTGGCCGGCCGCGGCGCCGACGAGCAGGAGGCGATCCTCGGCGAGCTGGTCCGTGGCCACGTCGCGACCGTGCTCGGGCACGACGCGAAGGACGCGATCGCCGACGACCGCTCCCTCAAGGACGCGGGGTTCGACTCGCTGACCGCGGTCGAGCTGCGGAACCGGCTCAACACCGCGACCGGGCTGCGGCTGCCGACCACCCTGGTGTTCGACCATCCCACGGTGACCGCGCTGGTCGCCCACCTGCGCGCGCTGCTGGTCGGACAGGACACGACCGCGCCGGCGACGACGAACGCCACCGCCTCCGACGAGCCCGTCGCGATCGTGGCGATGAGCTGCCGGTTCCCCGGTGGCGTCGCCTCACCCGAGGACCTGTGGGAGCTGCTCGCCGCGGAGCGGGACGCCGTCACCGCCTTCCCCACCGACCGCGGCTGGGACCTGGACGCGCTGTTCGCCGACGACCCGGACCAGCCGGGCACCTCCTACGTGCGCACCGCGGCGTTCCTCGACGGCGCGGCGGACTTCGACGCCGAGTTCTTCGGGATCTCACCGAGGGAAGCGGCGGCGATGGACCCGCAGCAGCGGCTCCTGCTCGAGGCGTCGTGGGAGGTGCTGGAGCGCGCCGGCATCGACCCGTACTCCCTGCGCGGCAGCCAGACCGGCGTGTTCACCGGCGTCGACAGCAACGACTACTCGATCCTCGTGCACCGGGCCGCGGCCAGCGCGGAAGGCTACCTGGTCACGGGCACGTCGGCGAGTGTCCTGTCCGGACGCGTCGCCTACACCTTCGGCCTGGAGGGGCCGGCGATGACGGTGGACACGGCGTGCTCGTCGTCGCTGGTGGCACTGCACCTGGCCGGTCAGGCCCTGCGGCGCGGCGAGTGCTCGCTCGCACTGGCCGGCGGTGTCGCCGTGATGGCCACGCCGTACGGGTTCATCGAGCTGAGCCGGCAGCGGGGGCTCGCGCCGGACGGCCGGTGCAAGCCGTTCGCGTCGGCCGCCGACGGCACCGCCTGGGGCGAGGGCGTCGGCGTGCTCCTGCTCGAACGGGTCTCCGACGCCCGCCGCAACGGACATCCCGTGCTGGCGGTGCTGCGCGGCTCGGCGGTGAACTCCGACGGCGCGTCGAACGGGTTGACCGCGCCCCACGGCCCGTCCCAGCAACGGGTCATCCGCGCCGCACTGGCGAACGCCGGACTGGCCCCGTCCGACGTGGACGCGGTGGAGGCGCACGGCACCGGCACCCGGCTCGGCGACCCCATCGAGGCGCAGGCCGTTCTGGCCACCTACGGCCAGGACCGGGACCGCCCGCTGTGGCTGGGCTCGATCAAGTCGAACATCGGCCACACCACCGGAGCGGCCGGCGTCGCCGGGGTGATCAAGGTGGTGCAGGCCATGCGGCACGGCATGCTGCCCCGCACGCTGCACATCGACCGGCCCACCGAGCACGTCGACTGGACGTCCGGGGCGGTGTCACTGCTCACCGGCGCGGTGGACTGGCCACGCGACGGGCACCCGCGCCGCGCCGGCGTGTCGTCGTTCGGGATCAGCGGCACCAACGCGCACGTCATCGTGGAGGAGGCCGAGGAACCGGCAGAGCAGGCCGCGAGCGGGTCGCCGATGCCTGGACCGGCGAGCAGCGTGGGCCGGGCAGCGCAGGAGGGAGAACACCGGGTCCAGGCCGACTCGCCGGCGAGCCGGTCCACCACGGCGGACGGGTCGCCGACGGCTGAGCCGGCGGGGAGTCCGGTCGCGGGCGGAGCGAGTCAAGCCACCGCGGTGCCGTTGCTGGTGTCGGGTCGTACCGAGCCGGCGATGCGGGCGCAGGCTGCGCGGCTGCGCGACCACCTCGCCGACCACCCGCTCGCCGCGTCCGACGCGGCGGCCACGCTGGCCGCGCGGTCGGTGTTCGACCACCGCGGCGCCGTCGTCGCCCACGACCGCGGCCAACTGCTGGCCGGTCTCGACGCGCTGGCCAACGGCGCTTCCCCGGACCACGTGGTGTCCGGCGCCGCCGCGCACGCCGGCGCCAACGTCGTGTTCGTGTTCCCCGGTCAGGGCGGTCAGTGGCCGGGCATGGGTGTCGAGTTGCTGGACTCGTCGCCGGTGTTCGCGGCGAAGATGGCCGACTGCGAGCGCGCGTTGCGGGCCTTCGCCGACTGGTCGCTCCTGGACGTGGTGCGTGGTGTTACCGGTGCGCCGGGCTACGAGCGGATCGACGTGGTGCAGCCGGTGTTGTTCTCGGTGATGGTGTCGTTGGCCGAGGTGTGGCGGAGCCACGGTGTCACCCCCGCCGCGGTGGTGGGGCACAGCCAGGGCGAGATCGCCGCCGCGCACGTCGCTGGCGCGCTGTCCGTGGACGACGCGATGCGGGTCGTCGCGTTGCGCAGCCGGTTGATGGGGGAGCGGGGCGCGGACGGTGGTATGGCGTCGGTGTCGCTGACCGAGGCCGACGCCGGGGAACTCGTGCGCCCCTGGCGTGACCGGCTCACGCTCGGCGCGGTGAACAGCCCGACGTCGGTGGTGGTGTCCGGGTATCGGGACGCGTTGGAGGAGTTCCTCGCCGAGTGTGATCGGCGGGGTGTGCGGGCGCGGCGGGTGGCGTCCAGCCGTGCCGGGCACTCGCCGTTGATGGAACCGTTGCGCGACGAGCTGCTGGAGCTGCTGGCCGGCATTCGACCCGGGATCCCCGAGGTGCCGTTCCTGTCCACCGTCACCGGCGAGTGGGTGGACTCCGCGGTGTTCGACCCGGCCTACTGGTACCGCAACGTGCGTGAACCCGTCCAGTTCGCACGAGCGACCGGGGAGCTGCTCCGCTCCGGGCACCGGATCTTCCTCGAAACCAGCGCGCACCCGGTACTCACACCGGTCATCGAGGACAGCATCCACGCCGCCGATGCCGACGCGGTCGCGCTGGGTACGCTGCGCCGCGACAACGGCGGCCCACCGCAGCTGCTGAAGGCGCTGGCCGAGGCCTGGGTGCACGGCGCACCCGTCGACTGGGCACCCGTGATCACTGGCGGCCGGCTGGTCGACCTGCCCACCTACGCGTTCCAGCACGCCCGGTTCTGGCTGGACGCCCCCGCGGCGTCGGGTGACGTGTCCGCCGCCGGCCTGCACACCGCGCACCACCCGCTGCTCGGCGCCACCGTCGATGTCGTGGACGGCGACCTGCTGTTCACCGGCCGGCTGTCCCGCAACTCCCACCCCTGGCTCGCCGACCACGCCGTGCGCGGCTCGGTCCTGCTGCCGGGCACGGCCTTCGTCGAGCTCGCGGTGCGGGCCGGCGACGAGGTCGGCCGCGGCCGCGTCACCGAGCTGACCCTGGGCGCTCCGTTGCCGCTCCCCGCGCACGCCGCGGTGGTGCTGCAGGTCAAGGTGAGCCAGCCGGACGCCGACGGCCGGCGCCCGTTCGGGGTCCACTCCCGGGTGGACGGTCCCGACGCCGCGTGGACGTGCCACGCCACCGGGCTTCTCGGCCACGCCGGCGAACCGTCGTTCGACCTCACCGCCTGGCCGCCGGCCGGCGCCGACCCCGTCGACCTCGACGGGTTCTACCCGGCGCTCGCCGAGGACGGCATCGAGTACGGACCGGTCTTCCGGGGCCTGCACGCGGCGTGGGTGCGCGACCGGGAGGTCTTCGCGGAGGTGCGGCTGCCCGAGGCCGTCACCCCGGACGGGTTCGGCCTGCACCCCGCGCTGCTCGACGCCGCACTGCACGCCGCCGGGCTGACGGGTGACGCCAGGGCGGTGCCGTTCACCTGGAGCGGCGTGGAGCTGCACGCATCGGGTGCCGCCGCGCTGCGGGTGCGGCTCCACATCGGCGCGGACGGCGCCGGCCCCCGCCACCCCGCCGACCAGCACGGTGAAACCGTGATCTCGGTGGACTCCCTGGTGTTGCGGCCCATCGAGGCCGCCGACCTCGGTGCGGCCCACCGGCACGAGTCCCTGTACGAGCTGGCCTGGACCGCGATCGTGCCACCGGACGGACCCGCGGACGACATCGCCACCTGGCTCGTCGAGGAGACCGACCCGCATGCCGCCGCGCACCGCGCCCTGGCCCGGCTGCAGGAGGCCCTGGCCGAGGACCGCCGCCTGGCCGTGCTGGTCCGAGCGGACGACCTCGCCGCCGCACCGGTGCGTGGCCTGGTCCGGTCGGCGCAGTCCGAGCACCCGGACCGGTTCGTGCTCATCGACGTCGACCGCGACGGCGTGCCACCGCGGCTGGTGCGGTCCGCGGTCGCCACCGGGGAGCCACAGCTGGCCATCCGGGGCGACGAGGTGTTCCTACCCCGGGTGCGCCGCGCGCAAGCGGCGCCCGGCACACCCCTCCGGACGGACGGCACGGTGCTGATCACCGGCGGCACCGGCACGCTCGGCGGCCTCGTCGCGCGCCACCTCGTGACCCGCCACGGGATCCGCCGGCTGGTGCTGGTCAGCCGCACCGGCCGGGGCGGTGACCGCGCGGCGGAGCTGACCGGGCTCGGCGCGGAGGTGACGGTGGCCGCCTGCGACGTGGCCGACCGGGACGCGTTGGCCGAGCTGCTGGCCGGCATCGACGACCTCGCCGTGGTGATCCACGCGGCCGGGACGCTCGACGACGCGGTGATCGAGAACCTGACGCCGCAGCGGCTCGACACCGTCCTGCGGTCCAAGGTGGACGGCGCGCGCAACCTGCACGAGCTGACCGGCGACCTCGACGCGTTCGTGTTGTTCTCCTCCGCCGCGGGCACGCTCGGCAGCCCCGGCCAGGGCAACTACGCCGCCGCCAACACCTACCTCGACGCCCTCGCGGCACACCGCGTCGCGGCCGGTCAACCCGCCACCTCGCTGGCCTGGGGCTTCTGGGCCGCGACCAGCGGCATGACCGGGGAGCTGGCCGACGCCGACCGCCAGCGGCTGAACGGCATGGGCATCGCGCCGCTGCCCGTGGACGAGGGCCTGGCGCTGTTCGACGCCGCTGTCACCGCCGGCCGCGCCCACCTGCTGCCGATGCGGCTGAACACCTCGGCGTTGCGGGCTGCCGGCGACGTGCCCGCGGTGTTGCGGCAGCTGGTGTCCGGGACCGCACGGCGCAGAGTGCGGGCCGGCGACAGCGCGTCCGGGCTGCGTGAGCGGCTGGCCGCCCAGCCGGCGGCGGAGCGGGACCGCGTGCTGCTGGACCTCGTGCGCACCGAGGTCGGCGGCCTGCTCGGGTACTCGTCGACCGACGCCGTCGCGCCGCGGCGCACGTTCAAACAGCTGGGTTTCGACTCGCTCGCCGCGATCCGGCTGCGCAACCGGCTGGCCGCCGCGGTCGGCACGCGGCTGCCCGCCACCCTGGTCTTCGACCACCCGACACCCGTCGAGCTGGCCCGCTTCCTGCGTGACGAGCTGCTGGGCGCCGGCCCGGTCACCGTCGCCGCGCCCGAGCCGGCCCACACCGGTGAGCCACTGGCCATCGTCGGCATGAGCTGCCGGTTCCCCGGGGGCGTCAGCTCACCGGAGGACCTGTGGCGGCTGCTGGCGGCCGGAGCGGACGCGATCGGGGAGTTCCCGGCCGATCGCGGGTGGGACACCGACCGGTTGTACGACCCGGACCCCGACCGGCCCGGGACCTACTACGCGCGCGGCGGCGGGTTCCTCGCGGGCGCGGCCGAGTTCGACGCGGGGTTCTTCGGGATTTCGCCGCGTGAGGCGTTGGCGATGGATCCGCAGCAGCGGTTGTTGTTGGAGACCTCGTGGGAGGTGTTCGAGAACGCGGGTATCGATCCGCTTTCCTTGCGGGGCAGTGACACCGGCGTGTTCGTCGGCGCGATGTCCCAGGACTACGGCCCCGCGATGTACGAGGCCCCGGCCAAGGTCGGCGGCTACCAGCTGACCGGCATCGCGGCCAGCGTCATCTCCGGGCGACTCGCCTACACGTTCGGTCTGGAGGGGCCGGCGGTGACAGTGGACACGGCGTGTTCGTCGTCGTTGGTGGCGTTGCATCTGGCCGGCAGTGCGTTGCGGGCCGGCGAGTGCTCGATGGCACTCGTCGGTGGGGTGACCGTCATGTCGAGCCCCGCGGCGTTCGTGGAGTTCTCCCGGCAGCGTGGGCTGTCCCCGGACGGCCGGTGCAAGGCGTTCGCGGCGGCGGCGGACGGCACCGGTTGGGGTGAGGGTGTGGGGGTGTTGTTGGTGGAGCGGCTCTCGGACGCGCGTCGGTTGGGTCATGAGGTGTTGGCGGTGGTGCGGGGTTCCGCGGTGAACCAGGACGGTGCGTCCAACGGTTTGTCCGCGCCCAACGGTCCGTCGCAGCAGCGGGTGATCCGGGCCGCACTCGCCACGGCGGGTCTGCGACCGTCCGATGTGGACGCAGTGGAGGCGCACGGCACCGGGACCGCGTTGGGTGATCCCATCGAGGCGCAGGCGTTGCTGGCGACGTATGGGCGGGATCGGGACCGTCCACTGTGGTTGGGTTCGGTGAAGTCGAACATCGGGCACACGCAGGCCGCGGCGGGTGTCGCGGGTGTGATCAAGATGGTGTTGGCGATGCGGCATGGGGTGTTGCCGCGGACGTTGCACGTGGATGCGCCGTCGCCGCATGTGGATTGGTTGTCTGGTGCGGTGTCGTTGTTGACGGAGTCGGTGGAGTGGTCGGGTTCGCGTCGTGCTGGGGTGTCGTCGTTTGGGATCAGCGGAACCAACGCGCATGTGATCCTGGAGGAGGCGGCGCCGGTCGAGGCGGCCTCGTCCCGGGTGGGGGAGCCGCCGGTGTTGCCGGTGGTCGTCTCCGCGCGGACGGCGGAGGCGTTGCGGGTGCGGGCGGCGCAGGTGGAGTCGTGTGTGGACTTCGATCGGGTGGATGTGGCGTGGTCGTTGGCGTCGACGCGGGCGGCGTTGGAGCATCGGATGGTCGTGGTCGGGTCCGAGGTGGTCACGGGTTCGGTGGTTGATGGTGGGTTGGCGGTGGTGTTTTCGGGGCAGGGTTCGCAGCGTGTCGGGATGGGTCGGGAGTTGCGGGCGGCGTTCCCGGTTTTTGGGCGGGCGTTTGATGAGGTGTCCGCGTTGTTCGGTGAGCAGTTCGTTGACGATGAGCGGGTTGATCGGACGGAGTTTGCGCAGCCGGCGTTGTTTGCGTTTGAGGTGGCGTTGTTCCGGTTGTTGGAGAGTTGGGGTGTGTGTCCGGACTTCCTTTTGGGGCATTCGATTGGTGAGTTGGTGGCGGCGCATGTGGCGGGTGTGCTGTCGCTGTCTGACGCGTGTCGGTTGGTGGCTGCTCGGGGGAGGTTGATGCAGGCTCTGCCTGAGGGTGGGGTGATGGTGGCTGTTCAGGCTTCGGAATCCGAGGTGGTTGGGTATGTGGGTGTTGGGGTGGAGATCGCTGCGGTGAATGGTCCGGAGTCGGTGGTGTTGTCGGGTGATGAGGATGCGGTTCTTGCGGTGGCGGGGCGGTGGCGGCATACGCGGTTGCGCGTGTCGCATGCTTTTCATTCGGCCCGGATGGAGCCGATGTTGGACGAGTTCCGTGCGGTCGCTGAGAACGTCGAGTTCGGCGAGGCACGCATTCCGGTGGTGTCGAATGTGACCGGTGATGTGACGGATGAGATCGGCACTGCGGAGTATTGGGTTCGGCAGGTGCGGAGTACGGTGCGGTTCCACGACGGTATGCGTTTCCT
>NZ_JBJMIE010000547.1:0-13027 GCF_045807065.1 Actinophytocola sp. | reverse complement strand
TTCGCGGCAGGGCACAATAGTGGACTAGCAGCCATGCTGCGACAGGAATGCCACGTTCGCGCCGACTTGGGTGTCGGTGCCTGACCCGAGCGAGGGGTGCATGCGGGTACTCCGCCGCGGTGACCAGGGACCGGCTATAGCAGAGGTCCGCGCGACTCTCGCAGGGCTTGGTCTCCTGCCTGTCGATCCGCAGGCCCCGCCGGTGTACGACCCCGCGGTGGAGCACGCCGTGCGTACATTCCAGCAGCAGCGTGGCCTGATCACCGACGGTTTGGTCGGTCCGGCCACCTATCGTGCCCTTAAGGACGCCACCTACCAGCTCGGCGCCCGACCGCTCGCGTACCTCGTGTCCTCCCCGTTGAGCGGGGACGACGTACTGGCGCTGCAGGAGCGGTTGCTGGAGCTGGGGTACGACGCCGGGCGGCCCAACGGCGTGTTCGGCGCCCAGACCGAGGCCGCGCTGCGGACGTTCCAGCGGGACTACGGGCTGACCGTGGACGGCATCTGCGGCGCCGAGACCGTGCGGGGGTTGCGTCAGCTGTCCCCGCGCGCCCGGGGCGGCTCGCCGGTGCTGTTGCGCGAGCAGGAGCGGGTCCGCAAGGCCGGGCCGCGGCTGCGGGGCAAGCGAATCGTCATCGACCCGGGCCACGGCGGCCAGGACACGGGTGTGTCGGTCGGCGGCGTCAACGAGGCCGACGTCGTGTGGGACCTGGCTCGCCGACTCGAGGGCAAGATGGCCGCGACCGGCATGCAGGCGCTGCTGTCCCGCGGCCCGCACCAGTGCCCGTCCGAGGCCGAGCGCGCGCACTTCGCCAACGACGTGGGCGGCGACCTGTTCCTGTCCCTGCACACGGACGCCAACCGGTCACCGGTGGCCCAGGGCGTCGCGACGTTCCACTTCGGCACGATCACCGGCAACACCTCCACCATCGGGGAGACGCTGGCCGGGTTCATCCAGCGTGAGCTGGTCGTGCGGACCGGCCTGCGGGACTGCCGGACGCACCGCAAGACGTGGGACACCCTGCGCCTGACCCGGTGCCCGGCCGTCCGCGTCGAGATCGGCTACCTGACCAACCTCGACGACGGCCGCCGGCTGACCGACCCGTCGTTCCGGGACGTGGTGGCCGAGGGCATCCTCGTCGCCGTCAAGCGGATGTACCTGCTGGGCCAGAACGACCAGCCGACCGGCACCTTCACGTTCGAGGACGTGCTCCGGCACGAGCTGGCCAAGGCCGAGTAAACGATCAATGTTTCACATGAAACAGCCCCCGGAGTGATCGCTCCGGGGGCTGTTTCATGTCTTCGACGTCTACTGCTGGAGGACGGGGCTCGCGGTGGACACCGAAACGGAGCCCAGGAGTCGCTCCAGCGCCGCCTCGACGTCTTCCTTCCAGGACAGTGCCGAACGCAGCTCCAGGCGTAGACGGGGCCAGCGGGGGTGCGGTCTGACGGTCTTGAAGCCGACACTCAGGAGGAAGTCGGACGGCACGACGCACGAGACGTCCTCGTCCGGCTTGGCGTCCCCGAACGACTCGATGGCCTTCACCCCGCGCCGGGTCAGGTCCTTGGCCACGGCCTGGACCAGCATCCGGCCGAGCCCACCTCGGCGGAACTCCGGCAGCACGTAGAAGCCGGTGAGCAGAACGGCGTCCGGGCTGGGCGGCGAGGTGGGGAACGCGGAGGCACGCGGCACGGCCGTGGGTGGGGCGTACAGCACGAACCCGACCGGCAGCTTGTCGCTGTAGACGAGCCGACCGCAGGAGCCCCACTCGAGGAGCACGCTGGAGACCCAGGCTTCCTTCTCGAGCTCCGCGGTGCCGAACTCCTCAGCCTGTTCCTTGAGGTGTGGGGCGAGCTCCCAGTACACGCACGACCGGCTGTGTTTGGGGAGATCCTCGAGGTTGTCCAGCGTGACGCCCACGACGCGTCGCGACACCTGACCTCCCACCCTGGGCCTCGAGCGGGCCCCACCACGTGTGCACAGCCAGGATACGTCGGCTTCCCGCCGGGTCGGAACCGGCGAGGGGTGAATATCGCACTGGTTACACTCGCTTGAGCTAACCGACCGGCTGAGATGAGCGCTCCATGACCCTCGAACCCGCAGGAAGCCGTAGTCTGGACCCGCATCTGCGCAGGTATGCCGCCCGCGCCGCCGGGATGACGGCCTCCGAGGTACGAGCTCTCTTCGCCGTGGCCAGCCGCCCGGAGGTGGTGTCGCTCGCCGGCGGCATGCCGAACCTGACCGCGCTGCCGCTGGACACGTTGTCTACCCAGGTCGCGGAGCTGATCAGCAAGGACGGCCTGGTCGCGCTGCAGTACGGGTCCGCGCACGGCGTGCCGGAGCTGCGGGACCAGATCTGCGAGGTCATGGCCCTGGAGGAGATCCGCGCCCACCCGGACGACGTGGTGGTGACCGTCGGGTCGCAGATGGCGCTGGACATGGTCACCCGGATCTTCTGTGATCCTGGTGACGTCGTGCTCGCCGAGGGGCCGTCGTACGTCGGCGCGCTCGGCACGTTCGCCGCCTACCAGGCCGACGTCGTGCACGTCGCCATGGACGACGAGGGCCTGGTGCCGGAGGCGTTGCGCGAGGCCCTCGCCGCGACCGAGAACGCCGGCCGGCAGGTCAAGTTCCTGTACACGATCCCGAACTTCCACAACCCCGCCGGCGTGACCATGGCCGTCTCCCGGCGGGCGGAGATCCTGGAGATCTGCCGGTCCCACCGCGTGCTGGTGGTCGAGGACAACCCGTACGGGCTGCTGGGCTTCGACGGCCAGACCTACCCGTCGCTGCGGTCGATGGACCCGGACAACGTCGTGTACCTCGGCTCGTTCTCGAAGACGTTCGCTGCCGGGCTGCGGGTCGGGTGGGCGTTGGCGCCGCACGCGGTGCGGGAGAAGCTGGTCCTGGCCGCCGAGTCGGCCGCGCTGTGCCCGCCCGCGCTGAACCAGATGATCGTGTCCCGCTACCTCACCTCGCACGACTGGAAGGGCCAGATCAAGTCGTTCCAGTCGGCGTACCGGGAGCGGCGCGACGCGATGCTGTCGGCGCTGGAACAGCACATGCCGGCCGGCTGCTCGTGGACGGTGCCGGCGGGTGGCTTCTTCGTGTGGATGACCGTACCGGAGGGCGTGGACACCAAGGCGATGCTGCCGAGGGCGGTCACCGCGCGGGTGGCGTACGTGTCCGGGACCGGCTTCTACGCGGACGGCTTCGGCTCCCGGCAGATGCGCCTGTCGTTCTGCTACCCGACGCCGGAACGCATCCAGGAGGGCGTGCGCCGCCTCGCGGCCGTGCTCGCGGCGGAGCTGGACCTCGCCAACACGTTCGGGCCGATCAACCAGCGCACCGGTCGCGGTTCGCAGGTGCCGGGGCCGGACATCGCGTAACCGCGACAGGTCACGCCCGCACGCATCGCCCCTGTGTACGGTCACGGTGAATGGTGGCCCAGTACTGAGGGGTGTCAGGTGTCCGATCTCGCCGTCGCGGTGCTTTCCGGTGGTCTCTCGCACGAGCGGGACGTGTCGTTGCGGTCGGGTCGCCGGCTCTCCGCGGCACTGCGCTCGGTGGGGCTGGCGGTCGACGTGTGGGACGCCGACTCGGCACTGCTGGACCGGCTGCGCACCGAGCGGCCCGACGCGGTCGTCGTCGCGCTGCACGGCGTCGAGGGCGAGGGCGGCTCGGTCCAGACCGTGCTGGAGATGCTGAACGTGCCGTACGTCGGCGCGGACTCGCATGCCTGCCGCCGCGCGTGGGACAAGCCGACCGCCAAGACCGAGCTGGTCCGCGCCGGGCTCACGACGCCGGACTGGGTGGTGCTGCCGCACAGCACGTTCCGGGAGCTGGGTGCCAAGCCGGTGCTCGACGCGATGGTCGACCGGCTGGGTCTGCCGATGATGCTGAAGCCGGACCAGAGTGGGTCGGCGCTCGGCGCGCAGGTAGTCCGAGACGCGGCGGACCTGCCGGCCGCGATGGTCGGCTGTCTGGCGTACGGGGAGACCGTGCTCGCCGAGCGGTTCATCACCGGCGTCGAGGTGGCGGTCGCGGTCGTCGAGGGATCGGACGGACCGGTGGCACTGCCCGCGATCGAGATCGAGCCGGAGTCCGGCATCTACGACTACACGGCCCGCTACACCGCGGGGCTGACGAACTTCCACGCACCCGCCCGGCTCGACCCGACCGCGGCGGCCGCGGTGGCGGACCTCGCCGTCGCGGCGCACCGGCTGCTCGGGTTGCGGGACGTGTCCCGGACCGACGCGATCGTCGCGCCGGACGGGACCGTGTACTTCCTGGAGGTGAACTCGTCGCCGGGACTGACCGAAACCTCGCTCCTGCCGATGGCGGCGGAGGTCGCAGGCCGCTCGCTCGGCGACATTTACGCCGAGCTGATCGAGCGAGCGGTCACTCGCGCTCGGTAGTTTCTGGTCAACGCAACGTCATCGTCACCGTGACAATACGGCCTGGGGTGATCCCTTAGGCCTCATACGATGCCGGATTTGCCCCATTTTTCGACATTATTTCGACTATACGTTCGAGATCGTCCACGGACCCGAACTCGACCACGATTTTGCCCTTGCGCTTGCCCAACTCGACCTTCACGCGGGTGTCGAACGCGGATGAGAGGCGGTCGGCGACGTCCTGGAGGCCCGGCGCCTGGATCGGCTTGCGCTGCGGAGCGGTCTTGGGCTTGGCCGGGGCCGCGCCCTTGAGGAGCACGACCGCCTCCTCGGTGGCCCGCACCGACATTCCCTCGGCGACGATGCGGGCGGCCAGCTCCTCCTGCTGACCGGCGTCCTCGAGACCGAGCAACGCGCGGGCGTGCCCGGACGACAGGACGCCGGCCGCGACCCGGCGCTGCACGGCCAGGGGGAGCTTGAGTAGCCGGATCGTGTTGGTGATGGCCGGCCGACTACGACCGATGCGGGACGCCAGCTCGTCGTGCGTGACCGCGAACTCCTCGAGCAGCTGCTGGTAGGCCGCCGCCTCTTCGAGGGGGTTCAGCTGAACGCGGTGGATGTTCTCCAGCAGGGCGTCCCGCAGCATCGACTCGTCGGCCGTCTGCCGAACGATCGCGGGAATCTTGCCGAGCTCCGCGCGCTGGGCGGCACGCAGCCGGCGCTCGCCCATGACGAGCTCGTACTCGTTGGAACCCAGCTCGCGAACGACGATGGGCTGCATGAGCCCGAACTCGCGGATGGAGTGCTCCAACTCGGCGAGCGCGTCCTCGTCGAAGACCTGGCGGGGCTGCTTCGGGTTGGCCTTGATCTGGTCGACCGGGATCTCCTGGTAGACCGCCCCACCCACAGTGCCGCTGGGCGCCTCCGGGGCTGCGGCGGCCTTCGGTCGAGGCGCGGTCGGCAGCTTCATGGGACCGCTGCCGCCACCGTCGGCCGGACCCTGCGGAATCAGTGCCGCGAGCCCTCGCCCGAGACCACCCTTGCGCTCACTCATGCTTCAGCTCTCTACTCAGCGCGGAACCCGCGCTCCGCCATCTCCCGTGCCGCGTCGAGGTAGCTCATCGCTCCCCGAGAACCCGGGTCGTACGCGAGTACCGTCTGCCCGAAGCCGGGGGCCTCGGACACCTTCACGCTCCTGGGGATCACAGTACGCAGGACCGTGTCGCCGAAGTGCTTCCGGACCTCCGCTGTCACCTGATCGGCGAGCTTGGTACGCCCGTCGTACATCGTCAGCAGGATCGTGGATACGAGCAGGTTCGGGTTCAGGTGGTTCTGCACCAGCTCGATGTTGCGCAGCAGCTGCGACAGACCTTCCAGCGCGTAGTACTCGCACTGGATCGGGATCAACACCTCTTCGGCGGCGACCATCGCATTGACGGTCAGCAGGCCAAGCGAGGGCGGGCAGTCGATGAAGACGTAGTCCGGGTTCAGGTCATCCAGCGCTCCGGTCGGCAGCGCCTGCTTGAGCCGGGACTCGCGACCCTCCATCGACACCAGCTCGATCTCCGCGCCAGCGAGGTCGATGGTCGCCGGCACGCAGTAGAGGTTGGGGGACTGGTCGCTGACGGCGGCGGCGTCGGTCAGCGACACCTCGCCGATCAGCACCTCGTAGATGGAGGGCACGCCGGACCGGTGGTCGACGCCGAGTGCGGTGCTGGCGTTGCCCTGGGGGTCGAGGTCGACGACGAGCACCTTCAGGCCGTGCATGGCGAGAGCGGCCGCGAGGTTCACCGCGCTGGTCGTCTTGCCGACGCCACCCTTCTGGTTCGCCACGGTCATCACGCGGCGCCGAGAGGGCCGCGGCAGGTTGGTCTTCGGGTGCAACATCCGCGTCGCCCGCTCGGCTTCCTCCGCGATCGGCGTCCAGCCGGACACCGCTACCGCTGCCTCGACGTTGTCGTGCATGGCGCCGCTCGCATCCTGGACATCATGGCGTCCGGTCATCGGTGGCTACACCTCGCCTTTGGTTGGCACGGAATCGTGCTGTTTCACGTGAAACAATCCTTGCTCCATCATGACGCGCCAACCTCACGGTCGCCGCGTGTGCTTGCCCGCGCGTCGTGTTTTATGTCCGCTCTTTTGCTGTGAACCGACATGAGTCACCACGACGATGGTCGTCGGCACCGCCAGCACGTCCGCGCCGCACTTCTCGACCACCGGAGGCGAACCACTCGCCCTGGTCACCGCTGAGCCATCACGCGCGACTTCCTCGTCAGCGCTCTCTCCCTTGAGCGCGACGAGCCGACCGCCCTGCCGGAGCAGGGGTGCGCTCCACGCCCACAGTCGAGCAAGCGGAGCGACCGCCCGCGCAATGACCACATCGGTGCCCACGAGTTGTTGCTTGATGGCCGGTTCTTCCGCACGGCCCCGAACCACACTTGCGGACAGCGCAAGAGTATCGACGACTTCGGTCAACCACGCTACCCGGCGAGCCATTGGCTCCAAAAGAGTGATCTCAAGATCGGGTCGAGCAATGGCGAGTGGCACTCCGGGGAGTCCCGCACCCGAGCCGAGATCGACCACGCGAGCACCTTCGGGAATCGCCTCCGCGACGACGGCCGAGTTGAGGATGTGGCGATCCCAGAGCCGGTCGACCTCCCGCGGTCCGATCAAACCCCGCTCAACGCCGACGGCGGCGAGCAGTTCAGTGAACCGCACCGCCGCCGTCAGGTTCTCGCCAAAAACAGTTGTCGCGATCTGTGGGGGATGTTTCACGTGAAACAGCCTCGACGATTCGCTTCGCAAGGTCCGAGCACGAAATCCCTCACGGCTTCGGGAAGACCACGACGCGTCGCCTCGGGTCCTCGCCCTCGCTCTCGCTGTGGACGCCGTCGATCTGCGCCACCGCGTCGTGCACGACCTTCCGCTCGAACGGGGTCATCGGCTGGAGGCGGATCTTCTCGCCCTCCGCCAGCACCCGCTCCGCCGTCGCCCGGCCGAGGTCCGCCAACTCCTCGCGGCGGTCCGCACGCCACCCGGCGATGTCGAGCATGAGCCGGCTACGCGTACCGGTCTCCTGCTGCACCGCCAGCCGGGTCAGCTCCTGCAGCGACTCGAGGACGTTGCCACGGGGGCCGACGAGCTTCTCCAGATCGTCGCCGCCCTCGATGCTCACCACCGCGCGACCGGCCTCAACGTCGAGGTCGATGTCCCCGTCGTAGTCGACGAGGTCGAGCAGCTGCTCGAGGTAGTCCCCAGCGATGTCTCCCTCACGGACGAGGAGGTCCTCGCTCGACGAGGCACGATCACCCTCGCCGTTCCGACTACCCCCCTCGGTGAGCTGTTCCTCGGCGTCGGCAGCGACTCCGTCGGCACCCGACTCCTGCACCGTCTCCGGCACGACTTCTCCTCTCCAGGTCCGGATCAGCCGCGTCAGCGATTCTTCCGGCCTGTGTTCTTCTTGCGGGAACGGTCTGCGCTCAGACCGGAAACCGTGGAGCCGTCACCGCTGCCGTTCTCGGAGCTGGACGACTTGGTCGCGCCGTTGGACTTCGGCTTGGCGGTGCCCGCCGCCTTCGCGTTGGGCGCCGGCTTCGCACCGGTCTCCGGCTTGTTGGCGCCCGCGGACTTGCGGGCGATGCCGGCGGCCTTCGCGTTGGGCGCGGGCTTGACCCCCGGCTGCGGCTTGGCACCGGGCGCGGGCGCGGCGCTCTTCTTGCGCTCCTGGTCCGGCTTGGCACCCGGCTTCGGCGCGAGGCTGGTCCGCTTCTCGATCGCCGCGGCCTTCTTCTCCTCTTCCTCGGCGTCGATCCGCTTGTACACGAGGCGCTGCTGCATCAGGGTCCAGAAGTTGTTCGACAGCCAGTAGAACAGCAGACCGATCGGGAAGAAGAGGCCGAACACCAGCACACCCAGCGGGAAGATGTACATGGTCAGCTTGTTCATGATCGCCGTCTGCGCGGTCGCCGACTCCGGGTTCTGCCGCGTGACCGAGTGCCGTGCGGTCAGGTGCGTCAGGGCACTGGCCAGGATCATCAGCGGGATCGAGACGATGATGACCGAGGTGCGGTGCGCACCGAGCTGTTCGAGCGCCGCCTGCGGCTGCGTGATGAAGTTCGACAGTCGCGCACCGAAGAGGTTGGCGTCGATGTAGGACTGCACGCCCTGCGCGTCGAAGACGTAGTTCTCGGTGTGGCCGGGCACGAACGAGCGCAGCACGTGGTACAGACCGATGAACACCGGGATCTGCAGCAGCATCGGCAGGCAGCCGCCGATGGGGTTGAAGCCGTGCTCGCGCTGGAGCTTCTGCATCTCCTGCGCCTGGCGCTGCCGGTCGCTCGCGTACTTCTTCTGGATCTTCTTCATCTCCGGCGCGACCTGCTGCATCTTGCGCATCGACCGGACCTGGTTCACGAACGGTTTGAAGAGGATCGCTCGCAACGTCCAGACGAGGAACATGATGCTGAGCACCCAGGCGATGCCGCTCGACTCGCCGAAGACGAACCCAAAGGCCTTGTGCCAGAACCACAGGATCCCTGAGACCGGGTAGTAGATGAAATTCAGCACGAGGCCTTACTCCTTGGCTGCTGTGTGGTGTTCCGGGCCGGCCTTGTCGATGTCGGCGGCCGGCACTTCGAGGTCTTGGTGGCGGGGTGGCACCGGGTCGTACCCACCGGGGTGCCACGGTCCGCAGCGCAGCAACCTGCGCACGGTGAGCCAGGAGCCGCGCAGCGCGCCGTGGGTCGTGAGGGCTTCCACGGCGTACGCGCTACAGCTCGGCTCGAACCGGCAGCTGGGAGGAAGGACCGGCGAGATCCATCGCCGGTAGAAGTTGACGGGCACGAGCAGCACCCGCGCCACCGGACCTGGCCTACGCGTCTGGGCGTCCTGGTCTTCGGCGTCGGGCTGGGTGGTCACTTGGCACCGCCGATATCACTGTCTTCGCGGCCGTCCAGCCGCAACCGCCGCAGAGCGGCGTCAATGTCGTTCCCGAGGTCGGCGCTGGCCGCCGTGGCGGCGGGTGGCAGCGCCCGGACGACCAACGTGCAGCCTGGCCGCACGGTTCCCAACCGGGCGCGGAGGAGGTGGCGCAGGCGACGGACCACCCGATGGCGGACCACCGAGTTGCCGACCGCCTTGCTCACCACGAACCCGACCCTGGGGACCGCGCCGCCCTCGGCGAGTGCCGGGTCGACGCGGTCGAATCCGTCAGCGCCCGCGCGAAAGCGAGCGACCTCATCAGCCGTGATGGCGTGCACGACGAGCCTGGGACGCCCAGCGCGGCGCCCCTTCCTGGTCACGAGCCGAAAGTTGTCGCTACCGCTCAGTCGAGAAGACGCGGGGAGCAAGCGGCTCAGGCGGAGAGGGCTTTACGACCCTTGCGCCGACGAGCCGCGAGGATCGCCCGGCCGGCACGGGTACGCATGCGCAGGCGGAACCCGTGGGTCTTCGCCCGGCGGCGGTTGTTCGGCTGGAAAGTACGCTTGCTCACGACTGGATCTCCCGATACGGCTCGTCAAAGTTATCTGTCCCCGTCGCGGCCTGACGGCGCGCAGGACTCACCCACAACTGACGGGAGACCTTCACAGGGTACGGCACGCTCTCCGGCGAGCATGCATGCGGGTGGAGCGTGGGCAAGCCCGGGAGACCTTTGGGCGACACGCCAAGTACGTTCGGTGCTTGCCCCCGCCTGCGTCTTGTGGCATACGCCAGGGCTTGTTAGCGTGCGTGCTCTTGGTTGGCCAGGGGAGTGGGAGCCCACTGCGCCGCGGAGATTACGGCGGGGCCTCCGGCGGGTTCCGCTGCGGTCCGTCGTACCTTCGTGCACAGTTGTGGACAACCCTGTGGATGCTGCTCACACCCGGGCCGCTCCCGCGCTCGCCTCCCGGCGGGCCGCACCAGGGTGCCGACACAGCGAGGGGTAGCGGTGATGGTGCAAGGCCAGCTGGGACAACGTGGCGGGGAGGGGAGCTCGTAGGTGTCCGAGCAGCAGATGAACCTGAGCGTGGTGTGGGAGCAGGTCGTGCGGGAGTTGTCCGCCGGCACGCTGTCCCCGCAGCAGCGGGCGTGGATGCGGGTCACCCGGCCCATCGGACTGCTCGACGGCACCGCGCTGCTCGCCGCCCCGAGCGACTTCGCCAAGGACGCGATCGAGCGTGCGCTGCGCGAACCGATCACCGACGCGCTGTCCCGCCGGCTCGGCCGGGTGGTCTCCCTGGCCGTGAAGGTCGACCCGGTCGGCACCACCCAGGCCACGCCGCCTCCGGTGGTGGTGCAGTCACCGCCGCCCCCGCCGCCGATCAACGTGCCCATGGCGCCGGGCCAACCGCGACCGGGCGCACCCCGGCCGGGGGTCGGCTCGCTCGTCGAGCAGACGCTCGTGATGAGGCCACTGAGCGCAGTTGACCTAAGTAATACTGAGAAGCCTCCCGGCAAGGGTGACGGCTCCGGACCGGACTCGGACAACGACGAGGTGGACGAGGAACGCGACGCGCTCGCCACCGTCCACGAGATCTGGCCGGGTCCGCAGCAACCGCCGCAGTACCCGCCGCCGCCCCCCATGGCCGGACAGCCGTTCACCGCGCCGGCCCAGCCGCAGACCTCCAAGACCCGGCTCAACGAGAAGTACACGTTCGACACCTTCGTCATCGGCGCCTCCAACCGGTTCGCACACGCGGCCGCCGTCGCGGTCGCGGAGGCGCCGGCCCGCGCGTACAACCCGCTGTTCATCTGGGGCGAGTCCGGTCTCGGCAAGACCCACCTCCTCCACGCGGTCGGCCACTACGCGCAGCGGCTGTTCCCCGGCATGCGCGTGCGGTACGTGTCGACCGAGGAGTTCACGAACGACTTCATCAACTCCCTGCGCGACGACCGCAAGGTCGCGTTCCAGCGGCGCTACCGCGACATCGACATCCTGTTGGTGGACGACATCCAGTTCCTGGAGGGCAAGGAAGGCACCCAGGAGGAGTTCTTCCACACCTTCAACACCCTCCACAACGCGAACAAGCAGATCGTCGTGTCGTCCGACCGGCCGCCGAAGCGGCTGGAGACGCTGGAGGACCGGCTGCGCACGCGGTTCGAGTGGGGTCTCATCACGGACATCCAGCCGCCCGAGCTGGAGACCCGCATCGCCATCCTGCGCAAGAAGGCGGCGCAGGACCGGCTGCCGGCGCCGGCCGAGGTGCTCGAGTTCATCGCGGCCCGCATCGAGCACAACATCCGCGAGCTCGAGGGCGCGCTCATCCGCGTCACCGCGTTCGCGTCGCTGAACCAGCAGCCGGTCGACGTCGGCCTCGCCGAGATCGTGCTGCGTGACCTCATCCCGGACTCGCAGGTCCCGGAGATCAGCGTCTCGACGATCATGGCCGTCACGGCGGAGTTCTTCAGCGTCTCCATCGAGGACCTGTGCGGCCCCGGCAAGACGAAGGCGCTCGCGCAGGCGCGGCAGATCTCCATGTACCTGTGCCGCGAGCTGACCGACATGTCGCTGCCCCGCATCGGCCAGACCTTCGGCGGCCGCGACCACACGACCGTCATGCACGCGGACAAGAAGATCCGCAAGGAGATGGCCGAGCGGCGGCGGGTCTACGACCAGGTCCAGGAACTCACCTCGCGGATCAAGCAACGCGCCCGCGGCTAGCGACATGGTCGCTCCGCGAGTACTACCCGGCCGGCGTGCGCCTCTCCCAGGCGCCGCCGGCCGACGTGTCTACAGGGCAGGCACCGGTCCCCACGATCGCCCGACGATGAGCCGCGTGGGCCGCCGGCCGCCTCGCTCCGCCAGGTCGGCGGCGGCCGGTCCGCGCCCGAATTTCCTTGTGCGGCACGACGTTTTCACGGAGACGGCCGGATTCGGTCGTCTCCGTCGATGTGTCCTGCGTCGCACCTGTCCCCGCCTTCACTCGGAAAGGGGACTCATGAGCCTCCCCAACCCTGTGCACAACCTGGGGGTGAGCCACTCGCTTCTGGGGAGCGGGCTGTGGACAACTGGGGACCAACTGTGGATCAACCTTGCACAGGCTCGAGTTGTCCACGTGGGCCCCGAGTTGTCCCAAGGTTCTCCCCAGGCGCCATCCCCAGGGCGCACACAGTCGCGACGTGCGGATCTGAGGGTTATCCACACAATCCACAGCACTTACTACTACTACTGTTTTTTTCTTCAAGGGTTATCAACAAAAGAAAAACAGGGGTGTGCGTGTGCGCGAACGCGTGCGTCACGAAGTGGAAGCATCGAGGCGAGGGCCCGATTGGAGCGGCGATCACGCAGGCTCTACGGTGACGACCAACGCTGCTTTCTCGAGGCGACGTCCGCTCGGTGCGCGACCCCTCGTGTCTGGAAAGGAATCTCATGAAGATCCGCGTCGAGCGTGACGGTCTCGCCGACGCCGTCGCCTGGGTCGCGCGCAGCCTGCCGACCCGGCCGCCGGTTCCCGTTCTCGGCGGGATCCTTCTGGACGCAGGCGAGTCGTCCGACGGGCTGACCATCTCCGGGTTCGACTACGAGGTGTCGGCGACCGTCGGGGTCGCGGCGACGATCGGCGACGGCGGCCGCACGCTCGTGTCCGGGCGGCTGCTCGCGGACATCACCAAGTACGTTAGTTCGGAAGAGGTTGTTTTAGTGTTAGAGTGT
>NZ_JBJMIE010000546.1:0-7502 GCF_045807065.1 Actinophytocola sp. | reverse complement strand
CGCCGGCACCCGGTAGCCGGAGCCGACCACGGTGTCGATGATGCCGGGCTCACCCAGCTTCTTGCGCAGCGTCATGACGGTCACGCGCACGGTCGTGGTGAACGGGTCGGCGTGCTCGTCCCAGACGCGTTCGAGCAGCTCCTCGCTGGAGACGACCGAGCCGCTGGCCGCGAGCAGCACCTCGAGGACGCCGAACTCCTTGCGGGTCAGGTCGACCTGCTGACCGCCGCGGGTGACCGTCCGGCGGGCCGGGTCCAGCTCGACGTCGCCGGCCCGCAACACCGGCGGGGTGACCGGGGTGGCGCGCCGGGCGAGCGCCCGCACCCGCGCGACCAGCTCGTCGAACGCGAACGGCTTGGCGAGGTAGTCGTCGGCGCCCAGGGACAGCCCCTCCACCCGGTCGGCGACCGAGCCGCTGGCCGTGAGCATGATGACCCTGGTGAGCGCGCCGGACGCGACGATCTCACGGCACAGCTCGTCCCCGGACATGCCGGGCAGGTCGCGGTCGAGCACCACCACGTCGTAACGGGTGACACTGGCCTTCTCGTGGCCCTCGTCGCCGTCCAGGGCGACGTCGACGGCCATGCCTTCACGACGCAGTCCCCTGGCGATGGCGTCGGCCAGGGGCTCCTCGTCCTCGACGATCAGAATCCGCACAACACAACGTTGCCATAACCCGGCCTCGTCGTGCCGTCAACCCCGTGTTCCCGGCCGCCGAAGGCGGCGTCGACGTGCCCGGTGAAGCAAGGCGGGGTCGTCGCCGGCGGGCGTCGTAGCAGGCGAGCCGGCCTCGGCCCGCTGATGCCGCGCCACACTTTCCCCGGAGCCGGCGGGCGTCTAGGGCAGTTCGGCCGGGGCGGCGGCGTCGGTGCGGGTGGCGATCCACTCGGTGACGCGGCGGGCGACGTTCTGGGCGGTCATGCCCAGGCCGACCAGGACCTCCGCACGGGTGCCCTGCCCGTGGAACTCCTGCGGCAGGCCGAGGTCGCGCAGCGGCACGTCGACGTCCGCGTCCCGCAGGGCCGCCGCCAGCGCCCAGCCGAAGCCGCCGTGGCGGCCGTTGTCCTCGACCGTCACCACCAGCCGGTGCTCGGCCGCCAGCGTGACCAGCTCGGCCGGCACCGGCTTGATCCACCTCGGGTCCACGACCGTCACGCCGACGCCCTGGTCGGCCAGCCGGTCGGCGGCCGCCATGCCCAGCTCCGTCAGGGCGCCGACCGTCACGAGCAACACGTCGGTCGTCTCGTGGGTGGCCGGGCGGCGCAGCACGTCCACGCCGCCGCGCCGCTCCAGGGCGGCCACCTCGCTGCCGACGGACGCCTTCGGGAAGCGCAGCACGGTCGGGCCGTCCTTGACCGCGACCGCCTCGTTCAGCTCCTCGCGCAGCGTCACCGCGTCCCGTGGCGCGGCGACCCGCAGGCCCGGCACCACGCCGAGGATCGACAGGTCCCACATGCCGTGGTGGCTCGGGCCGTCCGGCCCGGTGATGCCGGCGCGGTCCAGCACCAGCGTCACGGGCAGCCCGTGCAGTGCCACGTCCATCAGCAGCTGGTCGAAGGCGCGGTTGAGGAACGTCGAGTAGAGCGCCACGACCGGGTGCAGGCCGGCCATGGCCATGCCCGCGGCGGAGGTGACCGCGTGCTGCTCGGCGATGCCGACGTCGAACCACCGGTCCGGGTGGGCCTCGGCGAACTTCGCGAGCCCGGTGGACCGCAGCATGGCGGCGGTGATGGCCACGACGTCCGGCCGCTCGTCGCCGATGCGGGCCAGCTCGTCGGCGAACACGGACGTCCAGGAGGCGGCGCCCTTGGCCGTGGTCAGCTTGCCGGTGACGGGGTCGATCGGGTCGGTCTGGTGCATCTGGTCGACCTCGTCGTTCTCGGCGAGGGGGTAGCCACGACCCTTGCAGGTGGCGACGTGCACGATGACCGGCCCGCCGAACTCCTTGGCGCGGCGCAGCGCGGCGTCCAGGGCGGCGAAGTCGTGCCCGTCGACCGGTCCGAAGTACTTCAGCCCGAGGTCCTCGAACATCACCTGCGGGGAGAGCGCGTCCTTGATGCCGCGCTTGGCCGCGTGCAGTGCCGCGTAGAGCGGCTTGCCGACGACGGGCGTGCCCTGCAGCATCCGCTTGCCGGCCTCCAGCGAGCGTTCGTAGCCGGGTGAGAGCCGCAGGGAGGCGAGGTGGTCGGCCAGGCCGCCGATGGTCGGCGAGTAGGACCGCCCGTTGTCGTTCACGACGATCACCATCGGCCGGTTCCTGCCGGCGGCGATGTTGTTGAGCGCCTCCCAGCACATGCCGCCGGTCAGCGCGCCGTCCCCGACCACGGCGACGACGTGGCGGCGTTCCCCGCGCAGCTCGAAGGCCTTGGCGAGCCCGTCGGCGTAGGAGAGGGCGGCCGAGGCGTGGCTGCTCTCGACGAAGTCGTGCTCGCTCTCGGCGCGGCTCGGGTAGCCGGAGAGCCCGTCGAGCAGCCGGAGCCGGTCGAAGTCCTGTTGCCGCCCGGTCAGCACCTTGTGCACGTAGGCCTGGTGCCCGACGTCGAAGAGCACGGGGTCGTCCGGCGAGTCGAAGACCCGGTGGATGGCCATGGTCAGCTCGACCACCCCCAGGTTGGGCCCGAGGTGACCGCCGGTAGTCGTGACCTTGTCGACCAGGAACTCGCGGATCTCGGCGGCGAGCCTGGGGAGCTGCTCCGCGGAGAGCCCTTTCAGGTCCCCCGGGCCGTGCACCGAGTCGAGCAGGGACTCCTCGTCGGTCACCGCTGGTCACCCCTGTTTCTCAGTTCGCGGGACGTCGTCCGGTTCCAGCAAGTCTACGACCGACTCGGATCGCTCCTCGCGGGCTCCGAACGATCTTCGCGCGGTCGTCGCGCGGTCGTCGTGTGGTCGTCGTGTGGACTTCGTGCCCGTGCTCGCTCCGCGGCTCCGCTCGACGAGTGATCGGGTGAGAGCAGCGCGCCCCTACACTCGGGCCCGTGCCAGTCGCATTCGACACCACCGGCATGGAGCGGCATGACCAGCGGACCTGGTTCGACCCACGGACCGGAGACCAAGTCAGTCTCACCTACATCGGCATGGTGCCCGACATCCCCGCGCCCCTGGACGACCTGCCCCTGCTGCGCAGAAAGCTGGCGCGGGAGACGGCCGAGACCGGCTCGATCATCGAGGCACACGTGGTCTCCCTGGACGGCGTGCAGTCGCTGTACCAGCTGATCAAGCTGCCGGTCCCCGGCCAGGACACGGGCCTGGCGTTCATCGCGGCGTTCACCCTGCCGAAGGCCGAGTGCAGCGTGGTGCTGCGCATCCAGTGCGCGGAAGAGAACATGACGGGCGTCCGGGAGTCCGCGGTGGCGGCCCAGGTGGGCTTCGAGAACTGCTTCCCCCCGCACCCGTACGCGGCGGACGTCCACGGCCAGCTCCCGTACAGCCTCGCCGACGAGGCGGCGTGGGACCAGCAGTTCCCGGACCATCCCCTGACCCGGGCGAGGGCCTGGGCACACCGAACCCTGGCGGAGGCCCGCGTCGATCCCCGGTTCGCGGCACTCCCGCCGTTCCGCTTCCCCACGACGGAGCCCCGGAACGGCGAAGCGGAGCCCCACAACCGCGAAGCGGAGACCGGCGAGGAGCAGGCCGCCCCGGTGGACCCGCCGACGGAGCGGAACCCTCCGGTGGAGCCGCCCTCAGGCGCGACCTGGCAACCGGTTCCGAAGGCCCCGGTGGAACCGCCGTCAGACGCGGCTCGGCAACCACTGCCGAACGCCCCGGCAGAACCGCCATCAGGTGCGGCCTGGCAACCACTGCCGAACACCCCGACAGAACCGCCATCGGCCGCGGCTCGGCAACCAGTGCCGAACACCCCGACAGAACCGCCATCGGCCGCGGCTCGGCAACCAGCGCGGAACGCCCCGGCAGAACCGCCATCGGGCGCGGCCTGGCAACCAGTGCCAAACACCCCGGCAGAACCGCCGTCAGGCGCGGCCTGGCAACCACTGCCGAACACCCGGGCAGAGCCGCCATCGGGTGCGGCCTGGCAGCCGGTGGGGTCCGAGGCCGCCGCGACGGCGGCCCCCGCCGAGCCGTTCGCCTGGTACGCGGCGACGGACGAGCCCGTCGATCCACCCGCGACGGCGGAGCCCGAGCAGCGGTCCTCCTGGTTCCCCTCGACGCCCGAACCCTTCCCCGCACCGGCCACTCCCGGCGAGCCATCAGCCGGCCAGGCCGAACCCATCACACACGGACCACCCGCACGCCACTCGTCACCCGACGAGCAACCGGCGTGGCAGCCTCCGCCGGCCCGGTCCGAGGCCCAGGAAGCACGACACGTGCCCGCCGGTGGCGCCTGGCACGGCACGCCGGTCGAGCCCATCCCCAACGAGCCACCCGCCTGGCGCGCCACACCGGCCGACTTCGCACCCGACGAGCCCCCCGCCCGGCACGCCGCACCCGAGCCGCACATCCCACCGGAGCCGCGCACCACACTCGAGCCACACATCACACCGGAGCGGCACGCCGCACCCGAGTCACACATCACACCCGAGCCGCACGCCACGCCCGAGCCACAAACCACATCCGAGCCACACCTCACACGGGAGCCGCACACCACGCCCGAGCCCCACAGCACACTCGAGCCGCACACCACACTCGAGCCGCACACCACGCCCGAGCCTCCCAGCACAACCGAGCCTCCCAGCACAACCGAGCCGCCGGTCCGGCCTTCACGCATGCCGGCCTTCCAGGTGGAAGCCGAGCCACGAACGCCGACGGCTCCGCCGGCCACCGATCCGCGGCAGCCGTCCGTGGCGCCGGCGGACGACTGGGTGAAGCCGCCCTTCCGCACGTCTCCCTTCGAGGAGGGGCCGGCGGAGTCGCCGCCGGTGTCGTTGTTCGAGCCGGCGCGGCCGGTTGAGCCCGCAGTAGCGTCCGTCGAGCCCGCGGCACCCGCCAAGCCCGCGGCACCCGCCGAGCCCGCGTCGCCCGCGTCGCCCGCGTCGCCCGCCGAGGAGCCTGCGCCCGCGGGTGACGGGGGCCGGCAGGACCGGCCGGCCGTCGGCTCCGGGGACGTGCTCCAGACGGTGCTGATGGGGCTGCCGCTCGCCGGGTACCTGCCCCTCTGGCACGAGAGCGGCGTCACCTTCTGGCGGATGACCAATCCCGACGCCGTACGTGCCCGGCTCGGTGCCGGGCTGGAGTCGCGGTCGGAGATCGACAAGCGGCGTTATCGCGAGGCCGGCATGTTCAGCCCGTCCCGGGGGACCTTGTTCCTCATGGACCGGGTCCGGGACGAGTCCGGTCACCTCGGTGGGACCAGTACGCAGCTCGAACCCGCCACCGAGGAGGAGGCGTACGCCGCGGTCGACGACAAGGCCGTCTCCGAGATGTACGTCTGGCTCGGCGAGGTGGTGCTGGCGTCGGTGCAGCGCGGCGAGTTCGTGGCGGTCGAGACCGGCGGGTGGGAGGTGCCCATGCGGCCGGTCGTGCTGATGATGCTGCGGACCGACGGCCGGGAGTGGCACTCGGTCGTCGAGACGTCGCCGGTGCCCGTCGGTGCGCCGGTGTGGCGGGACCAGCAGCCGGTCGAGGGGGACACCCAGGTGCTGGCCTCGCCGGCGACCGACCAGACGGTGCGTGCCTCGGGGCTGCTGACCAGGTTCGCGGTGGCCACGTGGGGCATGCACCCGTTCCAACTGGGACTCTCGTTCGGGCCGAACCCGACACTCTGATTCGGTAGGGTCAAAGCTCACGATCGGCACATATGAGGGTGGGGACCAGAGGTGACCGAGCCGCAGCCGGTGATGGCGCAGGCTGAGCAGGACCAGCTGACGAGACAGGTGGGGCGCGCGCTCCTGACCGTGGCGGGGGCCGACTGGCAGCAGGTCAGGGCCGAGTACCGGGCCGCGGGGCGGCACGTCGAGGTGGACGTCCTCGTCACGGGGCCCGACGGCGTCGAACGGCCCGTGCGGCCACCTCAGGAGGTCGTCGACGGGCTCGGGCGGCTGCGGCAGGGCATGTACCGGCCGGGCCGCGGCACGTGGCTGTCGGCCCTGTACGTGCTGGACCCGCCGAGCTCCTTCAGCGCGGAGTTCGAGCCGGACGTCGAACCCCGCTGGCGCCGCGTGCCCCCGCCGATCGGCTTCGCGGACGAGCTGCGGTTCTTCCCCCGTGGCGACGAGCACATCCCGGACTGGCTGCGCCAGCGCGCCGGCCTTCCCCCGGCCCAGGGCGACGCACCGCCCAGCGACCAGGCAGGCGCCGGAGCACCCGGCGCGCCGAACGGCCCGGCCGGCCCAGGCAACCAGGGCAGCCCAGGGAATCCGGGCGGACCGGGCGGTCAAGGCAGGCCGAGCGGACCGGGCGCGCCAGCAGGGCCGGGTAGGCCGCCCGGCGTTCCGGTCCCGGGCGGCCAGCCGCCCTTCGGTGGGCCGAACACGCCGCCGCCGGGAATGCCTCGTCCGCAGGGCGTGCCGACCCCGCCACCGGGCGTACCCACCGGCCCCTACGGCGGCCAAGCGGCGCCCACCCCGCCACCTGGGATGAACGCCACCGACCAGAACAGCGGCTGGGGCCCGTCAACCCGCTGACGTCAGCAGCGCCACGCACTCCACGTGGTGCGTCATCGGGAACGCGTCGAAGGCACGCAACCGCTCCAGGGTGAACCCGTGCCCGGCGAACGTCGCCACGTCCCGGGCCAGGGCCGCCGGGTCGCAGGCCACGTACACCACGCGCCGCGGCCCCCGGGACACGATCGCCTCCACGACCTCCCGCCCGGCGCCCTTGCGGGGCGGGTCCAGCACCACCACGGCGGGGTCCGGTCCCTCGCCGGCCCGCAGCACCGCCTCCACCTTCCCCGCGAACACCCGCACCTGCGGCAGGTCCGCCAGGTTCTCCGCGGCCTCCTCCGCGGCCGGCCGGAACGACTCCACCGCCATCACCGAACCCGACGGGCCGACGGCCGACGCCAGCACCGACGCGAACAGCCCGACGCCCGCGTACAGGTCCCACGCGGACTCACCGGGCGCCAGCCCGGCCCAGTCGGCCACCACCTCGGCGTACACGTCGGCCGCGTCCGGGTGCGCCTGCCAGAAGCCGTCCGACGAGACCCGCCACTCGCGCCTGGCCGCACGCTCGACGGCGACTTCGGTGGTGGAGCCGTCCACCGACACGTGTGTGTCCGCGTGGGCGTCCACCGCGACGACCAGGGACGCCTCCGGCGGCCACGTCCGGCCGGCCACCTCGTCCACCGTGCCGAACGCCGAGATGGGGCAGTCCGCCACCGGCACCACCCGGTGGCTGCGGTGTGCGCGGAACCCCGGCCGCCCGGCCCGGTCCACGGTCATCCGCACCCGGGTGCGCCACCGCAGCGGGCCGCCCGGCAGCTCCTCCACCTCGACCGGCACCGACAGACCGGCGAGGCGGCGCAGCTGCTCGGCCACCACCGACGCCTTCAACGCCCGCTGCGCCGGCCACGACGCGTGCTGCCAGTCGCAACCACCGCACCCCCCGGG
>NZ_JBJMIE010000545.1:0-7875 GCF_045807065.1 Actinophytocola sp. | reverse complement strand
TCCACCCCGTGGCCGCGCCGGCCGAGGACCGGTCATAGCCGCGGCGAGTCTCCGTCCTGGGCACGCGCGACCTCGGTCACCAGCTCGCTCGGCAGGATCGCGCGCAGTCGGTCGGCCTGCGCGCCGGTCACCGGCAGCTCGTCCGGGTACTCGACGGGCTCCGCCGCGCCGGGAGGGCGGATCGTGAACATCGCCGTGCCGGCCGCCGTGGCACCGAGCGTGTGGACGAGGTGCACGTGCTCCAGCGACTCCCACGGCACGGCGCGGTTCGCGGGCCGCCGGCCGGCGGAGGTGCCGGACAACCACACGTAGGACGGCGCGGCGAGCACGATCCCGGTCAGCGCCACCGGCTGGGTGCCGGCGTCCGCGGGCGCCCGCGCACCGCGGACCAGGCACACCGCGGCGACGCCGACGACCACCAGGTGACCCGGCACCGACGCCGCGCCCCACGGCCCGCGCGCCGGGAGAAGGTCCAGCAGCCACAACACGAACACGACGCCGACGTCCAGCAGGCCCAGTCCACCGGCCAGCGCCAGCACCCCACGGGTGCGCGGACCGAACGACGGGCTTCGCGGCCCCGGGGTCGGCCGCCCGATGGCCAGGTGCCCGGCCGGTTCGCCCACCGGGCGGCGGGGCACGTACCGCGGGAACGCCGCGACCACGAGCGCGACCGCGCCGAACGCCAGCTGCGCCAACGGGTTCAGGCCCACGGGCCCGGGGTCGACCGCCCACAGCCAGCCCGTCACCGCCGCCGCGAGGCCGCGGAGCGCGCCGGTGCACAGCAGGTACAGCCCCGCGACGGCGACCACGACTCCCGCCAGGCGGCGGGGGTGTCGCCACCGGCGGCGGGCCCACGCCAGCGCGAGCGCGGCGGCCGGGCCGAGGAGCAGGTACCCCACCTGCACGTACGCACCGGGACCGACCCGATCCACGCGGACCGTGAGCAACCCCGTGGCCTGGACCGCGCTGGTGCCGGCCAGCGTCGCGCCGCGCAGGTCGGCGCCGGAGATGTCCGCCTGCGTCAGGTTCGCGTCGGCGAGGTCGGCGCCCCGCAGGTCAGCGCGGCTCAGGTCGGCCTGGGTCAGGTCGGCACCACGCAGGTCGGCCTGGCTCAGGTCGGCGCCGGTCAGGTCAGCGCCGTGGAGGTCCGCGCCCGTCAGGTCGGCCCGGACCAGGTGGGCACCCGCGAGATCCGCGCAGGCCAGGTGGCCGTGCGGCGATCCGTGGTCCGGCACGGGTGTGAGCGACGGGCACGGGGTGGCCCCGAACAGGGACAGCGCGATCAGGCTACCGGCGATCAACATCGACGCCCCAGTCGACGACCTTGACACCGCACGGTTCCAGCAGCTCCCCCAGCGCCACGGCCACGTCCGGGCGGACGGGCCCGGACTCGACGCGGATCGCGGCACCGTTGTACAGCAACACTTCCAGGCGTGGGTCGGGGTCGCACCACAGCTGGATCGCGGTGACCTCGTCGAGCGCGTGCCGCCTGGTCGCCCACGGGCCGCGCAGCACCAGCAGGCGCGGCGAGTGTTGCAGCTCCAGCTCCAGCAAGCCGACCGACCGGACGGCGTGGTGCAGGCCGGCGACCAGCCGCACCAGGAACACCAGCGCGCAGAGGGCGACGAGCCACGGCCACGTCAGGCCCATCGGCACCAGGACCACGCCGAGCCCACCGGCCACGACCGCGGCGACCAGCGCGTCGAGCACGCAGGCGGCGACCCGCGGCAGGCGGGTTCCCCGCGTACCAACGGAAACCGAGGCGCCGCGCACCGACACGAGCTGTCCGTTTCGTTCCGACCGGGTTGGCAGGGCGCCGATACTAGACCGTCAGCCCTTGCGAGAAACGGAAAACGCCGGCCGGGTCGTACAGTTTCTTGATGGTGAGCAGGCGGGGCAGGTTCGCGCCGTAGTACGCCTGCGGCCAGTTGGTGAGGGCCAGGTCCGGGTAGTTCGGGTAGCTGCCGCCCGAGCCGAAGGGGCGGGTGAGCGCCCACGACCCGTTCACCCAGCCGGTCGCGGCGGCGCGGGTGTCGTCGGTGGCGCGGCACTCCGTCTGGACGGTGTGCTTCAGCAGGAACCGCGCGTGGCGGTGGGCGAAGGCGCCGCCGTACCGCGCGGACAGCTCGGCGCCCCATGGGATCAGCTCCAGGTCCCGGTACACGCCGGGCAGCCGGTCCCTGGCGAGGTACTCGGTCAGCTCGGCCAGTACCGGTCTGGGCATGGGTCCGCTGAAGAACTGCGTCCGCACCAGCTTCAGCGCCGGCCGCGTCTCGTCCTCCGGCAACCGGGGCAGCGTGTGGTCCACCGCGGTGCCGCCGTACCGCACCGCGTCCTTTGTGGACATCACGGTGCAGACCGACGTCGAGGTCGGCCCGGCGCGGTCGGTGAACGATGCCAGCACGGTGTGCGCGTCGGCCAGGTTCCCGACGACGACGCCGAACAACGTGACGCCCGGCTCGTTGTCACCGGCCCGCACGGAGAGCTGCAGGTTCACCTCGCGGGACGCGGCCGGCGCCAGGTGCTGCCAGGCGGCCACGACGTCCACCACCCGCTCGTAGGGCCAGGTCGCCTGGATGGCCGTCTGCGCGACCGAGAGCCGGGTCCGCAGCTCGACCGACAGCACCACGCCGAAGTTCCCGCCGCCGGCGCCCCGCAGCGCCCAGAACAGGTCGGGGTGCTCGGTGGCCGTGGCCCGCACGATCCGGCCACCGGCCAGCAGGACCCGCGCCGCGACCAGGTGGTCGGCACCGAGCCCGTAGTAGCGGCCCAGCACGCCGTACCCGCCGCCGAGCACCGCGCCGACCACGCCGACGGACCGGCACCAGCCCACCGGCACGACGAGCCCCAGCGGCGCCAGGGCGTCGGTGAGCGTGCCGATCCGCACGCCGGCGCCGACCACCACGGTCCCGTCCCGGACCTCGATCGTGGTGAGCCCGCTGAGATCCAGCACCATTCCGTCCGAAGTGGAGTGTTCGGCGAGGCTGTGCCCGCCGCCCCGGATGGCGAACGGACCGCCGGCCGCCATGTCGAGCGCCGTGGCCACGTCCTCCTCGGTGGCGCACTCGACGACGGCCCACGGCAGCACCTCGTCGGGCCGCCCGATGAACAGCTTCCGCGCCTGCTGGTAACCCGGGTCGCCCGGGCGATACGTGATCATGACCGCGGGCACCTCCGCGCGGCGGGCGGGCGGACCCGCCGCGCGGTGCCGGCACGGACCACTCCACGATCCGCGACGTACAACCCCTGCTCGGTTCGCGTGGGCATAGGTGCTCCCTCCTGGGTAGGGCAGGGGAGACACCAGCCTGACAGTCCGATCCGACCATCGCAACCGACCATTAGTCGTAGTGTGTGCCGGACCGAACCCCGCGACCACCCGGACGCGTTACCCGCTACCCGGCCGGGCATGCCCACAGCGTCGCCACCGGCACGCGGTCCGTGGTGACGCTGATGCCCGCCGTCGTTGACAAAACGGTGTCGCGGCGTCAGTCTGGGAGCGCTCCCAGACACCGTCGTCACGAGGACAGCCATGAGACGATCGCGCCCTGCCGCCTTCCTGGTCTTCGCTCTCGCAGCCGCCACGCAGGTCGGCGGCCCACCACCGGTCGCCACCGCGGACACGACGGTCGACGTCGCGGTCAACGCCCGCGCCGGCCTGGAGACCGTCAGCCCCACCGCGGTCGGCGTCAACCACGCGATCTGGGACACCTACCTCGGCACGCCCGAGGTCGCGGACCTGCTGAAGGGCGCGGGCGTCAAGGCCATGCGCTACCCCGGCGGCTCGTACTCCGACATCTACCACTGGCGCGACCACACCGCGCCGGGCGGCTTCGTCGCCCCGAACACCGACTTCGACCACTTCATGGCGGGCGTGCGCCGGGCCGGCGCGCAGCCGATCGTGACCGCCAACTACGGCACCGGCACGCCGGCCGAGGCCGCCGACTGGGTGCGGTCCGCCAACATCGACAAGGGCTACGGCGTCAAGTACTGGGAGATCGGCAACGAGAACTACGGCAACGGCCAGTACGGCTCGAACTGGGAGGCCGACGACCACGCCGACAAGAGCCCGACCCAGTACGCGACCCTGGTGCGGGACTACGCGACGGCGATGAAGGCCGTCGACCCCAGCATCAAGGTCGGCGCGGTGCTCACCACCCCCGGCGAGTGGCCGGACGGCATCACGGCGACCGGTGACACGGGCACGTGGAACCAGGTCGTGCTGGCCACGGCCGGTTCCGTGGTGGACTTCGCGATCGTGCACTGGTACCCGACCGGCTCGTCCGGCACCGAGGTGCTGCCGAAGACGGACCGGGTCGCCGACCAGGTCCGCCTGCTGCGTGCGCAGAGCCGCCAGTACGCCGGCAAGGAACTGCCGATCGCGGTGACCGAGCTGAACACGTCCTACGGCCGCAACACGCAGCCGGGCGCGCTGTTCGCGGCCGACTCGTACGCGACGCTGATGGCGAACGGCGTGTTCACCACCGACTGGTGGAACGTCCACAATGGACCGGACACGGCGGCCACCGTCGCCGGGCAGCCGGACTACAACGACTTCGGACTGCTGTCCAGCGGCACCTGCAACGCCGACGGGACGGTGTGCGAGCCGGCCCTCAACACGCCGTTCGCGCCGTACTACGGGTTGTCGATGGTGTCGAAGTTCGCGCGGCCCGGTGACCAGCTCCTCACGGCCGGCTCGTCCGACCCGCTGGTGAAGGCACACGCCGCGCGCCGCACCGACGGGGGGCTGTCGGTGTTGCTGGTCAACGAGGACCCGGACGCGGCGAAGACGGTCGCGCTGAGCTATGCCGGCTACACGCCGGCCCCGGACGCCCAGGTGCTGAGCTACGGCAACGGCGCCACGGCGATCACCACCGCTACGGGCCCGGCTCGCGCGGTGACGCTGCCGCCGTACTCGCTGACGACGCTCGTGCTGCGGCCGTCCACCACCCAGACCGCCCTGCCGGCGACCCCGAACCGCCCGACCGCGAGCGCCGTCACGGAGAACAGCGCCAAGATCACCTGGACGGCACCCGCGGCGTCCGGCGTGAAGTACGAGATCCACCGCCAGGTCGGCACGGCGACCGAGCAGTGGGGCGAGACCACGGGCCAGTCGTTCACCGTCGTGAACCTGAAGCCGGCGACCCGGTACACGGTCAACGTCCTGGCCCGCGACAACGCGGGACGGGTGTCGTGGGCGTCGCCGCCGCTGACGTTCCAGACTCCGAGCCCGGCGACGTCGGCCTGCACGGTCCACTTCGCGGAGACCACCGACTGGGGCAACGGCTACGTGGCCAACGTCGACGTCACGAACAACACCACCCATCCGCTGGACCCGTGGACACTGACGTTCACCTGGCCGACGACCTGGCAACGCGTGGACAGCGGCTGGAACGCGACGTGGTCCCAGACGGGCCAGACCGTGACCGTGGCGGGCACCGGTCCCCTGCCGGCGACCACCATGACAACCGTGGGCTTCGTCGGCAACTACCAGGGCCCGAACGTCCAACCGACGGCCTTCGCCGTGAACGGCACCCTCTGCTCCACGACCTGACGGGCCCCATCGGAACGCCGAACCTGGTGCCATGAAAGGCGCTTGACACGAGTTCATGCTTCGGACGGCGCGTTCGGGACGATCAAGGTCCTGAACGCGCCGTTCGTGGCATCGGGGATGTCCCGACCGCGCCCTTTCGAGGACAGCGAGGCCTCACCAGGTGTTGGGTGAGCGGCGAGGCCGGGCGCTGCGCGCGTCGGAGCCCTTGGGGTTCACCGCCGCGGCGGCCCTGGTGACCGTGAGGGTGCGCCTCGATGGCCGTGATCCGGTCGCCGAGCGGCAGAAGCACCCGTGCGCCGCGGCCGACGCCGCTCGGCGGAGTGTCCGGCGAGCCGCACGGTCCCGGCCGCCAGCTCCGCGTACGTGGACTGCCTGCGTGCGTCCGCGCCCCTGTCCCCGAAACGCGCGGCGTCGTCCGTCAGTGCGTGCACAGGCCACATGCGTCATCCCCCAGGATCACCTTCCCCGGCACGTTGCCGGGGTCGGCGATCTCTGGGGGAAGCTGCCGTCCGACCTGGAGCGGGTCGGACGGCAGCGGGTGTGTCAGCTGGAGACGGTCGCGAGGTGGTCCCGCAGGCCCTGGCCGAACGCCGTCGGTGTGCCGTTGTAGTCGGTGATCAGGGCCGGGCCGCTGGTGCACGGCCAGGTGTTCCACGTCCAGCCGAGGTATCCGACCCCGTGGGCGTCGGCCCAGCTCATCACCTGGTCGATGAACGAGTGGGCACAGGTGTTCTCGCCGATCTCGCTGATCGTGAGCGGCACCTGCGCGGCGACCGGGGCCCACTGGCTGTCCCAGCAGCTCGCGCTGATGCAGCCGTTGAAGTTGTACACGTGGGCGAACGCCATCAGGTTGTTCAGCGGGTCGGTCGGGCGGAACTGCAGCCACTGCGCGATGTTGTTCGACCAGGTCAGGCCGCCGACCATGACGACGTTCGTCGCGCCGGTGGCGCGGACCGCGTTGACCAGGCTCTGGAAGCCGGCCACCTGGTAGCCGATGCCCGGGCACGTGCCGCCGTCGCGGAAGCAGCGCCAGCCGGCCGTGACGTCACCGGCCGGGATGTCCGGGAACGGCTCGTTGAACAGGTCGAACACGACCGCGTCGTTGCCCTTGAAGGCGTTCGCGACGCCGGTCCAGAACTGCGGTCCGTACTGGGCGTCCGGCATCGGCTTCTGGCACAGGGCGATGAGGTCGGTGCAGTTCGCGCCCGAGCCGCCGTACTGGCCGTAGTTCCAGTGCATCTCGACGATCGGCGTGATGCCGGCCGCGATCAGCAGGTTGACGTAGTTGCGGACGTTCTGCTGGTAGGTCGCGCCACTCGCCCCGCCGGACGGCACGTCGGCCGTGCCGAGCCAGCACTCCTCGTTCAGCGGCACGCGCACCGCGCGGACCTTCCACGACCGGATCGCGGTGATCGACGCCTGGTCCATCGGGCCGTCCCACATCCCGTTGCCCTGGATGCAGGCGAACTCGCCGCCGGAGCGGTTGACGCCGAGCAGCCGGTAGGCCGTGCCGCTCGCGGTGAGCAGCCGGTTGCCGGCGACGTGCAGTGCCGGCGCCGCGCCGCTCTGTTGTCCGCCGACCGTCACGGTGACAGCGCTGGAGGCCGTGCCGCCCTGGTTGTCCGTCGCCTTGGCCGTGAGCGAGTAGCTGCCGGCGGCCACGTTGGAGAAGGTCGCGCTGTAGGGCGCGGAGGTGTCACTGGCGGTCTGCGAGCCGAGGGAGAAGTCCACGCGCGACACGGTGCCGTCCGGGTCGGACGCGTTCGCGGTGGTCGTGATCGTCGCCGGGGCGGCGAAGTTGGCACCGTTGGCCGGGCTCGTGACCGCGACGGTCGGGTTCTGGTTGCCCGGAGACGTCGAGCCGGTGCAGGCGACGTTGTTCAGCGAGAAGCTCGTCGGTTTCGGGTTGCTGCCGGTCCAGGTGCCGTTGAACCCGATCTGCGTTGACTGGTTCGTGCCCAGGTTTCCGTTGTAGGACAGGCTGGCCCCGGTCACGTCCGCACCCGACTGGGACCAGGTGGCGCCCCAGCCACCCGCCTGCACCTGCTGGCCGGCGGCGAAGCTGAACCGCAGTGTCCACGACGTGAGCGGGTCACCGAGGTTCTGGACCGTGACGCTGGCGCCGAAGCCGCCCTGACCGGGACCGGTGTTCCAGTCGTTGGACGTGTAGGTGACCTGACACCCCGCCGCGGCGACGGCCGGCGCGGGCGCGACCAGCGCCCCGCCCAAGGCCATCGCGGCGGCGAGGCCGATGATGGGGATCCGCGTTGATCTCGACATCAACTCGCCTCTCACACAGAGGTAGGACTGGAAGCGCTCCCACT
>NZ_JBJMIE010000544.1:0-6741 GCF_045807065.1 Actinophytocola sp. | reverse complement strand
TGCTTCGCGAAGTACACCCGCAGCCCGGACAGGAAGTGCTCCTGCCCCACGTACGCCACGAGCTGCTTCAGCACCGAGGCGCCCTTCGCGTAGGTGATGCCGTCGAAGTTGACCTCGACCGCCTGCAGGTCGGGGATGTCCGCGGCCACCGGATGCGTCGAGGGCAGCTGGTCCTGCCGGTAGGCCCACGACTTCTCGATGTTCGCGAACGAGGTCCACGCGTGCACGTACTCGGTCGCCTCGGCCTGCGCCAGCACGCTCGCGAACGTGGCGAACGACTCGTTCAGCCACAGGTCGTTCCACCAGCGCATGGTGACCAGGTCGCCGAACCACATGTGCGCCATCTCGTGCAGCACGGTCTCGCAGCGCCGCTCGTAGGCGTAGCGGGTGACCCTGCTGCGGAACACGTAGTCCTCGAGGAACGTGATGCAGCCCGCGTTCTCCATGGCGCCCGCGTTGAACTCCGGCACGAAGCACTGGTCGTACTTCTCGAACGGGTACGGCACGCCGAAGCTGCGGTGGTAGAAGTCGAAGCCCTGCTTGGTCTGGGTGAACAGCCGGTCGGCGTCCATGTGCTCGGCGAGCGAGGCACGGCAGTAGATGCCCAGCGGGATGGTCGAGTTCTCGTCGGCGTAGGAGTCCCGCCACTCGGCGTACGGGCCGGCCACCAGCGCGGTCACGTAGGTCGACATCCGCCTGGTGGTCCGGAACACGTGCCTGACCGCGCCGGACGGCAGCGTCTCGGTCGACTCGACCGGTGAGTTGGACATCACCTTCCAGTCCTCCGGCGCGACGACCGTGAACCGGAACGTCGCCTTGAGGTCCGGCTGGTCGAAGCAGGTGAACATCCGCTTCGCGTCGGCCGTCTCGAACTGCGTGTACAGGTACACGCCGCCGTCCACCGGGTCCACGAACCGGTGCAGGCCCTCGCCGGTGTTCATGTACCGGCAGGTCGCGTCCACGACCAGCTCGTTCTCCTCGGCCACCGACGGCAGGCGGATGCCGGTGTCCTCGGCGTACCCGGACACCTCGACCGGGGAGCCGTTCAGGGCCGCGCTCTCGACCGACGCCGCGATCAGGTCGATCCACGTGTCCGCGCCGGCCTCGTTGCTCGCGAACCGCACGGTCGTGGTCGAGCGGAAGGTGGTGTCGCCCGGCTTGCCGCCACCGTCCGTGAGGTCGAGCTCAACGTCGTAGGACGCCACGTCGAGCAGCGCGGCGCGCTGTTGTGCTTCGTCACGGGTCAGGTTGGGCGGAGCCACTGGTCACCTCGAACTGTTCGGTTACTGACAATCCTGTTCATCCAATCATTCGCGTTCGTGGTTTCGTCCGCCAGGAGGGAAGAACAGGAAGAACTCCGGGGTTTCTGAGGATATGACTGCTCCCAGCAAGACGAAGATCGACTTCTACTTCGACCCCCTGTGCCCGTTCGCCTGGATCACCTCCAGGTGGATCCTCGAGGTCGAGGCCCAGCGTGACGTCGATCTCCGGTTCCGTGTGATGAGCCTCTCGGTGCTCAACGAGGGCCGCGACCTCCCCGAGGAGTACCAGGAGGCGATGGCGAAGGCGTGGGGTCCGGTCCGCGTGGCCATCGCGGCCGCCCAGCAGCACGGCGAGGAGGTCCTGCGTGACCTGTACACGGCCATGGGCACCCGGATCCACAACCAGGGCAACAAGGACTTCGACGTCGTCATCAAGGAGGCCCTCGCCGAGGTCGGTCTCCCCGCCGAGCTGGCGGAAGCCGCCCATTCGGGTGACTACGACGAGGCCCTGCGCAAGAGCCACCACGAGGGCATGGACCCGGTCGGCATGGACGTCGGCACCCCGACCATCCACGTCGACGGCGTCGCGTTCTTCGGGCCGGTGCTGAACTCGATCCCGCGGGGCGAGGACGCGCTGAAGGTGTTCGACGGCACGGTCGCCCTGGCGAGTTTCCCGAACTTCTTCGAGCTGAAGCGCACGCGGACCGGGGAACTGTCCTTCGACTGAGTCCCCGCGATGTGACAGGCTGGGGACAGATAGCGCTGAGCGCGTCACATCACCGCGTCACGTCTCGGAGGACCGATGGCCGCCCCCACCGTCAGCACCGCCCACTTCGTCAACGGTTCGTTCGCGGAGGGCGACGGGGAACGCATCGACGTCGTCAACCCGACGACGGAGGAGGTCATCGCGTCGGTCCCGGCCGGCACCCAGGCTGATGCCGACGCGGCGGTACGGGCCGCCGCGTCGGCGTTCGAGGCCTGGGCCGCCACCCCGCTGGCCGAGCGCGTGGCCGCGATCCGGCGCGTCAACGACGGCCTGCGTGCCCGTTCGGCCGAACTGGCCGCCACGATCGTCGCCGAGGTCGGCACCCCCATCACCTTCGCGTCGAAGGTGCAGGTCGTGAACCTGGTCGGCATCACGGACGGCGTACTCGCCGAAGTCGAGGCCGGCGCGCTCGACCCGGTCACGGTCGGCAACTCGACGATCGTGCGGGACCCGATCGGCGTGGTCGCGGCCATCACGCCCTGGAACTTCCCGCTCCAGCAGATGGTCGCGAAGGTGACGCCCGCCCTGGTCGCGGGCAATACAGTCGTACTGAAGCCGAGCGAGGTCGCGCCGCTGACCGCCGGCCTGCTCGCCCAGATCATCGCCGCCGCCGGGCTGCCGGCGGGCGTGTTCAACATGGTCCACGGCACGGGCCCGGTCGTCGGCGAGGCGCTGGCCGCGCACCCGCTCGTGGACATGGTCTCGTTCACCGGCTCGACCCGCGCCGGCCGCCGCGTCGCCGCGGTGGGTGCCGAGACGGTCAAGAGGGTCGCGCTGGAGTTGGGCGGCAAGTCCGCCTCCGTCGTGCTGGCCGACGCCGACATCACCCGCGCCGCCAAGATCACGGTGGCCAACTGCTTCATGAACAACGGCCAGGCCTGCAGCGCCCTGACCCGCCTGCTGGTGCCGGCCGACCGCCACGACGAGGCCGTCGCCGCCGCCGCGGGCGCCGCGGCGAAGTACGTGCCCGGCGACCCCGCCCTGGAGTCGACCCGCATCGGGCCGTCCGTGTCCGCGGCACAGCGCGACCGCGTGGTCGACTACATCCGCAAGGGCGTCGAGGAGGGCGCGACCCTGGCGGCCGGCGGCCCGGACCCGGTCGGCGACCGCGGCTACTTCGTGCGCCCGACCGTCTTCGGCGACGTCACCCCGGACATGACGATCGCGCAGGAGGAGATCTTCGGCCCGGTCCTGTCGGTCCTGCCGTACAGGGACGAGGAGGAGGCCGTCCGCATCGCCAACGGCACCCAGTACGGGTTGGCCGCCGGCGTGTTCGGCGCCGACGTGGACCGTGCGCGCGCCGTCGCGGGCAGGCTGCGGGCGGGGCAGGTGGACATCAACGGCGCCGCGTTCAACACCAGGGCGCCGTTCGGCGGGTTCAAGCAGTCCGGCAACGGCCGCGAGTTCGGCCGCTACGGGCTGGAGGAGTTCACCGAGCTGAAGTCGGTCCAGCTCTAACGCATCCTGCTCAGCTCGTCGCGCTGTCTTCGCACGAAGTCGGCGTCCACGGGGTCGCCGTGGCCGGGCACGACGGTCACCGGGTTGAGCGCGAGGATCGCGTCGAGCGCCGCCGGCCAGTCGGACACGTGCGAGTCCGGTCCCACCGACGGCGGCGCGCCCTGCTCGACGAGGTCACCGGCGAACACCACGTCGACGTCCGGCACGTGCACGAACACGTCGTGGTCGGTGTGCGCCGGCCCGGGGTGGGTGAGCATGACGGCGCGCCCACCCAGGTCGACCATGGCCGAGGACGTGATCACCTCGTTGGGCGCGACCAGCTTCGCCGTGGCGAGCCGGTCCGCCTGCTCGGCCTTGCCGTCCGACCGGAACCGCGCCGACCACGACCGCCGCTGCATGTCCCCGTCGGCGAGGATCACCGACCGGCACCGCTCGTGCGCGATCACCGCGGCCGGCAGGAACGCGTTGGTGCCGAGGAAGTGGTCGAAGTGCGCGTGCGTGATCACCACCGACCACGGCAGCGGCGTGACGAACCGCACCGCGGCCGCCATCGACGCGCCGTGCACCTCGTCCGTGCCGGTGTCGATGACCAGGCAGAACGTGTCACCGACCACGAGCCCGAGGGTCTGGTCCAGCTCGACGTAGCGGCGCGCGTACACGCCGTCCGCCACCTCGATCCACCGGCCACTCATGCGGCGGCCGAGAAGACACCGGCCGACAACAGCGGCACCGTCCCGCTCACATCCACCTCGCCCGCCAACTCGACATCCCGTGGCACTCCCGCGGCGGCCAGCTCCCGCCCGGACACCGACTCCGCCAGCAGTTCCGGCACCCTTTCCGCCACTGCGCGATACACCTGTACCGCCAGCGCCGCCTCCGCCGACGGCGCCGTCCGCCCGGTCACCGCCGCGGCGATCGCGCCGGCACCGACATAGTCCTCCAACGACGGCCGCAACCGTTGTTCCGGTCGCCACCGCTCACCTGCCGGCACGATCCCGACGGGCTGGTCCCCGGCGATCTCCGAGGCGATCGCGGCCACCGCTGACGCGTTGCGCAGGCAACCAGCCAGGACGCACGTCCCTGTCTCGGCCGCCGCCGCGGACAGCGTGGCCCCGTTGGGTGACGCGATCCCGAGGAACGTACCCGCCGGCAGCTCCACCAGGGAAGACGGTCGCAGCGTCCAGCCGTCCGACTGTTCGGCCACGAACCCGGCGGGGTCGTCGACCGGGACCAGCCCGCTGGTCGTCAACGTCGCGCCGGCCTTCGCCGCCGCCTGCGCCGCCCGCTCGTCCCGCCACGGCAGCGGCAGCACCCGCCCACCCCGCCCTACGGCGATGTCCACCGTGGTGGTGAACGAGAGCACATCCACGATGACCAGCACCGCGCAGTGGGGACCGAGCGCGCGAACACCGTCCAGGCCCCACTCGACGCGAAGGTCGAAGCCGTCCTGTTCGAAGACCGTCACCGGGCACATGCTTCCAGAACTGGCAGAATGCCCGACGTGCGTGTCTACCTGGGTTCCGACCACGCCGGCTTCGAGCTGAAGGTGCATCTCGTCAAGCACCTCTCGGACACCGGCCACGAGGTCGTCGACGTCGGCCCGGCCGTCTACGACGCCGGCGACGACTACCCGCCCTACTGCGTCGAGACGGCGCGCCGCGTGCTCGCCGACGAGGGCAGCCTGGGCGTCGTGATCGGCGGCTCCGGCAACGGGGAGCAGATCGCGGCCAACAAGGTCCCCGGCATCCGCGCCGCGCTCGCGTACAACACCGAGACCGCCGAGCTGGGCCGCGCGCACAACAACGCGCAGGTGGTGGCGGTCGGCGGCCGGATGCACTCGCTGGAGGAGGCCACGGCCATCGTCGACACCTTCCTCGCGACCCCGTTCTCCGGCGACGAGCGGCACGCCCGGCGCATCGAGATGCTGACCGACTACGAGCGCACCGGCACCCCGCCGCCGCTGCCGGCCTGATGCCGGAGGGGCACACACTCCACCGCCTCGCCCGACTGCACCAGAAGCGCTACGGCAAGCGCCGGGTGCTGGTGACCAGCCCACAGGGCCGCTTCCCAGCGGCCGCGGTCGACGGGCGGACGCTGGCGCGGGCGGAGGCGTACGGCAAGCACCTGTTCCACGTGTACGGCCCGGACGCGATCGTCCACGTGCACCTCGGGCTGTACGGGACGTTCACCGAGTCGGCGCTGCCCACCGCGCTGCCGGTCGGCCAGGTGCGGATGCGCATGGTGGGGGAGACCCACTGGACGGACCTGCGCGGACCGACGCGCTGCGAGGTGCTGAACAGGGCCGACCAGGCGGAGCTGCTGTCCCGCCTGGGCCCGGACCCGCTGCGGCGCGACGCGGACCCCGCGGTGGCGTACGCGCGCATCATCCGGTCGAGGCTGCCGGTCGCGGCGCTGCTGATGGACCAGAAGGTGCTGGCGGGGGTGGGGAACGTGTACCGGGCGGAGCTGCTGTTCCGGCACAACGTGAACCCCCAGCTGCCGGGCCGTTCGGTGGCCGAGGCGTTGTGGACGCGGATGTGGACGGACCTGGTGGCGCTCATGAAGGACGGCGTTCGCAAGGGCCGCATCGACACCGTCCGGGACGAGCACCTGCCCCACGTGACGGGCCGCGCGCCACGGGTCGACCGGCACGGCGGTGAGGTGTACGTCTACCGCCGCACGGACCAGCCGTGCCTGGTGTGTGGCACGCCGGTCCGCAAGGCCGAGCTGGCCGCTCGCAACCTCTACTGGTGCCCCACCTGCCAGGCCTGATGCTCTGAAGGGCACCCCGGGAACGTCGAGCGTCCCCAGGGTGCCCTTCAGGGCGTTGGCCGGCGGTCAGAAGTCGCCGAAGCCGCCGAAGTCTCCGCCGCCGAAGTCCCCGCCGCCCCAGTCGCCCCCACCGCCGAAGTCGCCACCGTAGTCCCCGCCGGCGTCGGCGAAGTCGGCACCGCCACCGTCGCCGTAGTCACCGCCGCCACCGCCGTCGCCGTAGTCGCCCCCGTCACCGCCGTCACCACCATCGCCGCCGTCGCCGTAGTCCCCGTTGTCCATGGCGTCGGCCTGCCCGGCGTCGTAGCCGGCCTCCCAGGCCTGGCCGTCGGGGACGCCGTACATGCCGTCGAACATGGCGCTGAACAGCAGGACGGACCCGAGCCCCCAGGCACCGCCGATGAGCGCCGGCTTCCACCACGGCTCGCTGTACCAGCCCTGCGGCACCGGCCGCCCGGCCACGCGTCCGCCGGGGTAGTAGTA
>NZ_JBJMIE010000543.1:0-3248 GCF_045807065.1 Actinophytocola sp. | reverse complement strand
TCTTCGGGCCCGGTTGCGAGCAGGGGCTCGCCGACGCGGACCGGGTGCTCCGCCCCGGCGGCGTCCTCGCGATCGTCGACCTCGACGTGCGACACCCGCCCTACGGCGACTGGATGCGGGCCGACCTGCCGACGTACGACCCTGACGAGGTCGACCGGTTCTTCAGCCGGATGGGGTTCTCGCGCCGGACCGTCGGGACGCGGTGGCGCTTCGCGGACCGGACGAGCCTCGAGTCCGTGCTGCGCATCGAATTCTCCGCCCGCGTGGCGGACCGCGCCGTCCGGATGGTGCGCGGCCTCGAGTTCCCCGTCGGCTACCGGGTCCTGACCAGGCGCAAGCCATCCGGCCTGATCATCTAGCCGAAGCACCGCTCCGGCAGCTCCCCGGAACACGACGGCCGTCCTGGCGCGCACCAAGGTGGTCTTGGCGCGTACCGGGACGGCCTGATCGATCCCCGGGAGTTGACCTAGTCGGTCTCGTCCTCTTCTTCTTCGTCGGTGTCGGCCGCCGGCGCCTCGCCGAGGATGGCGTACAGCTCGCGCCGGGCCTCGTTGAGCACCTCGACCGCACGCCGCTTCTGGGTGTCGGTCGCGGCCTGGGCGACCTGCACGGTCGCGCCCATGAGCTGCCCGATGGCGTCCCGCAGGCTGACGTCCCGCGGGTCGGCGTCCCGCGCGATCTCCTCCCACGGCGGGGTCTCGATCTTCGCGGCCGCATCCCGGCCTTCGTCGGTGAGGGCGTACAGGCGGCGGGAGCCGCTGCCCTCGTCGTTGATCAGGCCCTCGTCGGCCAGCAGCTGGAGCGTGGGGTAGATGGAGCCCGGGCTGGGGCGCCACAGGTCGCCGCTGCGCTCCTTGATCTCCTGGATCATCTCGTAGCCGTGCATGGACCGCTCCGCGAGCAGCGTGAGGATGGCCGCCCGGACGTCCCCGCGACGGGAACGCCGCCCGCGACCGCCGAACCGCTCGCCCCGGCCACGCCGACCACGGCCAGGGCCGCCACCGAAGGGGCCGTGCCCCGGCATGCCCGGCCACTGACCGGGTGGCACCGGTGGGAACGGTGGGAAGGGGACGCCACCACGCGCTTCCGGAGTGGGGAAGTGCTGGTGCAGCTCGTGGAAGTGGGCACGCGGGTCACCGAACGGCGGCCGGCCCTCGAATGAATGTTCGTGTCCGAATGATGGACGCATGAGTAGTTCCTCCCTGTGAAGACGTATCGCGTGGTATCGCGATACACTCACGATATATCGGAAGCTATCGGAACGCAAGGTCCTGTCGTGATCCGGGAGAGGTGTCAGGACGGATGGCCTACCGCCAGCATGTTTCCGAGACGTGGGACAATGGAGGCAAATGACCTCTCTACCTCTTGTCTTCGACGCGCCCAAGCGCGGTCTTCCGCCCCGTCACCTCGCCGACCTGTCGGTCGAGGAGCGTCGTGCCGCGGTGACTGAGCTGGGGGAGAAGCCGTTCCGGGCGAACCAGCTGTCGAACCACTACTTCGGTCGGCTGACCGCCGACGCCACGGCGATGACCGACATCCCGGCCTCCTCGCGTGACCGGCTGGGTGAGGCACTGCTGCCGCCGTTGCTGTCCGTGGTCCGCCATGTGAGCTGCGACGACGGCTCGACCCGCAAGACCCTCTGGCGCGCCCACGACGGCACCCTGCTGGAGAGCGTCCTGATGCGGTACCCCGACCGGGTGACGCTGTGCGTGTCCTCGCAGGCGGGCTGCGGGATGGCGTGCCCGTTCTGCGCCACCGGGCAGGGCGGTCTGGAGCGCAACCTGTCGACGGCCGAGATCGTGGACCAGGTCCGCGCCGCGGCGGCCGCCATGCGTGACGGTGACCTGGGGGAGCCCGGTCGCCTGTCGAACATCGTGTTCATGGGGATGGGTGAGCCGCTCGCCAACTACAAGCGGGTCGTGGCCGCGGTCCGGCGGATCACCGAGCCGGCGCCGTCGGGGCTGGGTATCTCGCAGCGTTCGGTGACGGTGTCGACGGTGGGTTTGGCGCCGGCGATGCGCAAGCTGGCTGACGAGAAGATGCAGGTCCGCCTGGCGGTGTCGTTGCACACGCCGGATGATGAGTTGCGTGACACGTTGGTGCCGGTGAACAACCGTTGGTCGGTGGACGAGGTGCTGGAGGCGGCGCGCTACTACGCGGATGTGTCGGGCCGCCGTGTCTCGATCGAGTACGCCCTGATCAGGGATGTGAATGATCAGCCGTGGCGGGCGGATCTGTTGGCGAAGCGGTTGCGCAAGCATCTCGGCCAGTTGGTGCATGTGAATGTGATCCCGTTGAATCCGACGCCGGGTTCGGAGTGGGATGCTGCGCCGAAGTCGGTGGAGCGGGAGTTCGTTCGTCGGGTGAACGCTGGGGGAGTGGCGTGTACGGTGCGTGACACCCGTGGTCAGGAGATCGCCGCCGCGTGTGGGCAACTCGCTGCCGAGGGGTAGCTGGGCGTGTGCTCACTTGTCATGCGCGGGGTATCCGGCTGTGCGCATCACCCCGACTCGCGGCAGACGAGTGCGTTCGTGGCGGCGAATTGTCGTGTCGCCGGATGGGCTGGGTCACCGGGCTCATCCGCAATGTGCACTTGGTCTTGGCGTGGAGTCTGATCTACTGTCCACCTCGCGTTGATCGCGCACTCCGGGGTGTTGTGGTCGCTCGCCGCTTGAACGGAGGTTGTGATGCACAAGCTGGTGATCCTGTATCCCGAGCCCGCCGATCCCGACCACTTCCGCGACTACTACGTGAGCAACCACCTCCCGCTGGTCACGCGCATGCCCGGCCTGCTCGCGTGGCGCTACAGCTTCGAGGTGGCAGCGACGCAGGGACAGACGCCGTACTTCGCGGTTTTCGAGGCCGAGTTCGCTGACGCTGCGGCAATGACCGCGGCGAGGGCGTCTCCGCAGGGCCAGCAGGTGGCTGCCGATGTCGCCAACTACGCCACCGGTGGTGCGGTCGTCATCCACTATCCGGTGCAGAACGGCACCTGCTGAGCCTGGCCCTGAGGCACCGCCGTATCCGCGGTGAGCCATGTTCGCCACATCCTCGCGGAATCGGTCCCCGCGCTCTCTTTGGCACGAGCGCGTATACGGGTCAGTCATCAACACTCGCCTCGCGGCAGAAGCGTGTGTGTTCCGCCGGCTGGCATCTGAGCGTGGACGACGACCAGCCGAGTGCTGATGGTCGCGCCTGTGTTACGAGAAGTACGAGCTGAGGACTGAACCGCCCCGGGTTTGGTAGAG
>NZ_JBJMIE010000542.1:0-15666 GCF_045807065.1 Actinophytocola sp. | reverse complement strand
CGTTCATCGCACGCGCAGAGATCCGCGGCATCGAGTCGCTCTATGTCGAGGCGATGGACGAGCTGCTGGGGAAGGACCTCGCATTCTTCCACGACAACTTCGCCGGCTCGCTGACCAAGCGGGTGCTGAGCTTCGCGTCGCGGTTCGAGGAGTTCATCGACACGATGGCGTTCTCGGTGATCGCGAAGGTCGTGCCGCTGTTGTTCGCCTCGGTGGTGCTGTGGGGCTACGACCCGATGCTGGTGGTGGTGCTGGTCGGCCTCATCGTGGTGACCGGGTTCGCCGTGGCGCCGCTCGTGCGTCGCCGCCAGAAGCTGGTCGACCAGCGGGAGGCGGCGTTCGCCCGCGTGTCCGGGCACGTCGCGGACACCATCGGCAACATGGCGACCGTGCGTGCCTTCGCCGCCGAGGACCGGGAGGCCGAGGAGCACCGCGGCCGGGTGGCCGACCTGCGTTCGCTCGCGCTGCGGTCGTGGGACTACGCGAACCTGCGCATCGACACCGTGGTCGCCACGGTCTCCGTGCTCACCAACGCACTCGGCCTGCTGGTGGCGGTCGGCGTCAGCGGGCGGCTCGGCGTCGAGGCGATCATCGTCGTGTTCGCGTACTTCTTCAGCGCGACGGGGATCATGTTCGAGTTCAACCAGATCTACCGGCGGATCGAGAGCTCGCTGACCGAGGCCGCGCAGTTCACCGAGCTGCTGCTCGCGCCGCCGACGGTGCTCGACCCGCCGTCGCCGGAACCGCTGCGACCGGCCGCGGCCGACATCCGCTTCGAGGACGTCCGGTTCGCCCACGCGGGCGCGCCGGTCCTGTTCACGGGCCTGAACCTGGTGGTGGACAGCGGCACGAAGGTCGGTCTGGTCGGCCGTTCCGGCGGCGGCAAGACGACGCTCACCCAGCTGCTGCTGCGCATGATGGACATCGAGTCGGGCACGATCCGGGTCGGCGGCCAGGACATCGCGCGGCTGCGGCAGGCGGACCTGCGGAGCCTGATCGCCTACGTGCCGCAGGAACCGGCGATGTTCCACCGCACCCTGCGCGACAACATCGCCTTCGCCCGCCCCGACGCCACGACCGAGGAGGTGCTGGCCGCGGCCCGCGCGGCCCACGTCACCGAGTTCGCCGACACCCTGCCCGACGGCTTCGACACCCTGGTCGGCGAACGCGGCGTCAAGCTCTCCGGCGGCCAGCGCCAGCGGGTCGCCCTGGCCAGAGCCATCCTGCGGGACGCCCCGATCCTGCTGCTGGACGAGGCGACGAGCGCGCTGGACTCGGAGAGCGAGGTGCTGATCCAGGAGGCGCTGTGGCGGATCATGGCGGGCCGCACCGCACTCGTGGTGGCACACCGCCTGAGCACCGTGGCCCGCATGGACCAGCTGGTCGTCATGGACCACGGCGAGATCATCGAACAGGGCACCCACGAGGAGCTGCTGGCGCGGCACGGCACGTACGCGCGCCTGTGGCAACACCAGTCGGGCGGCTTCCTCGACGGCGCCGAGGATGTCCGCGAACTCACAGGGGAGACCGCCGCCCGGTGACCCGCACCCGTGGCACGATCACCCGCATGGACGACGTGGTTCAGCGGGTGATCGACCGGGTGACCGAGGCAGCGGCCCGGCACGACGCCACACAGGAGAACAGGCTCGACCGGTGGCGGGTGCTGGAGCCCGACGCCGGGCGGTTCCTGTGGTTCCTCGCGCAGACCGTGGGAGCGCGCAACATCGTGGAGATCGGCACGTCCCGGGGCGTCTCCACGCTGTGGCTGGCCGACGCGGCCCGCGCGAGCGGCGGCCGGGTCATCAGCTACGACACCGACCCCGACGCCCAGCGCGACGCCGCCCGCACCATCGAGGAGGCCGGCCTCCAAGCCTTCGTGGAACTACGCCTGGGCGACGGCGGCGAGGGCCTGGCCACCCTGGGCGACGGCGCCGTCGACCTGCTGTTCCTGGACTCCGAACGGCCGGAGTACCCGTCGTGGTGGCCACACCCGGTGCGCGTGCTGCGTTCCGGCGGTGTGCTGGTCGCCGACAACGCCCTGTCCCACCCGGACGAGATCGCACCCCTGCACGACCTGCTGCTGAGCGACCTGACCGCCGTGACGACGATCCCCGTGGGCAAGGGCGAGCTGGTCGCGCTCCGGGGTTGAGGCTTTTCCTGCCGCCGACCGGTGGTCGCGGGGTGGGCACGAGGTGCCGTCCCCGATCGCCGCCGAATCGACCCGCCTTGTGCGCACCGGCGCCAACGCTAGCCGCGGGTCGTCGATCACCCGGTGCGCCGCCACATGCGACATCCCGAACAGCGGCCCGATCTGGCGTGTGGTCAGGTTCGTCCGCCGATACACCGCGACCACCAACACCTGATCGACCAGCGGCAACGCCCACGGCCGACCCGGTCGCCCATCCGTGATCTCGCCTCCACCACGCCGGGCGATCACCCGTACCAGCTTGCGGAACCGGCCCGTTCTCAACCCGCGAACGGGCAATCGACTCCGGCCGCGACGCCGTGCTCACCCGCACCACAACGACTCGATCAACTACCGGCCAGCAGCCCGACACCGGGGTTACGACAGCCGTCAGGTGTTGGCCTCCAGTTCGCCTTCCGTGCGGAGGTACAGGGTGCGTAGGGCGTTCAGGGTGTTCTCGTCGGGGTTGGACCACAGGTTGCGGTCCGCGGCTTCCAGTAGGCGTTCGGCGATGCCGTGCATGGCCCACGGGTTGGACTCGGCCAGGAACTTCTGGTTCTCCTCGTCCAGCAGGTAGGTCTGGGCCAGCTGCTCGTACATCCAGTCGGTCACCACGCCGGTCGTGGCGTCGTAGCCGAACAGGTAGTCCACCGTGGCCGCCAGTTCGAACGCGCCCTTGTAGCCGTGCCTGCGCATGGCGGCTATCCAGCGCGGGTTCACGACGCGGGAACGGAAGACCCGCGCGGTTTCCTCGGTGAGGGAGCGGGTTCGGACGGCGTCCGGGCGGGTGCTGTCACCGATGTAGGCCGCGGGCGCGCGGCCGGTCAGGGCACGCACGGTCGCGATCATGCCGCCGTGGTACTGGAAGTAGTCGTCCGAGTCGGCGATGTCGTGTTCGCGGGTGTCGGTGTTCTTGGCGGCCACGGCGATGCGCCGGTACGCCGCCTCCATGTCCTCGCGGGCGGGGCGGCCGTCCAGTCCCCGGCCGTAGGCGAAGCCGCCCCACACGGCGTACACCTCGGCCAGGTCCTTGTCGTCGCGCCAGTTGTGGCTGTCGAGCAGCGGCAGCAGGCCGGCGCCGTAGGAACCCGGCTTGGAGCCGAAGACCCTCGTGGTGGCGCGGCGTTCGTCGCCGTGGTCGGCCACGTCGGCCCGCACGTGGGCACGCACGAAGTTGTCCTCGTCGGACTCGTCCAGTCCTGCGACCATCCGCACCGCGTCGTCGAGCAGGTGCACCACGTGGGGGAACGCGTCGCGGAAGAAGCCGGAGATCCGGACCGTCACGTCGATGCGCGGGCGGCGCAGCTCTTCCAGCGGCACCACGGAAAGGCCGCTCACCCGCCGCGACGCCTCGTCCCACACCGGACGCACGCCCAGCAGCGCGAACACCTCCGCGATGTCGTCGCCCGCGGTGCGCATGGCCGAGGTGCCCCAGATCGACAGGCCGACCGACCGCGGCCACTCGCCGGTGTCGGTGCGATAGCGGTCGAGCAGCGAGTCGGCCATGGCCTGACCGGTCTCCCACGCCAGGCGGCTCGGGATGGCCTTCGGGTCCACCGAGTAGAAGTTGCGCCCCGTCGGCAACACGTTCACCAGGCCGCGCAACGGAGATCCGCTCGGACCGGCGGGCACGTAGCCGCCGTCCAACGCGTGCAGGACGTGGTCCAGCTCGTCGGTCGTGCGGGCGAGCCGCGGCACGACTTCGGTGGCGGCGAAGGACAACACGCCGACCACCACCGGCTCGGCGCGGCCCAGCACCTCCGCGCACACGTCGGCCGCGGCCGACGGCGCCCAGCCACGGGACTCCATCGTGGACACCAGACGAACCGCCAGCTCCTCCGCCTCGTCCACATCGGACCGGGCGGAGGTGGTCAGCCCCAGCGCCTCCCGCAGGCCCGGCAGTGCGTTCGCGTTGCCGCCCCACACCTGGCGTGCCCGCAGCATCGCCGTCACCAGGTTCACCCGCGCCTCGCCGGTCGGCGCCACCCCCAGGACGTGGAGGCCGTCGCGGATCTGGGCGTCCTTGACCTCGCACAGCCAGCCGTCGACGTGCAGCAGGAAGTCGTCGAACTCCGCGTCGTGCGGCCGGTCCCCCACCCCCAGGTCGTGGTCCAGCTTCGCGGCCTGGATGAGGGTCCAGATCTGGGCGCGGATCGCCGGCAGCTTCGCGGGGTCCATCGCGGCGATCGAGGCGTGCTCGTCGAGCAGCTGCTCCAACCGGGCCAGGTCGCCGTAGCTCTCGGCGCGGGCCATCGGTGGCACGAGGTGGTCCACGAGGACGGCGTGGGCGCGGCGTTTCGCCTGGGTGCCCTCGCCGGGATCGTTGACCAGGAACGGGTAGACCAGCGGCAGGTCGCCCAGCGCGGCGTCCGTGGCGCAGGACGCGGACATGCCGACGTTCTTGCCGGGCAGCCATTCGAGGTTGCCGTGCTTGCCGAGGTGGACCATGGCGTGCGCGCCGAAGGTGTCGCGGACCCACCGGTACGCGGCCAGGTAGTGGTGGCTGGGCGGCAGGTCCGGGTCGTGGTAGATCGCGACCGGGTTCTCGCCGAAACCACGCGGCGGCTGGACCATCACGACGACGTTGCCGGCCCGCAGTGCCGCCAGGACGATCTCGCCGGCGGGGTCGTGCGTCCGGTCGACGTACAGGTCGCCGGGCGCCTGGCCCCAGTGCTCCTCGATGTTCGCCCGGAGGTCGTCGGGCAGCGTGGCGAACCAGGTGCGGTAGTCGGCCGCCCCGATGCGGACCGGGTTGCCGGCGAGTTTGTCCTCGGTGAGCCAGTCGGGGTCCTGACCACCGGCCTCGATGAGCGCGTGGATGAGCGCGTCACCGTCCTCGGCGTCGAGGCCGGGCAGGTCGCCGACGACGTAACCGTGGTGCCGCAACGCGTTCAGCAGGCGGACGGCACTGGCCGGGGTGTCGAGGCCGACCGCGTTGCCGATGCGGGCGTGCTTGGTGGGGTACGCGGACAGCATGACCGCGACCTTGCGTTCGGCCCTGGGCACGTGCCGCAGGGCGGCGTGCCTGACCGCGATGCCGGCCACGCGGGCCGCGCGTTCCGGGTCCGGCACGAAGACGGACAGGCCGTCGGCGTCGAGTTCCTTGAAGGAGAAGGGAACCGAGATGAGCCGGCCGTCGAACTCCGGCACGGCCACCTGCGTGGCGGTGTCCAGAGGGGACAGTCCCTCGTTGCTGTCCGCCCAGGCGGTGCGGCTCCAGGTCAGGCACAGGCCCTGGATGATGGGGACGTCCAGCGTGGCCAGGGCACCGACGTCCCACGAGTCGTCCCCGCCGGCCGACGCCGCGGCGGGCGTGGTGCCACCGGCGGCCAGCACGGTGACGACGAGCGCGTCGGCCGTGCCCAGCAACGAGACCAGGTCGTCGGGCGCGGTGCGCAGGGACGCGCAGAACACCGGCAGCGCCTGACCGCCGGCGTCCTCGATCGCGTCGCACAACGTCTCGACGAACGCGGTGTTGCCGGCCATGTGGTGCGCGCGGTAGTACAGCACGGCGACGGTCGGGCCGCTGGTGTTCCCGCCGCGCCGGTCGAGCCGGCCCCACACGGGGGTCGGCACGGGCGGGGCGAACCCGTGACCGGTGAGCAGGACCGTGTCGGACAGGAAGTTCGCGAGCTGCCGCAGGTTGTCGCGACCGCCGTGCGCGAGGTAGGCGTGTGCCTCGGCGACGACCCCACCGGGCACAGTGGACAGCTCCATCAGCTCGGCGTCGGGTGCCTGCTCCCCGCCGAGCACGACGACCGGCCGGGGTCCGGCGAGCACCGCGTCGAGCCCGTCCTCCCAGGCCCGCCGGCCGCCGAGCAGCCGGACGACCACGAGGTCGACCCCGTCGAGCAGCCCGGGCAGGTCGTCGACGGCGAGCCGGGCCGGGTTGCCGAGCCGGTAGCCGGCGCCGCTGGCCCGTGCCGAGAGGAGGTCGGTGTCGGAGGTGGAGAGCAGCAGGATCACGACACCCGACTCTATATTCGGTCCGTGCCAACCCGGAATCGTTCGACCGACGCCTGTCCTGGGGTCCTCGCCACACACCAGGCCGCCGACGGCGCCGTGGCGCGCGTCCGCGTGCCCGGCGGCCAGCTGACGGCGGCCGCGTTCGCGGCGATCGCTGGTAGTGCGGCGGAGCTGGGCGACGGCACGATCGAGCTGACCTCGCGGGCGAACCTGCAGGCCCGCGGCCTTGCCGACGGCGAAGAGCTGAGCGCGCGGCTGTCCGCGGCGGGGCTGCTGCCCTCGGCGACGCACGAGCGGGTCCGCAACGTCCTCGCGTCCCCGCTGACGGGCCGGGACGGCGCCGGTCTCGCGGACGTCCGGCCGCTGGTGGCCGACCTCGACCGCGCGCTGTGCGCCCGTTCCGCGCTCGCCGCTCTGCCGGGCCGGTTCCTGTTCGCCGTGGACGACGGCCGCGGTGACGTGGCGTGGCTGGACGCGGATGTCGCAGCCGTCCTGACCAGCGAGAACACCGCCGCGGTCCTGCTGGCCGGAGTGGACGCCGGGCTCCGCGCGCCGCTGGCCGGCGTGGTGGACCTGCTGCTGCGGTGCGCGGAGACATTTCTCACCCTGCGCGACGACGAGTGGCGGCTTGCCGAACTGCCGGCGGGACCCGAACGCATCGCCGCCCACCTCCCCCGGCCCGCATGCCCCGGCGGTGCCCCGCGGAACAGCGAACGCCCGGAGGGTGACCGTCAGGGCATCGGCCGCGTCGCGCAGGTCGACGGGCGGGTGGCCCTGGTCGTGGGGGCGCCGTTGGGGTGGCTCGACCGGGGTCAGGCCGCGGCACTCGTGGCCACCGGCGCACCGCTGGTGGTCACGCCGTGGCGGCGGCTCGTGGTCGCCGACCTCCCGCCCGACCGGGCCGACGCCGTCGCGGACCGGCTCCGCCGGGCCGGCCTCCTGCTCGACCCCGCCGACCCGGTGGCCCGCGTGACCGCCTGCACCGGCCGCCCCGGCTGCGCGAAGGCGCTCGCGGACGTCCGGGCGGCCGCGGCCCCCGTCCCCGGCACGACGCTGCCCGTCCACTGGTCGGGCTGTGCGCGCCGGTGCGGCCGGCCACGCGGCACGGTGGTCGACGTGGTGGCCACCGGCCACGGCTACTCGGTGACCGAAGGAGACCGATGAACTACCTCAAGGACGGCGCCGACATCTACCGGCGGTCGTTCGCGACCATCCGCGCCGAGGCCGACCTCGCCGGTCTGCCACCGGACGTCGAACGCGTCGCGGTGCGCATGATCCACGCCTGTGGGATGGTCGACCTCGTCACCGACCTCGCCTACTCCCCCGACGTCGTCGCCAGTGCGTACGCCGCGCTCGCCGCCGGCGCGCCGATCCTGTGCGACGCGCGGATGATCGCCTCGGGCGTCACCCGCCGCCGGCTGCCGGCGGACAACGACGTCATCTGCACGCTCACCGACCCCCGGGTGCCCGCGCTCGCCGAAGAGCGGGGCACGACCCGCAGCGCGGCCGCGGTCGACCTGTGGGGCGACCGGCTGAGCGGTGCCGTCGTCGCCATCGGCAACGCACCGACCGCGTTGTTCCGGCTCCTGGAGCTGCTCGACGCCGGGGCACCGCGACCGGCCGCCGTCCTGGGGCTGCCGGTGGGTTTCGTGGGTGCCGCGGAGTCCAAGGAGGCACTGGCCGAGCGGGCGGTGCCGTACCTGGTGGTGCACGGCAGGCGCGGCGGCAGCGCCATGGCCGTGGCCGCCGTCAACGCGATCGCGAGCGAGGTGGAATGAGCGGCACCCTGTACGGCGTGGGCCTGGGTCCCGGCGACCCGGAACTGGTCACGCTGAAGGCGGCGCGGCTGATCGGCGCCGCGGACGTGATCGCCTACCACAGCGCCCGGCACGGGCGGAGCATCGCGCGGGGCGTCGCGGCCCCGCACCTGCGCGGCGACCAGGTCGAGGAGCCGCTGGTCTACCCGCTGACCGTCGAGACCACCGACCACCCCGGCGGCTACCGCGGCGCGCTCGACGACTTCTACGCCGAGAGCGCCGCGAAGCTGGCCGCCCACCTGGACGCCGGCCGGGACGTGGTGCTGCTGTGCGAGGGCGACCCGCTGTTCTACGGCTCGTATATGCACATGCACACCCGCCTCGCGGGCCGCTACCGCACCGAGGTGGTGCCGGGGGTGACGTCGGTGAGCGCGGCCGCGGCGGTGGCCGGCCGCCCGCTGGTCGAGGGCGAGGAGATCCTGACCGTCCTGCCGGGCACCCTCCCGCCGGAGGTCCTGACCGAACGCCTGGCCGCGACGGACTCCGCGGCGGTGCTGAAGCTGGGCCGCACGTTCGAGAAGGTCCGCAAGGCCCTCACCGACGCCGGGCGCCTCGACGAGGCCGTCTACGTCGAACGCGCGACCTGGCCGGAGCAGCGCCTGGCCCCACTGTCCGAGGTGGACCCGAACACGGTGCCGTACTTCTCGGTGGCAATCCTGCCGAGCAGGCGCGCGGCGGACACCGCGGCGACCGCGGCCGCGCCGACACCACCCGGCACGGGTGCGGTGGTGGTGGTCGGCCTGGGTCCGGCGGGCCGGCCGTGGCTGACGCCGGAGGCGCAGGAGGCCCTGGCGTGGGCGGACGACCTGGTGGGCTACGGCCCGTACCTGGACCGGCTGCCGCCGAACCCGCGGCAGCGCCGGCACGCGTCGGGCAACACGGTCGAGGCCTAACGCGCCGCGTTCGCGCTCGCGCTGGCCCGCGACGGCCGCCGGGTGGCGGTGGTCTCCTCCGGTGATCCGGGCGTGTTCGCCATGGCCAGCGCGGTGCTGGAGGTGGCGCAGGAGTGGCCGGACGTGCCGGTGCGCGTGGTGCCGGGCCTGACCGCGGCGCAGGCGGTGGCGAGCAGGGCCGGTGCCCCGCTGGGCCACGACTTCTGCACGATGTCGCTGTCGGACCGGTTGAAGCCGTGGGACGTGATCGCCGCGCGCCTGTCCGCGGCGGCGGCCGCCGACTTCGTGATCGCCATCTACAACCCCGCGTCGAAGACCCGCCGCGGCCAGCTCGACGCGGCGAAGGAGCTGCTGCTCACCCACCGCGCCCCGGACACCCCGGTGATCGTGGGCCGCGACGTCGGCGGCCCGGCGGAGTCGGTGTCGGTGGTGCCGCTCGGTGAGCTGGACACGTCCACGGTGGACATGCGGTGCCTGCTGATCGTCGGCTCGTCACAGACCCGGCTGACCCCCGGCGGACAGGTGTTCACCCCACGGCACTACCCAACCAGCTGACCGCCTCCTCGACGGTCGCGACGCATCGCACGTCCGGCACGGCCGGCCGCCGCACGACCACGACGGGCAGCCCGAGCCGCCGCGCGGCGGACAGCTTGGCCTCGGTCCGGCCGCCACCGCTGTCCTTGGTGACGAGGACGTCCACGCGGTGCTCCCGCATGAGCGCCAGCTCGCCGTCGAGGGAGTAGGGCCCACGCGAGAGCAGGAGCCGCATCCGCTCGGGCACGGGCGGGTCGGGCGCCTCGACACACCGCACGAGGTACCACAGCGGCGAGGACGCGAAGGCGGCGAGCCCCTGCCGCCCGGTGGTGAGGAACACCCGCTCCCCGAGGCGCGGCAACGACTCCGCGGCCTCCTCGAGCGTGGAGACCCACCGCCAGTCGTCCCCGTCACCGGCCACCCAGCCCGGTCGGCGCAGGAGGAGAAGCGGCACCCCGGCGAGCCGGGCGGCCCGAGCGGCGGACGCGCTGATCCGCGCGGCGAAGGGGTGGGTGGCGTCGATCACGGCGTCGGCGCCCTCGGCCCGCAACCACTCGGCCAGCCGCTCCGGGCCGCCGAACCCGCCGACCCGCACCTCACCGGCGGGCAGCCGAGGCTCCCGCACCCGGCCGGCCAACGTCGACACGACCCGCACCCCACCCCGCCCCACGAGGCGGGCGGCCAGCTCCCGCGCCTCCCCGGTGCCACCCAGGATCACCACGCACGCGGATCCGGTGGGACTCACCCTGACCGGGCGCCCTGCCGGTCGCGGGCCGCGGAGTACAGGTGGCTGTCCGGGAACTCCGACGCCGTGAGCACCGACCCCACGACGATCACCGCGGTCCGCCGCACCCCGGCCTCGTGCACCTGCGCCGCGATCGTCGACAGCGTGCCCCGCAGCACCACCTCGTCCGGCCGCGACGCGTACGCCACCACCGCCACGGGGCAATCCGGCCCGTAGGAAGGCAGCAGCTCCGCCACCACCTGGTCGATCCGCTGCACGGCCAGGTGCAGCACCATCGTCGCCCGGGAACGCGACAGCGAAGCCAGGTCCTCACCCGGCGGCATGGGCGTCGCGCGGGCGGACACCCTGGTCAGCACCACCGTCTGCCCCACCCCGGGCACCGTCAGCTCCCGCCGCAACGCCGCGGCGGCCGCCGCGAACGCCGGCACCCCTGGCACGATCTCCCAAGGCACGCCCGCCGCGTCCAGCCGCCGCGCCTGCTCGGCGACCGCGCTGAACACCGACGGGTCACCGGAGTGCAGCCGCACGACCTCCAGCCCCCGCGAGTGCGCGTCCACCAGGAGCGCGACGATCTCGTCGAGCGTCAGGTCGGCGGTGTCCACGCGCCGCGCGTCCGGCGGGCAGGACGCCAGCAGCTCGGCCGGCACCAGGCTCCCCGCGTACAGGCACACCGGCGCCGCCTCGAGCAGCCGCAGCGCCCGCACGGTGATCAGATCGGCCGCACCCGGACCGGCCCCGACGAAGTACACCGTCATGTTCGCACTACCTCCCACTGGGTCACCGGCATCATCGGCTTCCACCCGGTGAAGCCGCCGACCGGGGCCGCCCGGCTGACCTCGATCCGCCGGAGCTCCCCGCCGACGCTCGCCCGCCACCGCGTCAGCACGGCCTCCGACTCGAGCGTCACGGCGTTCGCGACCAGCCGCCCGCCCTCGCCCAGCGCGTCCCAGCACGCCGCGAGCACGCCGTCGCCGGACACCCCGCCGCCGACGAAGACCGCGTCCGGCCGCGGCAGGCCGGCCAGCGCCGACGGCGCCCGCCCGTGCACCACCCGCAGCCCCGGCACACCGAGCGCGGCCGCGTTCAGCTCGATCCGGCCGGCGCGGTCGGCCCGCGACTCGACCGCGACCGCCCGGCAGCTCGGGTGCGTCCGCAGCCACTCGATCGCGACGCTGCCCGAGCCGGCGCCGACGTCCCACAGCAGCTGCCCGGGCAGCGGCGCGAGCGCGGCGAGCGTCACCGCCCGCACCTCGCGCTTCGTGAGCTGCCCGTCGTGGTCGTAGGCGTCGTCGGGCAGGCCGGGCGTGCGGCCGAGCGAGGTCACGCCGGGTGCCGCGCGGGGATCGAGCGCGATCACGTTCAACGCGCCGACCCGCGCGGACCACGTGGCCGCGACGCCGTCGTGCCGCCGCTCCCCCGGCCCGCCCAGGTCGGTCAGCACGGTCATCGGCGTCGGCCCGAACCCCCGCGACCGCAGCAGCTCGGCCACCTCGCCGGGCGTGCCGGCACCGGCGCCGAGCACCAGCACCCGCCGGTTGGGCAGCACGAGCAGCGACTCGACCGGCCGCCCGACGAGGCTCACGACCTCGACGTCCTCGACGGCCCAGCCCAGCCGCGCGCACGCGAGCGACACCGACGAGGGGTGCGGCACGATCTCCAGGCGCTCCGCCCCGAGCAGCCGCACCAGGGTGCCGCCGATCCCGAACAGCATCGGGTCGCCGCTCGCCAGCACGCACAGCCGCCGCCCGGCGTGCTCGGCCAGCAGCGGCTCGACGGCCGGCAGCAGCGGCGAGGGCCACGGCACGTGCGTTGCGTCCGAAGCGGGCAGGAGCGCCAGCTGGCGGCCGCTGCCCAGCACGACCTCGGCGTCGGTGACGGCCCGGCGCGCGGCGTCCGTGAGCCCGTCCCAGCCGTCCGCGCCGATTCCGACCACGGTGATGGTTGCCACGAGAGGTGCACGGTAATCGACAGCCGGCGGCGGGTCTGACACGATGCGAGGAGACCTACAGCAGGGTGTCCGAGGAAACCAGCGCGAATCTGGTGCGGTCCCGCCACTGTGACCCGGAGCGATCCGGGAAGCCAGACACTTGGCCCCTGCTATGCACCGACTCGGGCGCGGACCCGGGGAAGGAACAGCGGATGACCGCCGGCTACCCGTTCTCGGCCGTTGTCGGGCACGACGACCTGCGCCTGGCCCTCCTGCTCAACGCGGTGCACCCCGCCATCGGGGGCGTGCTCGTGCGTGGCGAGAAGGGCACCGCGAAGTCCACTGTGGTCCGTGGTCTCGCCGCGTTGCTGCCGGACCTCGCGGTGGTCGAGGGCTGCCGCTTCAGCTGCGACCCCGCCGCGCCGGACCCGGCCTGCCCGGACGCCCCGCACGCCCCACCCGCCTCCCCGTCCCACTCCACTGCCACGACCCGCGCCGCGCGGCTGGTCGAGCTGCCCGTCGGCGCGACGGAGGACCGGCTCGTCGGCTCGCTCGACCTGGAACGCGCGCTGACCGAGGGCGTCCGCGCCTACCAGCCCGGCCTGCTCAGCGCGGCGCACCGCGGCGTGCTGTACGTCGACGAGGTCAACCTGCTGCACGACCACCTGGTCGACCTGCTCCTGGACGCGGCCGCCATGGGCCGCGCGCACGTCGAGCGCGAGGGCGTGTCGGTGTCGCACGCGGCGTCGTTCCTGCTGGTGGGCACGATGAACCCGGAGGAGGGCGAGCTGCGGCCGCAGCTGCTCGACCGGTTCGGGCTCACGGTCGAGGTGGCGGCCGCCCGTGACGTGGCGACCCGCGCGGAGGTGATCCGCCGGCGGCTCGCGTTCGAGGCGGACCCGGCGGCGTTCGCCTCGGCCTGGGCCGTGGCCGACGCGGAGCTGGCCGCGCGGATCGTCGCCGCACGGGCCGCGGTGGCGGCGGTGGCGTTGCCCGACGCGGAGCTGCGGCGGATCGCGGCCCTGTGCGCGTCGTTCGGCGTGGACGGCATGCGGGCGGACCTGGTGGTGGCGCGTACCGCGATGGCGCACGCGGCGTGGCGGGGCGGCGACGCGGTCGAGGAGTCCGACGTCGAGGTGGCGGCCCGGCTGGCGCTGCCGCACCGGCGCAGGCGCGACCCGTTCGACGAGCCGGGCCTCGACGAGGAGCAGCTGCGGCAGGCGTTGCGGGACGCGGCGGAGAGCGCCGATCCCCCGGACCCCGACGACCCGAACGACCCCGGCGGCCCGGGCGGCGGCCGGCCGGACGAGTCCACAGTGGACGACCCGGCTGGCGAGAAGGACGCGCCACCGGCGGGCGGCGACGGCACGCGGCAGCCGGCCGCCGTGCCGGACGCGGCCTTCCGGGCGCGGTTGCTGGCCGTCGACGGAATCGGCGAGGGCGCGCCCGGCCGCCGGTCGCGGGCCCGCGCCGGCTTCGGGCGGACGCTGCGGGCGACGCAGTCCCGCGGCCACGGCGTCCACCTGGTCGGCACGCTCACCGCGGCGGCACCCCACCAGCTGGCGCGCGGCCGGACGGGCGCGGGCGTCCTGTTGCGCCGCACGGACATCCGCCACGCGGTGCGCGAGGGCCGCGAGAGCAACCTGGTGCTGTTCGCGGTGGACGCGTCCGGCTCGATGGCCGCGCGGAAGCGGATGTCCGCGGTCACGGGTGCGGTGGTGTCGCTGCTGCTCGACGCCTACCAGCGACGCGACAAGGTGGGACTGGTCACGTTCCGCGGCACGCAGGCGGACCTGGTGCTCCCGCCGACGTCGTCGGTGGAGGCGGCGGTGGCCCGGCTGCGCCGGCTGGGCACGGGTGGCCGCACGCCGCTGGCGACCGGCCTCCTCCGCGCCCACCGGACGCTGACGGTCGAGCGGCTGCGCGATCCCCGCCGCCGCCCGCTCCTGGTCGTGGTGACGGACGGCCGCGCCACCGTGCCGATTCGCACCGACCCGGTCGAGGACTCGTTGCGGGTGGCGGGTTTGCTGGCCGCGGACGGGGTCGCGAGCGTGGTGGTCGACTGCGAACGCGGCCCGGTGCGGCTGGGGTTGCCGGCCAGGCTGGCCGGCGCGCTGGGTGGCGCGTGCGTGCGCTTGGACGAGCTGTCCAGCGACGTCGTGACGGGTGTGGTGCGCGCGGCGCGGAGCGCGGCCTGATGCCGCGGGGTCGCGTGGACGTCGAGCCGGACGACGGTCTCACCACGAGGCAGCGCCGCAACCGCCCGCTGCTGATCGTCCACACGGGAGAGATGAAGGGCAAGTCGACGGCGGCGTTCGGCCTGGCACTGCGGGCGTGGAACCAGGGCTGGCCGATCGCGGTGTTCCAGTTCGTGAAGTCCGCGAAGTGGAAGGTCGGCGAGGAGACCGCGTTGCTGGCGCTGAACGAGGTGCACGAGCGGACCGGGCAGGGCGGCCCGGTCGAGTGGCACAAGATGGGTGCCGGCTGGTCGTGGTCCCGCAAACAGGGCACGGAGGCCGACCACGCGGCCGCCGCCCAGGAGGGCTGGCGCGAGATAGCGCGACGCCTGGCGGCCGAACAGCACACGCTGTACGTGCTGGACGAGTTCACCTACCCGATGGGGTGGGGCTGGGTGGACGTCGCCGAGGTGGTCGACACGCTCAGGAACCGCCCTGGCCACCAACACGTGGTGATCACCGGCCGCCGCGCCGCCCCGGAACTGCTCGACGCCGCCGACCTGGTGGTCGAGATGACCAAGGTCAAACACCCGATGGACACCGGCACCAAGGGCCAGAAGGGCATCGAGTGGTAGCGCGGGTCGTCATCGCGGCGCCCTCGTCCGGCAGTGGCAAGACCGTGGTCGCGACCGGGCTCATGGCCGCGCTCCGGCGGGTCGGGCACGCCGTCGCGCCGTTCAAGGTCGGGCCCGACTACATCGATCCCGGGTACCACACGCTCGCCGCCGGGCGCCCCGGGCGCAACCTCGACCCCGTGCTCGTCGGCGACCACCTCGTCCGGCCCCTGTTCGCGCACGGCGCGGCGCACGCCGACATCGCCGTCGTCGAGGGGGTCATGGGGTTGTTCGACGGTCGGGTCGGCACCGGGGAAGGGTCCACCGCGCACGTCGCCGAGCTGCTCGACGCGCCGGTGCTCCTCGTCGTCGACACGCGGGGGCACAGCACGAGCCTCGCCGCGCTGCTCCACGGGTTCCGGTCGTGGCGGCCGACCACCCGCCTCGCGGGCGTCATCCTCAACCAGGTCGGCTCCGACCGGCACGAGGCGGTCCTCCGCGGCGCCTGCGCCGACGTGGGGCTCGACGTGGTCGGGGTGCTGCGCCGGCACGCCGCCGTCGAGGTCCCCTCCCGCCACCTCGGGCTGGTGCCGGCCGTCGAACACGGCGCCGCCGCGCGGAAAGCCGTCGACGCCATGGCCGAACTCGTCGCACAGGGGGTCGACCTGGCCGCCGTCGTGGCGCTCGCACGGGGTGGACCGGACTACGTGCCGTGGACGCCGGACCTCGAACCAGTCCCGGGTCGCCCGGTGGTCGCGATGGCCGGCGGTCCGGCGTTCACCTTCGGGTACGCCGAGCACGCCGAGCT
>NZ_JBJMIE010000541.1:0-6496 GCF_045807065.1 Actinophytocola sp. | reverse complement strand
GCCCGCTGTGGCTGGGCTCGGTGAAGTCGAACCTAGGCCACGCCCAGTCCGCCGCCGGGGTGGCGTGCGTGATCAAGGTCGTGCCGGCCTTGCGCCACGGCGTCATGCCGCCGACCCTGCACGTGGACGAACCCAGCGACCAGGTCGACTGGTCGACGGGCGCGGTCGAACTGCTGACCGAGGCGCGGGACTGGCCCCGCGCCGGGCATCCGCGCCGGGCCGGCGTGTCGTCCTTCGGGATCAGCGGGACGAACGCGCACCTGATCATCGAGGAGGCACCCGAGGAACAGGCCCATTCGCCGGCGAGCGGAGCGAACCAGTTCACCACTCTGCCGCTGGTGGTCTCCGCGCGCGGCGCCGACGCCCTGGCCGGACAGGCCGCCCGGCTGAGTGCCTTCCTCGAGCACACCGACGCGCCCCTGCCCGCGGTGGCCCGCGCGCTCATCACGGGTCGTGCGGTGCTGGGCGACCGCGCCGTGGTGGTGGCGGGGTCGACCGCGGAGGCGTCGGCCGGACTCGCCGCCCTGGCCGGCGGCGAGGACGCCGCCGGTGTCGTGACCGGCCGCGGCGACGTGGCGGGGAAGCTCGTGTGGGTGTTCCCCGGTCAGGGCTCGCAGTGGGTGGGCATGGGCCGGGAGCTGCTGGACGCCTCGCCGGTGTTCGCGGCCCGGATCAGCGAGTGCGCCGCGGCGTTGGCGCCGTGGGTCGACTGGTCGCTGGTGGACGTGCTGCGGGGGAACACCGACCCCGCGTCGATGGAGCGGGTCGACGTCCTGCAACCAGCGTGTTTCGCCGTGATGGTCGGCCTGGCGGCGGTGTGGTCGTCGGTGGGTGTGGTGCCGGATGCGGTGGTGGGTCACTCGCAGGGTGAGATCGCCGCCGCGTATGTCGCGGGTGCACTGTCCCTCGCGGACGCCGCGCGTGTGGTCGCGTTGCGCAGCCAGGCGATTGCCGCGAAGTTGTCCGGTCGCGGCGGTATGGCCTCGGTGGCACTGAGCGAGGTCGACGCGGTGGCGCGGTTGGTGCCGTGGGCGGGCCGGGTCGAGGTGGCGGCGGTGAACGGGCCGTCTTCGGTGGTGGTTGCCGGTGATGCCGAGGCACTCGACGAGGTGCTGGACGCCTTGTCCGCCGATGGGGTTCGGGTTCGGCGGGTGGCGGTGGACTACGCCTCGCATACCCGGCACGTGGAGGACATCGAGGACACGCTTGTCGAAGCACTGGCCGGGATCGCCGCGCAGGCACCGGAGATCCCGTTCCTCTCGACCGTGACCGGCGAGTGGATTCGGGACGCGTGTGTGCTCGACGGGGCGTACTGGTACCGGAACCTGCGTCACCAGGTGCGGTTCGGCCCTGCCGTCGCCGCTCTGCTCGACGGGGGGCACCGCGTGTTCGTGGAGGTGAGCGCGCACCCGGTGCTGGTCCAGCCGATCACCGAGATCGTGGACACCACCGACGCCGACGCCGTGGTGACCGGCTCCCTGCGCCGCGAGGACGGCGGCCCTCGGCGGCTGCTGACGTCGATGGCCGAGCTGTTCGTCCGCGGCGTCGCCCTCGACTGGGCCGCGTTGTTGCCGCCGGTCCCGCGCCGGGTGGACCTGCCGACCTACGCGTTCGACCACCAGCACTACTGGCTCCAGTCGGCCGACCAGACCGACGTCGCCTCGCTGGGGCAGGCGGGCACCGACCACCCGCTGCTCGGCGCGGTCGTGCGGCTGCCGCGGACCGACGGGCTCGTGTTCACCGCACGCCTGTCCCTGCGGACCCATCCCTGGCTGGCCGACCACGCGATCGGCGGCATGGTCCTCTTCCCCGGCACCGGGCTGGTCGAGCTGGCCCTGCGGGCCGGCGACGAGGCCGGCTGCCCGGTGCTGGACGAACTCGTCACCGAGGCGCCGCTGGTGGTGCCCGAGCACGGCGGGGTACGGCTGCAGGTCGCGGTGAGCGGACCCGACGACACCGGGTCGCGCACCGTCGACATCTTCTCCCAACGCGAGGACGGTCCGGACACCTGGACCCGGCACGCCACCGGCACGCTGTCCGCGACCCCGGCCGGCGGCACCGGGTTCGACTTCACCGCCTGGCCGCCGCCCGGCGCGCGGGAGGTCGAGGTCGGGACGTTCTACGCCGACCTCGTCGAACGCGGCTACGCCTACGGGCCGCTGTTCCAGGGCGTGCGCACCGTGTGGCAGCGCGGCAGTGCCGACAGCGCCGAGGTCTTCGCCGAGGTCGCCCTGCCCGACGAGCACCGGGACGCCGCGACCGGGTTCGGCCTGCACCCCGCGTTGCTGGACGCGGCACTGCAGACCGGGACGATCGCCGCCGCGGCCGGTGGGGCGGAGCCCGGGCAGTCGGTGATGCCGTTCGCCTGGAACGGGGTGCGGCTGCACGCCGTCGGCGCCGCGGCGCTGCGGGTGCGGGTCACCAGCGGCCCGGACGCGATGACCGTCGAGGCCGCGGACCAGACCGGCGGCCCCGTCCTGACGATGGACTCGCTCGTGCTGCGTGCCGTGTCCACCGCACAGCTCGCGGCGGCGGCGGGCACGGCGGCCGGCGGCGCGCTGTACACAGTGGACTGGACGGAGCTGCCGCCGCCCGCGGCGGCACCCGTGCCCGCCTGGACCGCGGTGGCCACCGCCGACGACGTGGCCGCCTTGGGCGCGGAGGTGCCCGCGGTGGCGGTCCTGGAGGCGGTCGGCGGGGACGGCCCGGACGCGACGCTCGCGCTCGCGTGCCGGGTGCTCGACGTCGTGCGGGCGTGGCTCGCCGACGTCGCCGAGGCACGGCTCGTGGTCGCGACCCGCGGTGCGGTGGCCGCCGGCGACGGTGCGGTGACCGACCCGGCGGCGTCGGCCGTGTGGGGCCTGGTTCGGGCCGCGCAGGCGGAGAACCCGGGTCGGGTCGTACTGGTGGATCTCGATCCGGTGGCCGGTACCGGCGTGGCGCCGGTGTTGGGTGCGGTGTTGGCGTGTGGTGAGCCGCAGGTCGCGGTGCGGGGCACCGCGTTGGCCGTGCCGCGCCTCACGCGTGCCGAGGCGGCGCCCACACGGGCCGTGTTCCGTCCGGAAGGGACGGTCCTGGTGTCCGGTGCCGGCACCCTGGGCGGTCTCGCGGCCCGGCAGCTGGTCGCCCACCACGGGGTGCGGCGGCTGGTGTTGGCCAGTAGGCGGGGCCGTGCCGCGGACGGTGTCGATGAGCTGGTCGCCGAACTGACCGCGCGGGGTGCGGACGTGTCCGTCGTCGCCTGCGACCTCGCCGACCGCGAGCAGGTGGCCGCGCTGCTGGCCGAACACCGCCCGACCAGCGTGGTGCACACCGCGGGCGTGTTCAACGCCGGCGTGATCGGCACGCTGACCCACGAGGCGCTGGCCGCCGCCTTCGCGCCGAAGGTGACCGCGGTGCGGCACCTCGACGAGCTGACCCGGGACGCGGACCTGGACGCGTTCGTCGTCTACTCGTCCGCGTCGTCGGTGTTCATGGGCGCGGGCAGCGGCGGCTACGCGGCCGCGAACGCGTTCCTCGACGGGTTGATGGCCCACCGCCGCGCGGCGGGCCTGCCTGGGCTCTCGATCGCGTGGGGGCCGTGGCAGCTGGCCACCGGCATGGGCGACACCATCGACGAGGAGACCCTGTCGCGGATGTCCCGCCGGGAGGGCCGCGGCGGCGTCGGCGGGCTCGGCGCCGAGGAGGGCATGGACCTGTTCGACGCCGCGGTCGGGTCCCCGCACGCGCTGCTCGTGCCGGTCAAGCTGGACCTGCGGGAGGTCCGGGCCGACGCGGTGGTGGGCGGAACGGTGCCACCCCTGCTGGGCGGGCTGGTGCGCGTGGGTCGCCAGTCGGCCAGGGCGGCGTCCGAGGACGGCGGGCTGGTCCGCCGCCTGACCGGGCTCCCGGCGACCGAGCAGGAGGCGTTGCTGCTGGAGCTGGTGCGCACCCAGGTCGCGGTCGTGCTCGGCCACGGCAGCCGCGGCGGCGTGCGGGCGGACACCGCGTTCCGCGACGCCGGGTTCGACTCGCTCACGTCCGTGGAGCTGCGCAACCGGCTGCGGGAGGCCACCGGGCTGAAGCTGCCGGCGACGCTCGTGTTCGACCACCCGAACCCGCAGGCACTCGCCCGCCACCTGCGCGTGGAGCTCGCCGTCGACGAAGGGTCGCCCGCCGACCTCGTGCTGGCCGGACTCGCCGGGCTGGAGACGGCCATCGCCGGCGCGGACGAGGCGGCCCGCGACCGGATCACCCTGCGGCTGCACGAGCTCCTGGCCGCCGCGCAGGCGAGCGGCGAGGGCGGGACCACCGCCACCGACCCCACCGCCACCGACGATCTCGACACCGCCACCGACGAGGAGCTGTTCGCGCTCGTCGACCGGTTGCGCTGACACCACCACCACGTCCATCCCGGGAGCTGAGTTCAGTGGCTGACGAGGTACAACTCCGCGACTACCTCAAGCGCGCCATCGCCGACGCCCGCGACGCCCGCGTCCGGCTGCGGGAGGTCGAGGACCAGGCGCGCGAGCCGATCGCGGTCGTCGCCATGGCGTGCCGCTACCCGGGTGGCGTGTCCTCGCCGGAGGACCTGTGGCGGCTGGTGGCCGACGGGGTGGACGCCGTCTCCGACTTCCCGGACGACCGCGGCTGGGACCTGGCCGGCCTGTTCGATCCCGACCCCGACCGCTCGGGCACCTCCTATGTCAGGCAGGGCGGGTTCCTGCACGACGCCGGGCAGTTCGACGCCGGCTTCTTCGGCATCTCGCCCCGCGAGGCGCTGGCGATGGACCCGCAGCAGCGGCTGCTGCTGGAGACGTCCTGGGAGGCGGTGGAGCGGGCCGGCATCGACGCCCTGTCGCTCAAGGGCGCCGACGTCGGGGTGTTCACCGGCGTGTCCAGCCAGGGCTACGGCGCCAGCGCGGGCGCCGGTGCGGTCGCGCCGGAGCTGGAGGGGTTCGTGGGCACCGGCGCGGCGCCGTGCATCGCCTCCGGCCGGGTGTCGTACGTGTTCGGGTTCGAGGGTCCGGCGGTCACCATCGACACCGGCTGCTCGTCGTCGCTCGTGGCGATCCACCTGGCCGCGCAGGCCCTGCGCTCCGGCGAGTGCTCGATGGCGCTGGCCGCCGGTGCGATGGTCATGGCGACCGCCGGTTCCTTCCTGTCGTTCTCCCGGCAGCGCGGCCTGGCGCAGGACGGCCGCTGCAAGGCGTACGCGGACGGCGCGGACGGGATGGGCCTGTCCGAGGGCGTCGGCGTCGTGCTGCTGGAGCGGCTGTCGGTGGCCCGGGAGCGCGGGCACCGGGTGCTGGCGGTCATCCGCGGCAGCGCCGCGAACCAGGACGGCGCGTCGAACGGTCTCACCGCCCCGAACGGGCCGGCGCAGCAGCGGGTCATCCGCGCCGCGCTCGCCAGTGCCGGGCTCGCCCCGTCCGAGGTGGACGTGGTAGAGGGACACGGCACGGGCACCGCGCTGGGCGACCCCATCGAGGCGCAGGCCCTGCTCGCCACCTACGGGAAAGGCCGCGACCCCGCCAACCCGCTGTGGCTCGGCTCGCTGAAGTCGAACATCGGGCACACGCAGGCCGCCGCGGGCGTGGGCAGCGTGATCAAGATGGTCAAGGCCCTCGAACACGGCGTGCTGCCCGCGACGCTGCACGCCGAGACGCCGACCACCGAGGTGGACTGGTCCGCCGGCGCGGTCGAGCTGCTGACCGAGGCCAGGCAGTGGCCGCGCACCGATCGCCCGCGCCGGGCCGGGGTGTCCTCGTTCGGCATCAGCGGCACCAACGTGCACCTGGTCCTGGAGGAGGCTCCTGCCGAACCGGCCGGGCTTGTCGCCGACTCGCCGGCGAGCGGAGCGAGCCAGTTGAACACCGCGAGCGGAGCGAGTGAGTTGAACACCGCGAGCGGAGCGAGCCAGTCCAACACCGCGAGCGGAGCGAGCCAGTTGAACACCGCGAGCGGAGCGAGTGAGTTGAACACCGCGAGCGGAGCGAGCCAGTCCAACACCGCGAGCGGAGCGAGCCAGTTCAACACCCTGCCGCTCGTGGTGTCGGCGCGGAGCACCGGGTCCTTGGCGGGGCAGGCCGGCCGCCTGGCGGCGTTCCTTGCCGATGCCCCGCCTGCGGACGCCCCGCTCGCCGGGGTCGCGCACGCGCTGGTGTCGGGCCGGGCCGCGCTGGTGGAACGGGCCGTCGTCGTGGCGGCCGACCGGGACGAGGCCCGGATCGCGCTGGCGGCGCTGGCACGCGGTGAGCCGGCGGCCACGGTCGTGACCGGCAGCGTCGCCGCCGAGGACCCCGGCAAGGTGGTGTGGGTGTTCCCGGGCCAGGGCTCGCAGTGGGTGGGCATGGGCCGGGAGCTGTTGGACACCTCTCCGGTGTTCGCCGAGCGGGTCACCGAGTGCGCGGCCGCGTTGGCGCCGTGGGTCGACTGGTCGCTGGTGGACGTGCTGCGGGGCGACGCCGCGCCCGGTGTCCTGGCGCGGGTCGACGTGGTGCAGCCCGCGAGCTTC
>NZ_JBJMIE010000540.1:0-15379 GCF_045807065.1 Actinophytocola sp. | reverse complement strand
GCCTGTTCGTCTCCGGCCGCGACGACGACATGATCGTCTCCGGTGGCGAGAACGTCTTCCCACGCCCGGTCGAGGAGCTGATCCTGACGTTGCCGCAGGTGCTCGACGCGGCGGTCGTGGGGGTGCCGGACCGCGAGTTCGGGCAGCGCTTCGCGGCGTACGTGGTACCCCGGCCCGGCGCGGCGATCAGCCCCACGGTGGTGCGGGACTACGTCCACGCGCACCTGCCCCGCTTCGCCGTGCCCCGCGACGTGATCTTCGTGAGCGCCCTGCCCCGCAACGCGACGGGGAAGGTGGTCCGGCGCAACCTCCTGTCGGAACGCTAGCCGGCCTTGTCGATCACGCAGAAGCGGTTGCCCTCGGTGTCGGCGAGGACGGTGAAGTCGGCGTCCGGCGGGTAGTCCTGCCAGTCCACGCGGGACGCGCCCAGCTCCAGCAGCCGCTCGACCTCCGCGGCCGGGTCGTCGGCGTACAGGTCGAGGTGCACGCGCGGCCTGTCCTGCGGGGGCGTCTCGCTGCGCATCAGCGAGACGTTCTGCCCGACCCCGTCAGTGGGCGCGAGCACCACGAACCTCTCGTCGATGACCTCGTCCCGCGGCACGTACCCCAGCGCGCGGGCCCAGAACTCCGTCGCGCGCCGCACGTCGGACGCGCCGAGCACGGTCGAACCCAGTCGCAACATGTCGGTCATTGTCGTAGTACCCCGGTATGACTCACATGTTCGAACCGTGGTCTGACGACGTCCCGCCCTCCCGCGCCTAGCGTTGTCCTCATGAAACACAACGCCATGCACCTCCTCTACGCCCTCACACTGGTGCCGGGCCGGCGTCACCTGGCGGCTCGGTGGGGTCTGGCGCCCGGGCCCCTGTCGTTCGCCGCGTTCCCGTTCGCGGTGCTCGTGTTGTTCCTGATCTGGAGCAGCTGGCTGTATCCGCTGCGTCCCGACGCGATCGGCGCGGTCGGCCATCCGCTCACCGCGGACCCGCTCTTACGCGGAGCGTGGGGCGGCCCGACGCTGATCGGCGCCTGGTTCGTCCACGCCATGGCAGCGCTGGGGATGCAGGTCATCTGTATGGCGGCGATCCGCCGCTTGCAGGGCAGGGCCCTCGTCGAGGCCGTCTGACTTCGCCGCGCTCAGGAGATCCCCGTGCTGATCCGCCGCCTGGGCCTCGGCGCGACCGTGGCCGCGCTGTTCACACTCGGTGTCCTGGACCTGGTCCAGCACTACGGCACGAGGCCGTTCGTGGCGATGGTGCTCAGTGCCGTGCGGGTCGCACCGCTGTTCTTCTACCGAAGGCGACCGGTGGCGGCGTGGGTGGCGGTGCTGGCCGCGGCGGCGTTGACCGCTGGCGTGAGCGAACCTGTCTCGCGCAGCGAGCCGTGGCCGTGGGCGGTCACGAACGTCATGGCGGTGACGGCGGTGGCCGGGATGGTCGCGTCGCTGGGCCGGCGGAACCTGTCCCTGACCATGTTCGGCATCCTGGCCGGCGGTTACCTGGTGCTGGCGTTCTGGCCGGGCGGCGGCGACAACTGGGCAACGGGCGTGGTCGTCGTGGTCACGTCCGGGATCGCGATGATCGTGGGTGACTTCGTGCACGGCCGGAGCCGGATGGCGGCCGAACTGGTGCGGGAGCGGCAGGTGAGCGCGACGGAACGCGAGCTGCGCTCGGTGGTCGAAGAACGCGCCCGCATAGCCCGCGAACTCCACGACGTGGTCGCCCACCACATGTCGATGATCACGGTGCAGGCGGAGACGGCGCGGTTCCGGCACCGGGACCTGCCCCCGGAGGCGGTCACGGAGTTCGCCGAGATCGCCAACGTGGCGAGAACGTCGCTCTCGGAACTACGCGGCCTGCTGTCGGCCCTGCGCGACGACGGCGCGGACCCGAACCGCACCCCGCAACCAACGCTGGCGGACGTGCCGGCGCTGGTGGACCGCATCACCGCCGCGGGCACCCCGGTAACCCTGACCCTGACAGCCGAGACGGCCGACCTGCCCCAGATCGTGCAGCTGGCCGCGTACCGCATCGTGCAGGAGGGCCTGAGCAACGTGGTCCGCCACGCCGGCAAGGCCCGCACGTGGGTGGACATCGTCAGATCCGAGGAAGCTCTACACCTGGAGGTAACGAACGAACGCCCAACACCCCAGCCATCCCCGGCCACCGACGCCCGCACCCACTCCCACTCCCAGGGTCAGGGCCAGGGCCACGGTCTGACGGGCCTCCGCGAACGAGCCACCCTCCTGGGCGGCACGTTCGAGGTAGACCACCCAGCAGGCGGCTGGCGCCTACGAGCGTCCCTACCCCTATGACCACCCACACGGGAACCCGCCCACGACACGGGCCGCCGCCACGCCGCCGCCCACGCCACGCCGCCGCCCACGCCAGGACGCCCCCGGACATGTTGCGGTGCCCCCCAAGCGCTGGCGGGGTCGCCGTGGGTGTGCCTTGGCCATGCCGTGGATGGTGTCGCCGAGCGTTGCGGGGGTGCTGTGGGTGTGCCTTGGGCATGCTGCCGAGCGCCGCGGGTCGCTGTCCGTGGGCGTGCCTCGGGCATGCTGCGGACGATGCCGCCCACAGGCTCCCGGACATGCCGCGCTGCCCCGGAGCGTCTGCGGGGTCGCCGTGGGTGTGCCTTGGCCATGCCGTGGATGGTGGCGCCGAGCGTTGCGGGGGTCGCCGTGGGCGTGCCTCGGGCATGCCGTGGACGGTGGCGCCGAGCGCGCAGCCGGCGCTGTGGCGTGCCGCGAACACGCCCTCGGATGTGCCGCCAAGCGCCCGTGGGGCGCTGCGGACACGCCCCGGCTGCGGCACCCGCCGCGTCGCAAAGATCGTCGTGCTCCCGGGATGTGCCGCGTCAACGTGGGACGCTGCCGAGGTCCGCGTGCTGGCCGACGTCCTGCGCAACCGACCAACCCACTGCTGAATCACGTGCCGGGATCGAGGGTCAGGAAGGAGGTCTGATGGGGGAGCCCATCAGGGTCGTGGTGGTCGACGACCAGGACATGGTGCGGGCCGGGTTCGCGGCGTTGCTGTCCGCGCAGGAGGACATCGACGTGGTTGGGCAGGCTGCCGACGGGCAGGCGGCTCTCGAGGTGTGTGCGGCCACGGCGCCGGACGTCGTGCTGATGGACGTGCGCATGCCGGTGCTCGACGGGGTCGAGGCGACGAAGCGGCTCGCGGACAGCTCGGCGCGGGTCCTGATGCTGACCACCTTCGACATCGACGACTACGTGTACGCGGCGCTGCGGGCGGGTGCGTCCGGCTTCCTGCTCAAGGACGCCACGCCCGAGGAGCTGGTGGCCGCGGTGCGGGTGGTGGCCGCGGGGGAGTCCCTGCTCGCGCCGGCGGTGACCAGTCGGCTGATCGCGCACTTCGCGCGTCAACCGACGCTCGCGAGCACGCCGCCCCGGCTGGACGTGCTGACGCCGCGGGAGCGGGAGGTCCTCACCTGGGTCGCGCGCGGCGAGTCGAACACCGAGATCGCGGCGCGTCTCGTCCTGGCCGAGCAGACGGTGAAGACGCACGTCAGCCGGATCTTCCTCAAGCTCGGCATCCGGGACCGGGCGCAGGCCGTGATGGTTGCCTACGAGACCGGGCTGGTGTCCCCGGGGGTCTTCTGAGTGGCCGCCAGCACTCGGGAGAGGGCCGCGTGCAGCGCCTCCAGCTCGGACAGCTCCATGCCGAGCGCCTCGACGACCCGGTACGGGATCTTCTCGGCCTCTTTCCGCAGCTCCCGACCCTTGTCGGTCAGCTCGACGGCCAGTGCCCGCTCGTCGCGGGCGCTGCGGGCCCTGGTGAGGTATCCGAGGCTCTCCAGCCGCTTGAGCATGGGGGAGAGGGTCGCCGGCTCGTGGCGGAGGGTCTCCGCGAGGTCGCGGACCGACCGCGGTGAACGGTCCCAGAGCGCCAACAGCACGAGGTACTGCGGGTGCGTGAGCCCGTACGGCTCCAGCAGCGGCCGGTAGATCGCGATGACACCGCGCGACGCCAGTGACAGCGCGAAGCAGACCTGCCGGTCCAGCGCCAGCGGGTCGGGTCCCAGATCGATCGTCGGCATGGTTCACATCACCCGTTAGTTAGTGTACTAAATGTTAGAGTACTAAGTATGGAACGACCGAATCCAGCGCAGTGGCTCTGGTACGCGGTAGGTGGTCGGCTACCCGCCAGCCTGGCTCCGTGGGTGCTGCACGATGTCACGGCCCGGACGTGGCTGCTTCGCCACACGGCGCGGGGTTGTGTGCTCCTCGCCCCGATCGCGGCCGGCTGCCTGCTGCTCCCCGGCCCCCTTTCCCTGCGGCTGGCGATGGTGCTGCTGGTGGCCATCGTCGGCGTGTACTTCTCCCTGTCGTACGTGGACGAGAGCTGCGAGCTGCGTGCGGTCAAGCACGGGTACGAGCACGGCATCGCCCGAGCCACCCGCGACGCGCGCAAGGGCGACAAGGAAGAGGCCGAACAGGCCCGCTACGCCGCCAACTTCCGCTCGACCCACTGAAGGATCCCGCGAACGGAGGTCCTCAGGCGACGCCGAGGGGCCGAACGGTCGCCAGTGCTCCCCACCGGTTGCGCGCGAGCGTCGCAGGCGCGACCCACGGTTACGCATCCGGCTGCAACACGCAGTACACAAGCGACGTCGTACGCTGGTCGGGTGATCGCACCCGCAGTCTCGTCGGACGAGCCCGCAGTGTCCGACAAAACGGACGTACGTACGCCTGCCTGGCGAAACGTGCTCCTGCGTGTCCTCGTGTCGGCGGGTGCCGGCGTGCTGATCTACCTCAGTAACCCGCCACGCACGGTGTGGTGGCTCGCCCCGATCGGCGTCGCCGTGCTCGGTGCCGTGCTCTACGGGCGCCGTGCCCGTGCCGGGTTCGGCTACACGCTGTGCGCGGGGCTCGGCTACTTCATCCCGCTGCTCGCGTGGACCGGTGAGTTCGTCGGTGCCGTTGCGTGGCTGCCGCTCAGCCTCGCCGAGGCCGCGTTGCTGGGGCTCGCCGGCGCGGGCATCGCGGTCGTGAGCGTCCTGCCGGCCTGGCCGGTGTGGGCCGCGTTCGTCTGGGTCGCGGGGGAGTACCTGCGTTCGCTCTTCCCGTTCGGCGGCTTCCCGTGGGGCCAGCTCGCGTTCTCCCAGCCGGACGGCGTCTTCCTGCCGCTCGCCGCCGTCGCCGGGACCCCGCTGATCGCGCTGGCCGTCGCCATGACCGCCTTCGGTCTCGCCGCGCTGGTCCGCATGCTGCTCGTCGACCGCCAGCCGCGCCGGCTGGTCGCGCCCGCGCTGGCGTTCCTGCTGCCGATCGTGGCGGCCCTCGGCGCGTTGCCGCTGGTCGGCACCGACCCGAACGACGGCGAGGCGACCGTCGCCGTGATCCAGGGCAACGTGCCGCGTGCCGGGCTCGACTTCAACGCGCAGCGCCGGGCCGTGCTCGACAACCACGTCGCCCGCACCGAGCAGCTGGCGCGGGACATCCGCGCGGGCCGCGCCAAGCAACCCGACCTCGTGATCTGGCCGGAGAACTCGTCGGACATCGACCCGTACCGCAACCCGGACGCGTGGTCGCGCATCGCCGACGCCGCCCGCGAGATCCGCGTGCCCATCGCCCTCGGCTCGGTGATCGTCGGCGACGACGGCCTGCCGCGCAACACCGTGCTGCTCTGGGACCCCGAGAAGGGGCCGGTCAGCCAGTACACCAAGCGGAAGCTCCAGCCGTTCGGCGAGACCATGCCGTGGCGGTCGTTCTTCCGCATCTTCACCTCGGCCGTGGACCGGGCCGGGCAGTTCGTGCCCGGCGACAAGCCCGTGATCTTCCCCATGGCCAACGCCCGCGTCGGGCTCGCCACCTGCTACGAGGTCGCGTTCGACGACGTGGTGCGGGACTCGGTGAAGGGCTCGAACATCCTGGCCGTGCCGACGAACAACGCGACGTTCGGCTGGACCGAGATGACCTACCAGCAGCTCGCGATGGACCGCGTCCGGGCCGTCGAACACGGCCGGACGGTGGCCGTCGCGGCGACGAGCGGCGTGAGCGCGTTCATCCGGCCGGACGGCTCGGTGATCCGGTCGACCGGCCTGTTCACGCCCGCGGCGCTGGTCGAGCGGGTGCCGCTACGGTCGACGACTACTCTGTCTGACCAACTGGGCCCTGCTGCGGAGTGGGCGATGGCGGCCGTCGGACTCGGCGCGCTGGTCGTCGCGATCGTGGTCCGGCGGCGGAACCGGGCAAGCAACTGACCGAGAGTTGACAGACCGGCGCGGCACACGCGCCGGTGAGGAGGGTGACGAATGGCGGAGCAGCTCGAGCCGGTGCTCGTGGTGATCCCGACGTACAACGAGCGGGACAACATCGAGCGGATCGTGGGCCGGCTACGTGCCGCACTGCCGAAGGCGCACGCCCTGATCGTGGACGACGGCAGCCCCGACGGCACGGGCGAGATCGCGGACCGACTCGCGGCGGAGTCGGACGGGCACGTGCACGTCATGCACCGCACCGAGAAGAACGGCCTCGGTGCCGCCTACGTCGCCGGCTTCACGTGGGGCCTGGAGCGCGACTACGCCGTGCTGGTCGAGATGGACGCCGACGGCTCACACGCCCCGGAGGACCTGCCGAGGATGCTGGACGCGCTGGCGGACGCCGACCTGTCGATCGGCTCCCGGTACGTGCCCGGCGGCCGGGTCGTGAACTGGCCCAAGCACCGGTACCTGTTCTCGTGGGGCGCGAACACCTACACCCGGCTCGCTCTGGGTTCCCGTGTGAAGGACATGACGGCGGGCTTCCGCGCCTACCGCCGCGAGGCCCTCCAGAAGCTCCGCCTGGACAACGTCGCCTCCCGCGGCTACTGCTTCCAGATCGACCTGGGCTGGCGCACGATCGAGGCGGGCTTCACGGTCGTCGAGGTCCCGATCACGTTCACCGAACGCGAGTTCGGCGTCTCCAAGATGGGCGTCGACGTCATCCGTGAGGCCCTCATCCGGGTGACCAAGTGGGGCCTGCGGCGCCGGGGCACCCAGCTGAAGGCCCTGTTCAAGCGCTGACGTGCTGAGGTGGCGCGGGTATCTCCCCGCGCCACCACGTCACGAGAAACCGCCCCGCTCAGCAGTACAGGTTGTCGCCCGTGGGGACGCCCAGGATGCCCGTGAAGCGGGTGTAGTTGTCCACCCGGCTCTGGACCTGGCCCGGGTTGCCGCCGTTGCACTCCAGCGAGCCGTTGATGCTGCGGATGGTCTCGCCGAAGCCGCGCTGGTTGACCATCGCGTCGTGCGGGGTCATGGTGCCGGGACCGCTCTGGGTCATCCAGTACCAGAGCGCCGTCTTCCAGGAGACGGCCGCGTTGTTCTCGACCTGCCACGGGTCGTCCAGCAGGTCGATGCCCAGGTAGTCACCGGCGGCCTTGTAGTTGAAGTTCCAGCTCAGCTGGATCGGGCCACGGCCGTAGTAGGCGGCCTGGCCGGCCGGGCACCCGTACGGCTGGTTCCAGTCGCAGTAGGTCGGGTAGTTGGCTTGGTTCTGCTCCACGACGTAGACCAGCCCACCGGTCTCGTGGGACACGTTCGCCAGGAACGCCGCCGCCTCCTGCCTGCTCACCGTGTCGCCGCCGGCGGTGGCGAAGGACGGGAAGCTGTCCAGGGCCGCGGTGAGACCGCTGTAGCTGTAGAAGGAGTTCCTGTTCGGGAACATCTGGTCGAACTGCGCCTCGCTCACCACGAACGCGCGTCGCGGCGCGACGTCGGCGGTCGCCGAGCCCATGGGCAGGGACACGAGCAGGGTGGCGAGCGCCGCCACCAGCAGCCGGATCTTCATGGTCACTCCTCGGTGCAGGGTGTGCTCCCGAGAGTTACCACGATGCCGCATTGGTCTAAACCAGTCGAAAGTATGGTCTGGCCCAGACGGAGTGGATCACACCGGGGTCGACCAGTGGCTGGACGATGTCGCGCGGCGGGTCCTCGCGCGAGGAGAAAGTGGTAGTACAGCGCAATGAGGATCCTCATCTCGGGGGCCAGCATCGCGGGTCCGGTACTCGCGTACTGGCTGAACCGCCACGGCTTCCAGGTCACGGTCGTCGAGCGTGCCCCGACACTGCGCAGGACCGGCGGTCACGCCGTCGACCTGTTCCGCCCCGGCATGGACATCTCCGCACGCATGGGCGTGCTGCCGCGCATCGAGGAGAAGGCGACCGGGACCACCCGGATGACCGCCTACCGCGCGGGGCGGCGCACCCCGACCACGGTGGACATGACCAAGATCTTCAGCGCCGTGTCCGACCGGCACGTCGAGATCATGCGGGACGATCTCAGTGAGATCTACTACGACGCCACGACCGCCGACGTCGAGTACGTCTTCGGCGACTCGATCACGTCGATCGAGGACGACCTCGTCTCGTTCGAGCAGCACGCGCCGCGGCGGTTCGACATCGTCGTGGGCGCCGACGGGCTGCACTCAGGCGTGCGTCGGCTCGTCTTCCCCGACCAGCCGGCGTACTTCATCGGCGGGCACCTGGCCGTGCTGACCGCGCCGAAGGGCGCGCTGGACGGCGAGTTCGTGTGCCACGTCCACCCCGGGCGCACGGTGGGCCGGTACGGGGCGCGGCCCCTGGCCGACGAGCGGATCGTCTTCCTGTTCCGCAGCGAGCACGAGCTGGACTGCCACCACCGGGACGTCCCGCGGCAGAAGGAGATCCTGCGGTCGACGTTCGCGGGCATGCACCCGCAGGTGGACGAGTGGCTCGCGGAGATCGACCGGACCCCCGCGTTCTACTTCGACTCGATCACCCAGCTGCGCATGGACTCCTGGTCGCGCGGCCGCGTCACGCTCGTCGGCGACGCCGGCTTCTGCCCGGGTCCCGCGGTGGGTGGCAGCACGAGCCTGGCCGTGCTCGGGGCGTACGTCCTGGCCGGCGAGCTGGCCGAGGCCGGCGGCGACCACGAGAGGGCGTTCCCGGCCTACGAGCGGGAGATGATCGACATCGTGCGCCAGAGCCGGACCTTCGCCCTGGGCGCGGCGAAGACGCTGATCCCCAACTCCAGGCTGGGGGTGTGGGGGCTGGTGACCGGTGCTCGGCTGGTGTCGGCGCTGCCCGCGGGGGTGAGCAGGGCACTCGCGAAGCTGAACGACAAGGGTGTCCGCATGCACGACTCGATGCGCGTCAAGGACTACGAGGTGGCGTCGAACAGCTGAAACATGCCGGATGCCCAGGTCGGTTCCGCACCGACCTGGGCATCCGGACAAACGTGAAGAGGGCCGTTACGCGGACCGGCTGCGACGGACCTTCAGCTCCTGCAGCCGCTCGGAGAGCAGGTCCTCCAGCTCCGGGATGGTCCGGCGCTCGAGGAGCATGTCCCAGTGCGTGCGCGGCGGCTTGACCTTCTTGGTCTCGGGCTCCGAGCCGTCGATAAGCTTGGACGCGGTACCGTGCAGCCGGCACTCCCACATCGACGGCACTTCGGCGTCATCGGAGAAGGGGACCTCGAAATCGTGGTCCTTCGGGCATGCGTAGCGGATCGTCCGCCGGGGGGCGAGGTCGTGGTTACGGTCTGTCTCGTAGCTGACCGCGCCAAGTCGGCTTCCACGGAGTACACGGTCGGCCATGGCGACGTCCTTTCGTTCGGCTCGCAGCACACAGGCTGAAGCCAGGGTAGTGCTCACCTTGTGCAACGTCAGAGCGCGCCAAAACGTTCCCACCTATCGCACTCCGTCGCACACGGTGACCCGCGGCAACCCCTGTATCTATAGCTTCCACCGTAGAGATGCGCCTTAAACATGTTCGTGACGCGAGACTCTCCGGATTGCCATATGACGTCGCCCACTTGGGGTAATCAGTTCCCCAGTATGGCCCTCAGGCGAAGCTGAGCTGGCCACGTCCGGCGACGGCGGGTCCCAGATCGCCCACGCGGAAGTGCCGGCGACACAGGACTTGATAACGCACCGTAGCCGGCGGCTCGGACTGTGGTAATTCACGGTCCGTGTCGGCCACGAGCACCGTGTCGCCGGCCCGGATCACCACCCCGTCGGACACGCGCGCGTTGAACCGCGCCGGCAGCCCGCACCAGCACAGCACGTCCACCTGGACCGGCTCCAGCTCGTCGGCGAGCTCGAACAGCCGCCGCGACCCGGGGAACATCCGGCTGCGGAAGTCGGTGGCGATGCCGAAGCAGTACACGTCCACCTGCACGTCGTCGGCCAGCTCGGCCAGCTGGTCCACCTGGTCGGGGGTGAGGAACTGCGCCTCGTCGACGATCAGGTAGTCGACCCGCAGCCCCTCGGCCCACCGCGCGCGGACGAGGTCGCGCAGGTCGACGTCCCCCTGCACCTCCAGCGCCTGCCGGGTGATCCCGATACGGCTCGTGATCTGCGGCTTCCCGGACCGGTCGTGGTGGACGAGCAGCAGCCCCCTGCGCCCCTGGCGCGCCTGGTTGTGGTCGACCTGCAGCGCGAGCGTCGACTTCCCGCAGTCCATCGGCCCGTAGTAGAAGCGCAGGTGCCCCACCACCGGCGTGGCGCGCCGCGAGCCCGCGGCGGGCACCGAGGACAGCGCGTCGGTGGGATCGGTCAGCAGTTGCGACGGCATCGGTTCCACGGCAGCTGACCCTATAGCGCCCCGGTTGTCCCGACCGCGGTGAACACGCCTGGCGGCCGCCCCGGAGACCGTCACCCACCGCGACTCCGGCGTGCGGTTCGACCTCGCGACCGCGCCTCAGGCGTTCCGCTTGCTCTGGGTGAAGAAGTTGACCACGTCCTCGGCCGTGATGTGCTCGGGGATGGCGAGTTCGGTGGCGGCTGTGGCGTTGCGGGCGAACAGTGCTCGTTCGTACTCGGTGAGCGCGGTCTCGACGTCGTCGGGGTGCGCGGCGATGGCCGTGGCGAGTTCGGCGCCGTCCTGCATGGCCAGGTTGGCGCCTTCGCCGTTCGGGGCGGTGAGGTGGGCGGCGTCGCCGAGCAGGGTGACTCCCGCCACCCTGTCCCAGCGGTGCCCGATCGGGAGCGTGAAGTGCGGGCGGAGGACCGGCGGGGTGTCGGTGTCGGTGATCAGGGCGGTCAGTTCGGGAGCCCAGTCGTGGAACTCCCGGGCGATCCGGGTGGTGGCCGCGGCGGTGTCGGTGAAGTCGATGGCGGCGAACCAGTCCAGCGGTCTGGTGAGTTCCACGTAGGCGTGCAGGGTGTCGCCGCTCTCGCGGTGGCCGTGGATCGACCTGCCCGGTGCGGGTGCGATCAGCGACCCGCCGCCGACGGCCTTCGCGGCGGCGGGGTGGCGGGTGTCGGCGTCGAACAGGTAGGTCTCGACGAACGACGTGCCGACGTAGTCGGGGGTGGCGGCCGACAGCAGCGGCCGGACCCGTGACCAGGCGCCGTCGGCGCCGACCAGCAGGCTCGTGACGACGGTGGCGCCGTCGGCGAAGGCCACCTCGTGGCGGCCCTCGCCCACCGAGCGGGTGCCGGTGACCTTGTGGCCCCACCGGACGGTGCCGGCGGGCAGGGAGTCGAGCAGGAGCTGGCGCAGCTCGGCGCGTTGCACCTCGGGGCGTCCGCCCGTGCCGTCGTCGGCCTCCTCGAACAGGACGGTCCCGTTCCGGTCCAGGACCCGCATCGCCTGGCGGCCCTCCAGGACGAGGCCGCGGAACTCCTCGGTGAGGCCGGCCGCCGCCAGTGCCGGCTGGCCGGTGTCGTCGTGGATGTCGAGCATCCCGCCCTGCGCGCGGGCGGTCGGCGACGGTTCGGCCTCGTAGACCGTGACCGGGATGTCGTGGACGTGCAGGACGCGGGCCAGGACGAGTCCGCCGAGGCCGGCGCCGACGATCGTGACAGGGGTGGGCATGTGAGTTCTCCAGTCGGTTGCTGGCACGGCTGTGCGCGGGCGTCGGGGCGTGATCGGGGCTAGGCGCCGGTTGTGGGGTGGGCGTGGTGGAAGTGGCGGTCGAGGTCGTCGAAGACCGCCTCGACCGCGGGTGCCAGCTCGTCGGCCACGACATCGGGAGGTGTCCCCTCCAGGACGCCGCGGCCGATGCGGTCGACGATCAGCTGGAAGACCGAGATGAGCGCGGCCGCGTGGGCACGGGCGACCGCGGGGTGGACGGTGGCGCAGGTCTCGGTGATCGCGGCGGCGACGGCGTCGGTGTGCTGGTCGCGGATCTCGAGGGTGAAGCGGCGGACGGTGGCGCTGCTGGCGCACAGTGCCGGGTGCTCGCCGCGTGCGTGGTCGAGGTCGGTGTGGCGGTGCCGCTCGACGTCCTCGCGCGCCACGGCACGCAGCGCGGCGGCCGGGCTCGTCCCGCTCGCCCGATCGAGGACGGCCCGCGAGTACCGCTCGCGGAACTCCTCGGCGCGGTCGAGCACGAGGTCCTGCTTGGCCGGGAAGTAGTTGTAGACGGTCTGGTCGGACACCTCGGCGGCCCGCGCGACATCGACGATGGAGACCTGCTCGTAGCCGTGGGTGGCGAACAGCCGTGCGGCGGTGTCGGCGATGTGCTGCCGCGTCCGCGCCTTCTTGCGTTCCCGGAGTCCGCCCTCTCGTGCCACGACGCCACCCTAGCGGGAATTTTTGGAAGCGCCAAAGTTTTGTGTCAGTCAACCGCTGGGCGGCTCAGCCGGCGCCCGTCACGAGGGTCACCCCGATCGTGACCATCGTCGCGGCTACCAGGGCGTCCAGGACCCGCCACGACGACGGACGGGCGAAGAAGCCGGTCAGGAGGCGGGCGCCGAACCCCAGGGCCGCGAACCAGCACAGGCTCGCGAGCGCGGCACCCGCCCCGAACGCCCACCGCAGGTCGCCGCGGTGGGCGGCGACCGTGCCGAGCAGCAGGACCGTGTCCAGGTAGACGTGCGGGTTCAGCCAGGTCAGGGCCAAGCAGGTGAGGACCACGCGGTGGGTGCCGGGCGCGGTCGAGATGCCCATCGAGATGTTCATGGCCGACGGCCGGAACGCGCGCCGCGCCGCCAGGAACCCGTAACACAGCAGGAAGACGCCGCCGGCGACGCCGGCCACCGTCAGCACCGTGGGGAAAGCGAGCACCAGCGCGCCGACCCCGCCGACCCCGAGGGCGATCAGCACCGCGTCCGAGGCGGCGCAGATGGCGACCACGGCCGGCACGGCGTCGCGGCGGATGCCCTGCCGCAGCACGAACGCGTTCTGCGCGCCGATGGCCACGATCAGCGACAGGCCGGTGCCGAACCCGGCGACAGCGGCCAGCAGGACGTCCCTCACGAACCCGAGGCTAGGGCGACGCTAATCAACAGTACAGCTAAAGATTTTAACGTAACATTAGCTGTTGTGATGCCGGAATTTCCGCTCGACCAGGTCCGCACGCTGCTCGCGGTGGTCGACGAGGGCACGTTCGACGCCGCCGCGGCCGTGCTGCACGTGACGCCGTCGGCGGTGAGCCAGCGAGTGAAGGCGCTCGAACAGCGCACCGGCAGCGTGCTGGTGACGCGCACGAAACCGGTGCGGCTGACCGAGTCCGGGCAGGTGGTCGTCCGGTTCGCGCGGCGGCTGACGGCGTTGGAGCAGGAGGCGCGCGCGGAGCTCCGCGGCGTGGGGGAGCCCGTGCGGGTGCCGTTCGCGGTCAACGCCGACTCGCTGGCAACGTGGTTCCTGCCGGCGCTCGCGCGGGTCCCCGGCGTGTGTTTCGAACTGCACCGCGAGGACCAGGACCACACGACGGCGCTGCTGCGGGAGGGGACGGTGATGGCGGCGGTGACGTCGTCGGCGACGCCGGTGCAGGGCTGCTCGGTGCGCCTGCTCGGGCACCTGCGGTACCTGCCGCTGGCGGCCCCGGTGTTCGCGGCCCGCTGGCTGACGGGGTCGCTGCTCGACGACCTGGCCCGCGCGCCCGTCGTGATGTTCGACCGGCGAGACGACGTGCAGGACAGGTTCGTCCGCGCGCTCGGCGGTGCGCGGGCGAGCGAGTGGCGGCACTACGTTCCGGCCTCGGAGGTGTTCGTGGAGGCGGTCGTGGCGGGGCTGGGCTGGGGCATGGTGCCGGAGGAACAGGCGGCGCCCCGGCTGCGGTCGGGCGCGCTCGTGGCACTGGCCCCGGACCGGCGGGTGGAGGTGCCGCTGTACTGGCAGCAGTGGAAGCTCGACCTGCCGGCGCTGTCCACGGTCGCGGCCGCCGTCGCCGAGGCCGCCTCGACCTCCCTGCGGAGCGCCCGCCACTGATCAGCGCCGGTCACTCCGGCGGTGGCACTAGCAGGCGCCCGTGTACCGGCAGGCCACCACCGACGGCATTTCGACCGGGTGGCCGGCCGTCAGCGACCAGGCCAGGCGGACGTACTGCGCGTGGGTCCACGCGAGCGGCGTCGCGGACGTCGTGGGGGTGCCGGGCCGGACGCCGGGTGGTGCCTCGTTGTCCCACACCTGTTCCGGCAGCATCAACCCGCTGTTCGCGGTCGCCGCCATGGTGTTCAGGCGGCCTCGGGCGGCTCGCGGGTCGCCCGCCAGCAGTTCGTACTCGCCGCGTTCGCCCGCGAAGATCGGCCACAGCCGGCCGTACGTGCGGGTCGGCGACGGCCAGTTCACGTTCCACGGGCCGCCGTTCGCCTGCTCGCCGTAGCCGTCGTTCGTGAAGCGGTGCCACAGTTGGCCGACCGGCGTCCGCTCGCCCAGCGCGGTGTCCACCACCGCGATCGTGTTGCGGATGACCGGGTCGGAGGCCGGGCGGACGCCGAGGCGCACCAGCTCCAGGAAGCTCGGGTCGACCACCGCGCGCTGGTCCACCTCGCCGACGTTGTTGTCGCCCAGGTTGTAGGTGGTGCCGGCGTTCGGGTCGCCGTCCTTGGTCAGGCGCAGGTAGTACGGATCCCTCGACAGGGGGCCGTTGTGCGTGACCGTCCACCCCTCCACGCCGGACGCCCACCGGTCGGCGACGGTCAGGTAGCGGGTCGCGCCGGCCGTGTCGCCGGCGCGGGTCAGCAGGTCCGCGAGGCAGACCAGCCCCGCGATCTCCGCCGCGATCGTCGCGGGGGAGTAACCGCTCTGCTCCTCCCAACGCTCCTGGCCCGTGTACGGAGCCGCCCGGCCGTCCTGCCGGAAGGACAGCAGGTAGTCGGCGGCCTTCTTGACGTGGGCCCAGGTCCGCGCGTCGCTGCGGTCCAGCTGCCGGGCCAGCACCAGCGGGAACGCCGTCTCGTCGAGCTGGACGTTGGGCCAGTACGGCGTGCCGTCGGCGGTGGTGTTCTGCGGCAGGTGGCCGTCCGGCCGCTGCTGCCGGGTGAACATGTAGTCCAGCGCTCGCTCGGCCGCCCCGCGGTCGCCCTCGGCGAGCAGCGCCGTCGCGATCTGGTACTGGTCGCGCGGCCAGACCAGGTGGTACGGCCCGGACTGCGGCGCCAGCTTGTCGTCGAACGCCCAGGCCCACGGCATGCTCGGCGAGGCGACGAAGGCGCCGGGGTAGCGCT